>CAYOBW010000259.1:0-10306 GCA_964402115.1 uncultured Victivallales bacterium
AACACGTACGGTCCGGCGCTCGGTGGGCGAAAGTCGGTGTTCAGGCTCTTGCCGCCCCATGCGGTCTTGATCAGCAGAATGGGCGCATCCGTGAACTTCCGCATGTAGAGGCCAAAGGTGAACTCCGGCCCGATTTTCTCGGTCGTGGCACCAAAACCAGCCGTCAGCTTCCCCGTCTGCTCCGCTTCCCCGCAGCCGATGGACGAAATCCACACCCGCTCGCAGATCTTCGGCGAGCCGTCGGCGTTCTGCATTTCCGCCAGCATCGGCTTGGTCGCGGGGTCCATGCCGATGTGCTCAAAGGTGCTGACCTTGGCATGGCCCTGCATGTTGGACTGCCCGGCGAGGATGAAGACTTGCAGGGGCTTCGCCTGAACCTGGGCCGAAAGGAGGAGTGCGGTGAGCGGGAGCAGGACTCCATGCGAGAGCTGGTGTAAGGTTTTCATGGGCGAAGAATCTAGTCTTGAGTGCGGAGAAGATCGAGGTTTTTCATCGAGAATCCAGAATTCAGGAGTCAGTAGCCAGAATGGGTTTCCTACGCGCCATTTACCTTGTCTGGGACTTCAACGGACGGGCTGGCAGTGCGCAGGGACGGCGCCGGAGCGCCGTCCAACGTAGGACGCTCCTCCCAGGCCGTCCCGGCAAGCGCGAAGAGACCGGCGGTCTCGTCGCGTGCAGAGGGGGCCGCTGAAAGCGAGACTTCGACCGTCGTACAGGCGCCGGAAACCCGTTTGGAGTCCAGGCTTCCAGCCGGTCTCGGACACCAGCCAATGGCCATCATGAGAACCGCTTGCCGTCCTCCGAAGAGGCCTTGACCGCAAGCCCGCACCGCCATAGTATCCGCGCCCATGGGTGGCAGGCGTTGCTGTCGGTACGTCTCCCGCCCATAAGCCTCACGCCGTAGTCGTAAGTCGTTGCACCTCAGTTCGGCATGTCGAGTATGTCATCCTGGGTGGGTGATAGGATTAGGTTCAACCCCGAAGCCACCGTCGAGGAGATCGCCGGCATTGGCCGCCATCCTCGTTTCGACGCGGTGATTGATGACAAGGAAATGGAGGAGTTTACATGATGATAAAGACACCGCTTTGCGGCGCGGTCCTGTTCGTGGCTACCATGACCAACGCCCTGGCTCAGTACCCCGGTTGGCAGCATGCCGGTTCCCTCCACATTCTCACCACGCCCGAAGGCGCGAATTTGCCGGCTTCGATGTCGGAAGACGGATTTCCGCTGCTGGTGCGGCTGCACCGCGACTTCTTCGATTTCAGCCAGGCCAGGCCGGGAGGGGATGACATCCGCTTCTCCACCGGTGCGGGAGATCCGTTGCCGTACCAGATCGAGCAGTGGGACGCGGTAGGGGGTACGGCCAGCATCTGGGTCCGCGTGCCGACGATCCGGGGCAACGCGCGGCAGGAGCTGCGCATGCACTGGGGGAAGGCCGACGCGCCCCGTGCATCCAACGGCACCGCGGTCTTTAACGCCTCGAATGGGTATCTCAGCGTCTGGCACATGAACGAGTCGGCGACGGACGAGGTTGGCACCCTCGTGACCAGGGACGTTGGCACGACGCCGGCCGCAGGCATGATCGGGCTGGCGCGGCATTTCGCCGGGCAGCAGGGGTTCTCTTGCGGGGACGCGATCTCCAACTATCCATCCGGTTCGGAGTCGCACAGCTCCGCGGCGTGGTTCCGGGCGGAGAAGCCGAATGGCAACATCCTCGCCTGGGGCAACGAGCAGGCGCAGGGGAAAGTGGTCATGATTGTGGCGAGTCCGCCACACATCCGCATGGATTGCTACTTCTCGGGCGGCAATGTCGCCAGCGGCAGCGCACTTTCCATGGCCCAATGGGTGCACGTGGTGCACACCTATCGGAAAGGCGAGTCGCGGATCTACGTGAACGGCGCGCTCGACGGCACGACGGTGACCGACGGATCGCCCCTGAACATCCGGAGCCCGGCGAAGATGTGGATCGGCGGCTGGTATAACAACTATAACTTCATCGGCGATCTCGACGAGGTGCGCATCTCCAAGGTCGTTCGCTCCGCCGACTGGATCCGGCTGGAGTACGAGAATCAGAAGCCTTCGCAGACCCTGGTTGGGCTGCTGGTGCAGCCCGGCGCTACGTTCTCGGTGGCGCCAACGGAGATAGCCGTTGCGGAGGCGCAATCGGCCGTGGTGACGGCTACGGCCGGCGGCGCGCAGAAGCTGTACTGGATTCTGAAGAGCGACGGCCGGGAGACGGTTGTTGCCGTGGATCGGCTCTCTTTCACGTTCGAGGCCGGTCGGGTCAACGGCGACCAGTCGCACACCCTCTTGCTCAAGGCGGTCTACCCGGATGGGGTCAAGACGAAGGAGATTCCCGTACGGGTCAAGGAAGACGTGCCTGAGCCCGTCTTCACGCTGAAGGCGCCGAAGCGCTGGGATGGCCGGGAGACCATCGAAATCGTCCCCGTCGTCTCCAACCTGGCCCGGATGGCAGCGAAGGGAGCGGGGGAGCTGGACTACGCCTGGACGGTTTCGGATATCGCTGTCATCAAGGAGTGCGTTCCGGGAAAGCTGGTGCTCAAGCGGGCGCAGAACAGCGGCGTGCTGACCGTCACGCTGACCGTCCGCAACGGTGGCGCGGGGGTGACAGCCTCCACCACGATCCGGGTGAAGGAGCCCGCGAAAGACGCGTGGGTGCAGAGCGTGCCCGCGGGCGAAGAGCTGCCCGAGGAGAACCAGTTCTATGCGCGCGATGACAGGAACGTCGGTACGCTGCACTGCACCGGCGTCCTGCGGGAAACCGCGGAGGCCGTCTTCCTGCGGCTCTATGCCGGAGACGAGTTGGTCAAGAGCGTGAGCCGGAAGGTGGCCGCGAGCAAAGCGTACGCCTTGTCCGTCCCGCTCAAGCCGGGGCTGGTAAAGTACCGGGTGGAGTTCGGCGCGAGGAACGGGGACCAGGAGACGGTTCTGCACAGGGCGGGCAACCTGGTGTGCGGGGATGCCTACCTCATCAACGGTCAATCGAACGCGGACGCGACGGATTTCGGGAAGGAAGACCCGACGTTCACGAGCGACTGGATTCGCAGCTTCGGCAGCATGGCCGGGGATCCCCAGGGCGCCCGCCTGAAGCTGTGGGGCAACGCGACCCATCGCAACCGGCAGGGCGGGAAGCTGCAGATCGGCTACTGGGGCATGGAGCTGGCGCGGCGACTGGTGGACGACAACCAGATCCCAATCTGCATCCTCAACGGTGCGGTTGGGGGGACGCGGGTCGACCAGCACCAGCGGAATCCGGCGGATCCTGAAGATGTGACGACCATCTACGGCCGGCTGCTGTGGCGCGTACGGCAAGCCCGGTTGACACACGGCATCCGCGGCGTCCTGTGGCACCAGGGGGAAAACGACCAGGGAGCGGATGGCCCCACCGGCGGTTACGGCTGGGAGACGTACCGGTCGTACTTCGTGGACCTGGCGGCCGGGTGGAAGCAGGACTTCCCGAACCTCCGGCACTATTACATCTTCCAGATCTGGCCCAAATCCTGTTCCATGGGCGTCGATGGATCCGACAACCTGCTGAGGGAAGTGCAGCGGACCCTGCCGACCTGCTTCTCGAACATGGGGATCATGTCGACGCTGGGCATCCGGCCCCCGGGTCCCGCGCATTACCCTGCCGCGGGGTATGCGGAGATGGCCCGCCTCATTCGTCCGCTGGTGGAGCAGGACAACTACGGGAAGGTTTTCGCCGCCCCCGTCACGCCGCCGAATCTCAAGCGGGCGTACTTCGCGAGCGACAGGCAGGACGAGGTCGTGATGGAGTTCGATCAGCCCGTGAAGTGGAGCAGTGCCCTTGTGAGCGAGTTCTATCTCGATGGCGAGAAGGGCAAGGTCGCGTCGGGCTCGGTTTCCGGCGGGACTGTCACGCTGAAGTTGACCGCGGCTTCGGCTGCACGGACGCTCACCTACCTCGACAGCAAGTCGTGGAGCCAGGAGAGTCTGCTCGTCGGAGAGAACGACATCGCCGCGCTCACCTTCTGCAACGTGCCGATTCTGCCCGTGAAGCCGTCCCGCTGACTCACAACCGTTCAACCACAAACAGGAGACGCAACGCCATGAGCAGACACACCGGAACCATCCTTGCCGCTGCTACCGCCGCATCCGTACTCGCTGCAGCGGGGCTGGCCCAGGAGACTGTCGGGGGCAAAACACCGAAGCAGGGCGGCAAGAGCCCGGTCAAAGTCTTCATTCTCGCCGGCCAGTCGAATATGGAGGGCCAGGCCGTGGTGGATCTCACCGGCAAGGACTATAACGAGGGCCGCGGCACGCTTGCCGCGCTGATGCTCGACCCGGCCAAAAGCGAGCGGTTCCGGCATCTCAAGGGCGCCGACGGGAAGTGGACCGTGCGTGACGACGTCTGGGTGCGCTATCAGCGCGAGCGGGGTCCGCTGCTGGCGGGTGCGCTGGGCTTCGGGTTCTCGGTCTATGGCGACCCGCACCACTTCGGTCCGGAGCTGCAGTTCGGTCACGTCATCGGCGACCGCTGCGGGAACCAGGTGCTGCTCGTCAAGACGGCGTGGGGGGGCAAGAGCCTGTTCAAGGATTTCCGCCCGCCCAGCTCCGGGGGTGTGGTCGGGCCTTACTACACGCGGATGGTCGCGGAAGCCCGTGCTGCCATGGCGAATCTGAAGACGGACTTCCCGGCCTACGACGGCGGCGGTTGCGAGCTTGCCGGATTCGTCTGGTACCATGGCTGGAACGACGGCTGCGAGCCGGGGACCGCCGTGCCGCAGTACGAGCAGAACCTCGTGAACCTCATCCACGATGTGCGCAAGGAGTTCAACGCGCCGCAGCTGCCCGTGGTGATTGGCGAGCTCACCGGTCCGTGGGTCGAGGCGCCCGGTGAGTGGGCCACGCTGCGCAAGGCGCAGGCTGCCGTGGCGGCGCGGCCGGAGTTTGCCGGGACGGTCGCCTTTGCGCCGACTCATGATTTCGTCCGCAAGCCCGAGGAATCGCCGAACCCCGGCCACGGCCACCACGAGTTCGGCAACGCGGAGACGTACTTTCTGGTCGGCGAGGCCCTGGGCAAGGCGATGGTGGGACTGTTGCCGTAAGGTTGCAGCCGCCCACGCCTCGGTACTGCTCTGCAAACGAAGGAGACCACCGGATATGAGAGACAGACACGTGACACGAACGACCTCGTTGCTCGTTCCCGCCGTATTCGCCGCCGCCTTGGTGACCGCCAGCGCCCTTGCGGCGGAGCCGCCGCGCGTGCCGCCGGACCTCACGCGGAGCAACGCGGTCGATCGTGCGTTGACCTACAACCTCGGCGCCACGGGACTGCGCGGGTGGATCTACACGCGCCCGGCGAGTTATCTCGATAGCGTTCAGGGGCGCACGACCACGGACAGCCGGCAGATCCTGGTCACCCACGTCGGCGCCAAGTCGCCGGCCGATGGCGTGATGCAGGTCAATGACGTGATCCTGGGCGTCCGCGGGAGGCCGTTCGAGGGCGACGCCCGACAGGCGTTCGGGCGCGCTCTGACGGAAGCCGAGCAGACGGCCAGCAAGGGCCTGTTGAACCTGGTGCGCTACCGGGATGGGAAGACCGAGAACGTTTGCCTCAAGCTGAAGGTCATGGGTGCGTACAGCGACACGGCGCCGTACGATTGTCCGAAGTCGCGGCTGATCCTGGCCGACGCCTGCAAGGCCCTGGAGAAAGAGAAGATCAGCGGAGACCTGTGGGGCGCCGTCCAATGCCTGGCGCTGCTATCCACGGGCGACGCGAACTACCTGCCCAGGGTGCAGGCGTATGCCCGGTCCATCGCCCCGCCGACGCTGAAGCTGGATGTGCAGAACGGTCTTTCGGCTTGGGAGTGGGGCTACAAAGGCCTGTTCCTCTGCGAGTACTACCTGACCACGGGGGACTCCGAAGTCCTGCACGCGATCAAGGAATCCTCAGTTGCCCTCGCCAGGGGCCAGAGCATGTACGGCACGTATGGCCACGGCATCTCGGAGCGGACGGAGGATGGCGGCCTCCACGGCTCGATCGCCCCCTACGGCGCCCTGAACCAGGCCGGGTTGATTGCCAACCTCGCGATCGTGATGGGCCGGAAGTGCGGCGTGCAGGACCCCGAAGTCGATGCGGCCATCTGGCGGGCGTCCAGGTTCTTCGGCTACTTTGTCGGCAAGGGCTCGATTCCCTACGGAGAGCACATGCCGTGGCCCTATCACGAGAACAACGGCAAGAACGCGCTGACCGCACTCCTCTTTGCCATCCAGGGCGACCAGAGTGCGGCGGCGCGATTCTTCGCGAAGATGTGCACGGCCAGCTACGCCAATCGCGAGTACGGGCACACGGGCCAGGGGTTCAGTTACCTGTGGGGCGCGCTGGGCGCCCATGCCGGCGGCCCGGCGGCCGCCGCCGCTTTCATGAAGGAGGCACGCTGGCATCTGGACCTGGTGCGGCGGTGCGATGGCTCCTTCACGTATGACGGGGGCGAGCAGTATGGCCCGGGCAAGACGGATGACAACACATACTATGGGGCGAGCAGCTACTGCGGATTGAGCCCGACGGCGTCCTACGTCCTGAACTACGCCATGCCCCTGAAGCAGCTCTACATCACGGGGAAGAAGGCGCACAAGGCGAACTGGCTGAGCAAGGAAGACGTGCGGGAAGCGATCGCCTCCGGACGCTTCGATGTTGAGCGCCGGAAGGCGAGTACGGACGCGGTCGTGGCGGCCTTGGGAGACTGGTCGCCCGTTGTGAGGGGGTGGGCTGCGGAGGAACTGGCCACGCGTCCCGAAGCCAGGGCGATGGTGGCCGACTTGATCCGCAAAGCTGAAGGCAGGGATGCGCTTGTGCGGCAGGGGGCGTGTGAAACGCTGGGGTACCTCAAGGACACGAACGCCCTGCCAGTGCTGGTGCGGCTGCTTACGCACGAGGACCGCTGGCTGCGCGTGAAGGCGGCAGGCGCGCTCAAGATCATGGGCCGCGCGGCCAAGCCCGTCGTGCCCGGCATGCTGAAGGCGGTGGTGGACACCGCCGAGCCGACCAAGCCGATCGTGTGGGACGACCCGGTTCAACTCACGCACGGCGAGCTGGCCGCCGCGCTGTTCGACGGGCTGCTGAGGGATTCCATAGCGGGCATCGACCGTGGGTTGCTCTATCCTGCGATCCGGGCTGTTGCCGGGAACGCCGACGGCATGGCCCGGGGCAAGTTGCGGCATACCTTCGACACGCTCCTGACGCCGGAGGATGTCGCGGCGTTGGCGCCGGACCTGCTGGCCGCCGTCATGACCAGGGCGCCCGCCGACACGATGTTCGGCAACGAGATCCGCATGGCCGCGCTGCAGACGCTGGTGAAGCACCGCTACCAGGAGGGCCTGCGCGCCTGTGTCCATTTTGCCAGAACGCAGGGCGGCCACGGCAGCGAAAGCCGGACCGGGGAGATCATGAAGCTGGTACAGACCTACGGTTCAGCCGCCCGCGACGTGGTGCCGCAGTTGAACGATCTGATCGACGAACTCAACGACCAATGCAAGAAGGGCAGATTCCCGAGTGGCGAACTGAACGATCGGAGAGTGGGCGCGGTCAGGGAGGCGATCAAAGCCATTGAGGGCGCTACGACGCAGCCCGAGTTGCTGAGCATTGGGCCGGGGCAGGCAAAGCGGTAGCGCAGCATTTGCGGGGCGCAGCCGCATTTGGTGGCTTGTTGCATCTGGCTGGTAGCCCCGCCTTCTCCGAAGGCGAGGGCCGCTGGCTGGTGGGAAGACAGGCTGCGTACACGACGCTACCGGGCGCTGGGCCTCGGAGAGGCCCGCGCTACGAGGAGCCCGGCGTCTGGTTGCACTCAAGCGCAATTCCGCGCGCCCAGGCGCGTTGCAGGCAGAAACGGCATTGACCCGGCATGGCGAAAGCAGGAGACTGGACCACGAACGCCGCGAACGGCGCGGTTACTCAAACACTCATGAATGAGGTAGGCACAAGATGATAAGCAGTGGACGGATCACGGCGGTGGTGGCGTTGGCGATTGGGTCGATTGGCTTGGTGGCGGCGCGGGCAGGGGATCTGGCCGTCAAGGACGGGCAGAAGATCGCCTTCATGGGCGATTCGATTACTCAGGCGGGCGCCGCCCCAAAAGGGTATGTGAGGCTGGTGATCAGCGGGTTGGAGGCGAACGGTGTCAAGGCGACGGCGATCCCGGCCGGCATCAGCGGGCACAAGTCCGACCAGATGCTGGCACGGTTGGAGCGCGATGTGCTGAGCAAGAAGCCGGATTGGATGACCCTGAGTTGCGGCGTGAACGATGTCTGGCACGGCGCGAAGGGGATCCCGCTCGATCAGTACAAGGCGAACATCTCGAACATCGTCGGGCAGTGCCTGGCCGCGGGTATCAAGGTGATGATCCTCACCTCGACCATGATCGGTGAAGACCAGCCCAACGCGAACAACCAGAAGCTGATTGCCTACAACGATTTTCTGCGGGAACTGGCGAAGGAGAAGAACTGCCTCCTCGCCGATCTGAACGCCGACATGCAGGCCGCCATCGCGAAAGCCGGCGCCGATCCGAAGGCGAAAATCTTGACCCGCGACGGGGTGCACATGAATCCGGCCGGAAACGAAATGATGGCGGTCGGCGTGCTGAAGGCCTTTGGTCTGAGTGAGGAGCAGGTTGCGCAAGCGCGTAAGAGTTGGGCGGAGTCCGCGGCAAAGCCGGGCGCGGTCGGCCAGCCGCAGTAGAGCCGTGGGGAACGGTACGGAGTGGTGGAGACTCTGCCTATCATGATAGCGGCGAAGCGGACCTTGGCGGGCGCGCTAGTGTGTTTGGCGGCGCTCGTGTCGTGTGCCGACCCCGTCGCGCCGGCGAGCGGCGCCCGGCGGCCAAACGTCATCTTCCTCATGGATGACCAGCATCGCTGGGACGCCCTGGGCTGCATCGACCCCGGGGTCAAGACGCCGACGCTGGACGGCTTGGCCAGGGCTGGCATCCTGTTCGACCAGGCGGTTTGCCAGGCCCCGATGTGCGTTCCGAGCCGCCACTCCCTGATGCTGGGCCTCTACCCCCACCAGGTGGGCGTGTTGAGCAACGCACCCGGCTTGAGCGATACGCAGTTGCCCTGCGACGCGCTGCCGGAGGTCCTGCGGAAGGCCGGTTACCAGACCGCGGGATTCGGCAAGACGCATTGGGCGGCGAAGTCCTGCTCGACGCGGGGATTCGAAGTGCGTTACGCGTCGACGGATCCGGAGCAGGGTGCGGTCCTGATGAGCCAGGACAACCCCGGCGGGCTGGAACGCTATCATGCCGAGACGAAGGACTACGGCGGCGGCGAGGAGCAGCCTGCGGGTTACCTGGGCTGCACCAGCCGGGTGCCCGAGGCGGATCACCGGGATGGATGGACCTTCAACCGCTGTCTGGACTTCCTCGACAACGGGCTGGACGCGCAGCGCCCCCTGTTCCTGTATCTCTCGTTCCTGAAGCCGCACGCGGGGCACAATGTGCCACCGGGCTATGAGGGCTTTTATGAGCTGGGGGCGATGCCCGTGCCGGAGCAGCCCCCTGTCGGCCTCGTTGAGCCCTGCCACGCCACGGGGCTGAACCGGGAGGAGCTGTACCGCTCGTTCTGGAGCAGGGCCAGCAGGGAGCAATGGCAGCAGATGGTCCTGCGCTACCGGGCTAATTGCACCTGGATGGACAGCCTGTTCGGGCGGGTCATGGACAAGCTCCGGGCCAAGGGCTTGCTGGACAACTGCTTGATCGTCTATGCGTCCGACCACGGCGAGATGCTGGGCGAGCGCTACTACCGCTTCAACAAGTACTGTCTTTTCGACGCGAGTGTCCGCGTGCCGCTGATTGTCGCCGGCACGGCTGTTCCCGTCGGTCGGCGAGGGACGCTGGATCATCGGCCGGCGGAGCTGCTGGACATCTTCCCCACCGTGCTGGAGGCAGCCGGCGTGCGCGGGGTGAGCGGCAAACCGGGGTTGAACCTCCTTGGGCCCGCTGCCCGGGCGGCTGGCTTTTGCGAGTTCAACGACCAGCCGACGAAGGTGTCTTTCATGTGGCGCACGGCCGATCGCAAGCTGATCCTCACGTTTCCCCGGGAGCGCGTGACGGCGGGCATTGTCCGCGCCGAGGATGTTGTCGCGGGAGAGTTCTACGATTTGAAGCGCGATTCCAGGGAGTGGCAGAATCTGTATGCCCAAGAGGAAGCTCGCACCGCAAGGGATGCCATGACCGGGGAGCTGATTGCGCACGTGAACGGTGTGGCGCTCAAGAGGGCGAGGCGGTGAAGATATGAAGTGTTCTAGGAAGGGATGAAACGCCATGAA
>CAYOBW010000260.1:0-10292 GCA_964402115.1 uncultured Victivallales bacterium
CAACCTCGCGGGCGCCTGGTCGGGCAACCCCGCGCTGCACGTCGCCGCGGGCGGGCTCTTCGCGATCCGGGCGCAGAACATCGGCGTGGACGCGCTGACCGGCGACGGCGACGTGATTAACTCCTGGAACGGGCACGGTGTCGCGGGCGACACGCTGACGGTCGGCGCCAACAACGGCTCGGGAACATTCTCCGGCGTCATCCACGGCAGCGTGGCCGCGGGCGGGACGGACGCCACCATCGAGCAGGGCATCGTGAATCTGGTCAAGGCCGGCACGGGGACGCAGACGCTGAGCGGCACCAACACCTATGGTGGCGCGACCACGGTGAACGGCGGCACGCTGCTGGTCAACGGCGCGCACACGGCCGCGGGCGCGTACACCGTCGCAAGCGGCGGCACGCTGGGAGGCGGCGGGACCATCGCGGGCGCGGTGGGGGTCGACAGCGGCGGCACGCTGGCGCCGGGCGGCACCAACGGCACGGCCGTCCTGCACGTCAACAACAACGTCACGCTGGCGGGCGGGGCGGTCTTCCACGTGAACTTGGCCGGCCCGGCCGTGGGCGCGCAATACGATCAACTGGCGCTGAGCGCGGGCGCGCTGCAACTCGACGGCACCACGCTCTCACTCGCGGTGGCCCCCGGCTACGCGCCGGCCCCGGGCGCGGTGTTCACGATCGTCAGCAGCGCCAGCCCCACCAGCGGCGCCTTCGCGGACCTGCCCGCGGGGGCCGCGCTCACCCCCGCCGGATCGGCGGCGGCTTTCGTCATCGGGTACGACAACGTGTCCAATCCCAGGACGATCACGCTGTCCGCGCAGGCGTTGAAACCAGGCACCGTGCTGATTGTGCGGTAATATCCCGGTTCGCGCGTGACAAAGGTGGCAAGTGCATGCTGCGTTCGTTTGCGTCCGAAGTACGCACGCGAACGCGGAATCGGTACGGATAGGCTAGATTAGCCCGATAGGTATCAGGACTAGGAGTTGCAGTCGCTGACTGCCAATTCGGAGGTGCTCCATGAGCGCATGCAGGTCGTGGCTGGCGGTACTGGCGGTAGGCGTGATGCTGGGGTCGGGCACGGACCTGCGGGCGGCGATCCTTACGCACTGGACGTTCGAGAACAATGGGAACGACACGGCAACGGGCGGCGCCACGACCGATAACCTGACGGCCATCGGCACGATCGGCTACACGGGTGGTGTCGTGGGCCGGGCCATGTCCCTCGCGAGCGGCTACCTCAGTGCCAACGACGCGAACGACCTGGACCTGAACACCGCGGCGTGGACCATGGAGTGCTTCATCAAGGACGGGCTGGGCTCGGCCGGGTGGAAGCGACTTGTGTGGAAGTGGGATCCGGGCGCCCAGATCCACTGGGCCCTGCTGAACAACAAGTTCGACCTCTACGTCAATGGCGCTTCGGTCATTCCCCAGGCCGGACAGCCCTTGAACACCGCCCACTGGCACCACCTGGCCATGGCGAACAGCGCCGCCACGGGGCTGAAGGCGTGGGTGGATGGCGCCCTCGTCTACAGCGGCGCCGCCATTACGGTCATCAACACGGCCTCGCCTTTCTGCCTGGGCTATAGTGGCGCGCAATTCACCGGCCTCGTGGACGAGTTCATCATTCACGACGAGGCCAAGGACCAGGCCTACGTGCGCAGCCGCGCCGCCCTGCTGCCCGCGGAGCTCGCGATCGAGTACAAGTTCGAGAACAGCCTCAGCGACACGGCCACGGAAGGCGCGGTTGCGGACACGCTGTCGGCGCGCAACAACGCCAACGCGATCATCACGCCGCCGGCCAACGACTACGAAACGGGGCTGGTGGGCAAGGCGCTGCGCCTCGGCCAGAACTCCGCCACGCGCACGCAGTGGGTGGGCGCGGCCGACGGCGCCGACGCCGACGTGCCGCCGTGCTACACGCTGGAAGCCTTCATCAGACCGGATGTCGTAACCGCCGGCGGGTTCAACCGCGTCATGCTGCACTGGACCACCCCGGACACCTTCCACCTGGCGGTGCGCGACGGCAAGGCCAGCATCTTCCACGGCCAGGCGGGGGGCGCGGCAGTGAACGTGGATGCCGGCACCATCCGCGCCGGTCACTGGTATCACCTCGCCGTCACGGCCAATCCGGCGGACACGGACGGCGGCAGCAAGCCCAACGGCACCGTCCGGCTCTGGCTGAACGGCTACAACGTGGGCAAGGTGGCTTACGACGGCACGGTCGCCAACAGCGCCAACCTGATCTTCTTCGGCAGCAGCACGGCTGACTCGCCGTTCACCGGGCTGATCGACGAGGTACGCGTGCACCACAACGTCGCCCGCAGCCAGGCCTACATGCAGGAGCGGGCGGCGCTCATGCTCAGCCTCCAACCCGCCGCCGGCCTGCTGGCCTACTACCCGTTCGAGAACAACGCCATGGACGCGGCGCCGCGGGCCACACGCAACAGCGGCGCAGTAGCCGACGACCTGGCGCCCGTCGGCGGGGCGGTTACGTTCGAGGCCGGCAAGGTCGAAATCGGCGCGCGGCTGAACGGGGCCTACCTGGCGGCGCCCCATTCTTCCGACATCGTCCTCCCGAACCAGTTCACGATCGAGGCCTGGGTCAAGGCGGACAATCCGGCGAAAGGCTGGAACCGCCTCGTGCTGAACTGGGGTGGCGGGCAAATGGGTTACCATTTCGCGCTGCGCGATGGCGACGTGGACTTGTTCATCAACCAGGCAAACAACGCGCAGCTCGAGGCTCGCGCCAACATCGCCTACCGTCTGGACACGGGCTGGCACCACGTCGCCGGCGTGACCGACGGCACGGCTGTCCGGGTCTACTGTGACGGGCTCGAGGTGGGCAGCACCACCTACAATGGCACCATCTTCCAGACCGCCACCGAGGGGCTGGCCTTGGCCGACTCGGCGGGGGGGCCCGATCCCACCGGCATCGCCGGCATGCGTTTCGCAGGCCTGATTGACGAGGTCGCGCTGTGGGGCGTGGCCCTGCCGCCGGGCGCGCTCGCCGCGCACTGGGCGCGCGGCCCCGTGGGCTACGACCTGGTCCGCCCGCCGTCGGGGACGCTGTTCGTCGTGAGGTGAGCCGGGGGGCTGACGAACGCAAGCAACCCCGCGGGTTAACGATACGCTGCGCACACGGCGTAGCTGGCGGCGTTCCGGTCTGGCATTCGCTACGGCCGGTCCCAGGCATGGTGGGCGGCGTGTGCTCCTCCCTCGCCCCGGCGGGGAGAGGGAGCAGACGGGACACGCGTCCTTCCCCGCACCCGCAATCGCCTTGCCTTCACACGGTGTCGACACTACCTTCACTGCACGTGTCTTGGATCGGTCAACCGAATGACAACCGTCCCCTACTCACTTCGTGTTACCGCGCTTGTGCTCCTGGCTGTTGCGGTCGTCTTGCACGACCGGTTCGCCAGGCAAGGCCGGGGCGGCAAACATTGGGAATACGGATTCATCTTCCTCGTCGGCGGTCTGGGAGCGCTCTGCGGCGCGGTCAACGACGCCATCACGTCGGAACTGTCTCCCGCCTATTTCGCGATCGGCAAGGGGCTGGCGGGCGTTGGTAGCATCAAGCAACAGGCCGTGATCCTCGGCGCTCAGGCGGGGTTCTCGGCCTCGGTCATTGCGTTCGTCATCTGGCAGTTCGTTCTGCGCCGCCTGCCGGCCCGCGAGCGGTGCCTGCTGGTCCTGAAGCACCTCTGGGTGCCGTTGGCCCTGGCTGCGCTTCTCGGGATACTCCTCCCGCTCGCCTTCCGGCAGTCCGATCCCTTTCACTTCGCCGCACGCTTCGCGGATACCCTATCGGCCGAGGATCTGCCCGGCTTCCTCACGGTCTGGTGGATACACCTCGGCGTCTACGCCGGGCTCGTCGCGGGTGTCGGCGTCGGCATGCGGAGGACGAGACAGCGGGAACCCCCGGCACGCCGCAACCCTCCCCCGTAGGGCTCAAACCCGTCGCGCCCACAGCGCCATCAGGGAGGCACGCGGGCACGGCGCGGCCGTTGGCGCCAGGTAGCGCGGGCCTCTCCGAGGCCCAGCGCCGGATGGCAAACTGCACGCTGCCCGTCTTCAGCCAGGCAGCCGCCCTCGCCTTCGGAGAAGGCGCGGAGGCCGGTGCCAGGCACGAGGGCGGACTGCCAAAGGGAATGGCAATCGCCTTGCTTTCGAATCGCGCCCCAGCTAGCGTCACGCGGCAGATGGTCGAACCGCGTGCCAAACGGCGCTGACAGGTGTCACCACGTCTTGTATCAAGATGACCATCAAGGAGTTGCGAAGATGCTGAAGTACATCCTGCTCGTTCTGGCCTGTCTGGTCATGGATGCACGATCTGAGGATCGTAGGACGGCGTGGATTCCTCCGGTCGAGGCCGTTCTCCAACCACTCACCAACAACGCTGCGCTGTGGCCTGCATCGAAGACATCAGCCGTCTTGCCAAGTTCCATCTCGCTCTCGCAGTACGAGGGTGCCCCGTCGCTCCTCGTTGCGGAGTATCTCGCCAAGCAGATCACGGTCGAGGAACTGCGCGCGTGCGTCAATGTGCGCTTCAGGAGTTTCGAGCAGGAGCACCCCAACCCTCGCGTCGGCGTCTGGATTGTTCCCACCCCGGGAGTCATGATCACGCTGAACGAGCTCCACGGCTACCCGAGAATCGAGATCAAGCCTAACCGGGTTCCAGACTGGGCGACACCATTGAAGCGCAAGCCGTGACGACCACGGGACAGCGCCTGGCTGTTCTCGCGCCTGTGGAGTCGAACCGAGGCAATGCCGGTCGGTGGGACCCCATGCAAGCAAGGTAGTCACCGGCTGGGCCCGGTGCCAGGCACGAGGGCGGACTGCCACGCTCAGCGGCGGGCGGCGGGGTTCGCACCGGCGGTGGTCGCGTATTCGGACCAGGCCATGTCCACGACAATGGGTCTGGCGCCGGCCACGACGAGGTTCGTCGCGAGCAGCGTCCGGTCCCTCGTCCGCAAGGCGAGTTGCCAGTCGCCCGGCCATAGCACGCCGAAACTACACGGAACCCGCCTTCCCCGCCTGGTAGTACACGCCCTCCCACGGAGCGGCCGTCAGGACGTGCGCGCAGCAGAGCGCCGTTCCCCAAGCCGCCAGGTTAGGCCAGGTCCTCATTTCTTTCCTTCGTGATTCGGACCTCATTATTCGTCAATCTGACACGGTGTCCCTCGCCGCCCCCTGCCACGGGATGGAAACCCACGCCGGCGCCAACCGGCGGCGGCCCCGACAAGGTCTCGCCACACACGCCCTTGCGGTAGAGGCCCGGGGTCTTGCCCGTGAAGCGTTTGAAGACCGTCGCGAAATGCTGGCTCGAGCAGAATCCCAGGTCGAAGGCCAGCTGGGTGACCGGCTGATCCGTGCAGGCCAGCCGATCGCAAGCCACCTCGATCCGCCGCCGTGCAATGTACTCCGCCGGCGGCACGCCGGTCACGCGCCGGAAGGCGGTCTTGAAATGCGACGGCGACAGCCCGACCCCCAGGGCCAGCGGTTCGAGCTGCAACTCCTCGCCCAGGTTCTCCTCGATCTGCTCCAGCGCGCGGAGAATCGGCGCCTCGGCCGTGTCGAACGGCGGGCGGCAGCCGAGGCGCAGGATGTCCAGCAGCAGGCGCAGCAGGAGGTTCCGAAGTTCGATGAGCCGTAGCGGGTTCCCCTGGTCGGCATGCACGGCGAAGACCCGCTCCAAGCCCGCGTGCAGGCCCTCGCCGCCGCGGAACTTGCGGCGCGGCAGGTTCTGCCAGGCCGCGATGAACCGCTCGGTCTCGTCGGCGGCCAGGCCGAGAAAGGACTGCAGGCGACCGGGCACGCGGAACTCCAGCCAGTACAGCACGCCGCGCTCCTCGGGCGCGCCCGCCGTGCCGTGCACCTCGTGGGGGCGCACGATCAGGATGTCGCCGCCAATCAGGTGACAAGGCTTGCCGGCCACGGTGTAGGACTGCCGGCCGCGCTCCAGGATGCAGACCTCGTAGACCGCGCCGTGAGAGTGCGGCAGCAGCGGCGGGTGGGCGCAGGCGTAGGCATAGCGGCCCAGCATCAGCACATCGCCGAAGCCCAGGGCCTCGAAATCCAGCAGCGTTCGTTCGCCCGACGCAGACCAACCACGCATGCGGGACAGTGTAGCAGCGCCGCCGGCCGGCGTACAGCCCCTCTCCGCAGGGCTCGATCCGCGCGTCAGCGCCCTTGCGAACAGGCGACACCTCAAGATCGTCTCGTTCTCTTGCGGCTCGACGGAGTCTCGCCCTCCCGGGGAACACAGCAAGCATTGCCTGCGTTTGCTTGGGGAGGGCGACGCTCCGCGGAGCCGTGCTCACGCGCGGATTTGGGCGAAGGGCTCGACGCGATGTGGACGCGGGCGGGAGGGACCGGTAGAGTATCGCGCTTCACGGGAGACATACGCATGACACGGATCGCTTTGGCAGGGTGCCGCGGCCTGGGCCTGTTCGTTTCGCTCCTCGCCGGCGCGTGGCTGCAGGCCGCGGAGGAGCCGCGGCGCTGGCAGGGCACGGCGGCGGACTACGAGCGGGCCGGCGCGCTGCGGGCGCAGACGCGGGACAAGGTGTATCGCGCGCACGTCACGCCGCAGTGGGCGCCGGATGGCCAGCGCTTCTGGTACGCGAACCGCCTCGCCGGCGGGGAGCGGGAGTTCGTGCTGGTGGACGCGGTGGCGGGCAAGCGGCTGCCGGCGTTCGACCGCGAGCGTCTCGCCGCCGCGCTCACGCAGGCCTCGAGCCAGCCGCCGCTGCCGGCGCGCCTGCCCGTGGATCGCCTGGAGTTCCGTCCCGACGGCCTCCACGCCCTGCTCAAGGCGGCCGGCAAGACCTGGGACGTCCAGCTTTCGACCTACGCCGTGCGCGAGGAGCAGCCCGGCGCCGCGCCGGCCGTGGTGCTGCCGGCCGACCGCCGGCAGCGCCCGACGCGGCACACGGGACCGGAAACGAGCCTGACGTTCGAGAACCGCACCGGGAAGGCGGTAAAGCTGTTCTGGATGGACCCCGGCGGCAGGCGTCACGCGTACGGCACGCTGCAGCCCGACGAGGAGAGCGAGCAGTCGACGTACGAGGGACACGTCTGGCTGGTGACCGACCTGGCCGGCACGCCGCTGGGCGTGTACGAGGCGACGGCCACCGCCACGACCGTAGCCATCGGCGCCGCGCCCGCCGCGGTGCCACCGCCGCCTGCGCCGGCAGCAGCCCCTGCCCCCCCCCGCGCCGCCGCGACCAACCGCTGGGAGGCGTTCATCCGCCAGCACAACGTCTGGCTGCGCGACCGCACGACCGGCAAAGCCGAGGCGCTGACGCGCGACGGCACCGCCGACGACGCCTACCATGACCCGCTGCGCTGGTCGTCGGACGCAACCCACCTGGTCGCGCTCCGCACGCGGGCCGGCGAGGATCACAAGCTGTACCGGGTCGAATCGTCACCGGACGACCAGGTCCAGCCCCGGCTGCACACGACAACGTACCTCAAACCGGGCGACCGCATCGCGGTGACCAGGCCTTACCTCTTTGATGCGGCGGCGGGCCGGGAGATCCCGCTTGCCGACACCCTCTTCCCCAATCCCTGGTCCATTGAAGACGTGCGCTGGGAGCCGGACGGACGCCGGTTCACCTTCCTCTACAACCAGCGCGGCCACCAGGTCCTCCGGATCGTCGCGGTCGAGGCGGCGACGGGGCGGGCGGAAGCGCTCGTGGACGAACAGAGCAAGACCTTCATCGACTACTCCGGAAAGTCCTTCGTGAGGTATCTCGATGCCACGGGGGAGATCCTGTGGATGTCGGAGCGCGACGGGTGGAACCACCTCTACCTGTACGACGCGCGCACCGGTGCGGTGAAGAACGCCGTCACGCAGGGCGCCTGGGCGGTGCACGGCGTGGACCGCGTCGATACGCAGCGGCGCGAGATCTGGTTCCGCGCGGGCGGGCTCGATCCGAAGCAGGACCCCTATCACGTGCACTACGCACGGGTCCGGTTCGACGGCACCGGACTCGTGCGGCTGACGGAAGGCGACGGCACGCACGCGCTGACCTACTCGCCCGTCGGGCGCTTCTACCTGGACCGCTACTCACGGGTGGACCTGCCCCCCGTCACGGAGTTGCGGCGGACGGAGGACGGGCGCCTGGTCTGCGAGCTGGAGCGCGCCGACGCCTCCGCGCTGCTGGCGACCGGCTGGCTGCCGCCCGAGCGCTTCGCGGCCAAGGGGCGCGACGGGCAGACCGACATCTACGGCATCATCGTCCGCCCGCTCGGGTTCGACCCGAACCGGCGCTACCCGGTCATCGAACACATCTACGCGGGTCCGCAGGAAGCCTTCGTCCCCAAAACCTGGGCGGCCTGCTACGCCGTGCAGGAGCTGGCCGAACTGGGGTTCGTCGTCGTCGTGATCGACGGCATGGGCACCTCCTTCCGGTCGAAGGCTTTTCACGACGTCTGCTGGAAGAACATCGGCGACGCCGGGTTCCCGGACCGCATCGCCTGGCTGCGCGCGGCGGCGGGCACGCGCCCCTGGATGGACCTCGCGCGCATCGGCATCTACGGGACCTCGGCCGGCGGACAGAACGCGCTGCGGGCCCTGCTCGCCCACCCCGACTTCTACAAGGCCGCCGTGGCCGACTCCGGCTGCCACGACAACCGCATGGACAAGATCTGGTGGAACGAGCAGTGGATGGGCTGGCCCGTCGGCCCGCACTACGCCGAACAGTCGAACGTCACCCAGGCGCACAAGCTCCAGGGCAAACTGCTGCTGATCGTGGGCGAGATGGACGACAACGTGGACCCGGCCTCGACCCTGCAGGTGGCCAACGCCCTGATCCGGGCCGACAAGGACTTCGAGCTGCTGGTCGTTCCCGGCGAAGGGCACGGCACCGGCGAGTCGCCCTACGGCCGGCGGCGGCGGTCGGATTTCTTCGTGCGCCACCTGCTCGGCACGGAGCCGCGCGGGCGCTTGTAGAGCGGGCGCAGATCTACCTGTGGGCTACCGGCCGTGGACGGCCGGCTCCAGGCTGGCCTTCTCTCCCAACGACGGTTGGCGTCGCCGTTATCCCTCACAGCGCAGACGCCGCGGCCGGAATGCCTCCGTGACAAAGGGGGGGATAAGGGCGGGGACCGCCGTTCCCAGGTTCATGCACACCTCACCGGCTTGAGCGCCTCGTCGTAGAAGGCGAAGACGTTCTCGATCGCGGTATCGGCCTGAACGTGGTGGGCCGGCGCGAGAATGTAGCCTCCGCCCGCGCCCACTTCGGTCTTGAGCCGGCGCACGGCGGCGCGCACGTCGTCGGGCTTACCGCGGGGCATGGTGTGCTGCACGCAGAGCCCCCCGAACAGCGCCAGCCGTTTCCCGTACCGCTTCTTGATCCGGAAGGGGTCGATCGCCATGGGCTGCAGCGGGTTCAGCACGTCGAGGCCGATTTCGACCATGTCGTCGAGCACCGCCTCGCAGTTCCCGCAGCTGTGGTAGCAGACCTTGATCCGCGGGTTAACCTTCTTCGGCTCCGCGAAAAGCCGGGCAAAGCGCGGCTTCAGGAACGTGCGCCACATGTCCACGGACATCAGCATCCCCTGCTGGTGCGAGACGTCGTCGCCGAACCACACCATGTCCGCGCCGAGCTCGGCATGCTTGCGGGCGGCGACCAGCGGGAAGGCCATGACCTTGTCCATCAGCGCGTGCACGTAGTCCGGCTCCAGGGCCATGTCGGCCATCAGGTCCTCCATGCCGCGCAGGTACCAGGCCGCCTCGAAGACGCTGATCTGGCTCGACCCGATCAGCCACTTGTCCTTGCCGTAAAGCGCCTGCATCTCCCGGAACGTGTCGTACTGCGCGTCAGCCTCGGGATCGGGTATCCGGAAACCGTCGAGTTTGCCGTAGTCGCCGGCCAGCGGATGGCCCACGATCTCGGTGTACGCCCCGCTCTCGTTGCGCGCCCAGCGCCAGCGGATGCCCCACGGGCACGTGTACTCCGGCTGCCCACCGCCGTAGAAGCTCAGCTCCAGTCCCACGCAGGTCTTCACCATGTCGTTGCCCAGCGCCACGCCAAGATCGGGCTCACGACAGCCCGTCGCAGCCCGCAGGCGCTCCGCAATCTCAGGCACGAAGGTCGCGAAAACCGGTGGCCGGTCGGGTTCCTCGAAATTCAAAGCCAGTTGCACGCGTTCCCTGGATGTCATGCCACGCCCTCCGTTGCGGCGTACTTTCGCACAGACCGCGCGCCGGCGACAGCGCAAAACAGGTCGAAGATCGAGCGGGGCGGGGCGGACCCGGAACCCGCGGGGACGTTCACCCGGGGTCCATGC
>CAYOBW010000261.1:0-10292 GCA_964402115.1 uncultured Victivallales bacterium
CAGGCGCACCGTGCTGCCGGGCTTGGCCCAGCGGGTGATATCGATCTCGCCGCCGAACCAGCCCGCCTCGCCCGCCGGCTCGCCGTTGCAGTACAACCGCAGCCGGGTCGAGACACGCTCGAAGCTGACCACGACGCGGCGGCCACCCCACCCCGGCGGAACCTGCGCCTCGCGCTCGTACCAGGCGTACCCCATCTCGCCGGGCTTGCCCCGGACCGGATCGGCGCGGTGCCAGTAGGTCACCATCTCGCTGGATCTGGGGTTGCCGGGGACCTTGCAGAACCCCCAGGCGTCGTCCGTCGGCGGCAACGCGACCGCGGGGATGGCGGTGCTGCGGGCGGTGAGGGTGAGATCGTCGAGCCACACCGTCCCTTTCCAGGGCTCAGTGCCGCCGTAGTTGCGCAGCAGGAGCCGGTGCGCGCTGCTGCCCGGGCGGGTGCGGAAGACCATGCTGACCCAGTGCCAAGGGGTCTTGCCGACGACCCGCTCCGTGGCCTGCGCCAGGAAGATCTCGGGTACGGGGCCGTCGAAGCGGTTACGCAGATCCTGCACTTCGAGGGCGACGTAGCCGGCGCTGAGCTCGGTACGCACGGCGACGGCAAGGGTGTAGGCCGTGTCCGGCTGCAGCATGAGCGGCCGGGTCAGGTGGTAGAAGTTGATTGCGCTGAAAAACCCCCTGCCAGTCGGCCGGCGCCCGTGCCACCCGCGTCCTGCTACGGCGCCGTCGTCTCACGTACCTTTGCCGCCCCTTTCCTGCCGGTGCCCTCTGCCGGGTCTGGTCCGAGGCGCTGAACGGCCAGGGTGTTGCGGTCGGAGAGCGCCCACTGCACCTCCTCCCCGGCTGTCAGGCCGATGGCCGCCGCCAGCGGCAGCGGGATGAACACGTAGAACCGGTCGGTCCGTCCTTTCGAACGAATCGCCTGCACTTTCACGGGGTATTTGGCTTGCATTCCGTTAGGCTAGGCTATAGCCTAGCCATTGTCAAGTCCAACGGAGTGCGAAAAGAAGCGATGTCACTTCCCCGCTGTCTGCCGCCTGCCGAGCCAGAACCCGAGTTGCTGGCGCTCTTCGAGCAACCGGGCCGGGTTCCGCAGGCGGTTCACCGCCGGGCCGGCTTCTTCGTGTTCTTCGCCCGCACGGTGTTTCCGTTGCTCGAGACGTACCGCGAGCGCCTGGCGCCGTTGTACTGCCCGGGGAATGGCCGTCCGGCGTGGGACCCCGTGCGCTTTCTCGGGGTGCTGATCCTGCAGTTCGTGCTGCGGGCGGCGGACCGGCAGGCCGCCGAGTCGGTCCAGTACGACGTGCGCTGGCGCCTGGCCCTGCATCTGGGCGCCGGCGAGCCGACGTTCGACCCCTCGTTGCTGGTCACCTTCCGCGACCGCCTGCTGCGCAGTGGCGAGGAGAGCCTGGCGTTCGAAGCGCTGCTCGATTACCTGGTCGAGCACGGCTGGGTGCCCAGACGCTCGCGGCAGCGGCTCGATTCCACCCACGTATGGGGGGTGTTGCGCGAGATGACCCGCCTGGAGTGTGCCCGCGAGGCCATCCGGCTGTTGCTTGAGAACGTAGAGGCCGACGGGCTGCTGCCGGAGGCCTGGTCGGTGTACTGGGAGCGCTATGTGGAAGACAAGGTCGACCCGCGCGCCAGGCAGCCCGCGCTGCAGGCCAAGTCGGTAGAGGCGGGCGCGGACATGCTGGCGATCTGGGAGCGTGCCGTGACCTGTCCGCAGATCGCCGGGCGCGATGCGTTCGTACTGCTGCAGCGGGTCTTCCTGGAGAACCACGAACTGGACTGCGCCGGCTGCTTCCGGCAGACCCGCGCCCAGCCCACCGGCGCCGTCCACAACCCGCACGAGCCCGAGGCTCAGTGGAGCTCGAAGTCCACCACCCGCGACAAGGCCTGGGTGGGCTATAAGGTGCAGGTGGCCGAAACCGTCCAGGATGAGCCGCGGGAGACCGGAGAGCCGACCGCCAGCTTCCTGACCGCCGTGGTCACGCAAGACGCCCCCGCCAGCGACAAGGCCGGCATGGCAGAGGTGTTCGCGGAGCAGCAGCGCCTGGGACTGGAACCGCCGGCCACGCTCTACGTGGACGGCGCCTACGTCTCCAGCGAAGCACTCCTTCAGGCCCGCGACGAGCAGCGCGAGCTGCGCGGCCCGGCCCCGGCGTCGCCGGACCGGGGCAAGGTCTTCACCGTGGAGGCCTTCGACGTCCGCGTCGAGGAGCGCTGCGCCATCTGCCCCGCCGGTCAGCCCAGCAGCAACTGCAGCCGCCTAGAGGAGAAGAGCACCGGCAAAGTCCAATACCGCATCGAATGGAACAGCGCGGTCTGCGGCAGTTGCCCATCGCGCCAGCAATGCGTCAGTGCCGGCCAGCAACACCGCACCATCCTGGTGGGAGCTCTGCACACACTGCTGCAGGACCGGCGCCGGGAGATGCAGACCGCAGCGTTCAAGCTGGAGATGCAGCGGCGCAACGGCATCGAGGGCACTCAGAGCGAAATGGTGCGTGGCCACGGCATGCGTCAGGCCCGCTACCGCGGCAAAGCCAAGGTCCGGCTGCAGAACTGGCTCATCGGAACCGCCTGCAACCTCCGGCGCCTGTACCGCAGAACGCAATGGGAAAGCACCCGTGCAACACCGCCGCGGGGGAAAGGGGGCACTGTCGCCGCTTCCGTACGGCAGGAGTCCTGAGCACCGCAGAGCGCCTCGAAAGTGGCCCGAATCAAGCAGCAAAGGCGGTCAGGGGCCCAACCACAGAGCGTCCGCCAGGTCAGCCCGGTACGCCGACCGTCGCAACGACGGCCGGGCAGCACTACCGCCTCTCCCCCGTCACCCCCCTTTTTCAGCGCAATCAGAAGTCGAGGGTTGACCCCAGTCTCTCAGGGGCAGGCCATTCCGTTGGGCGAGGTCGCGGATGGCTGCAGCGTAGAGGGCCAGGTGGGCCTCCAGGTCGGGGGCGGGGTGAGTAGGATGACGGGCGCGGACGTACGCTGCGACGATCGGGTTGGGCGTGGTCAGGATGATGACCCTCACCCCGACCGCACGGGCCCGGTCAATCATCTGCTGCAGGTTGGCGCGGAACTCGTCCACGCCGACCAGCTTGGCCGAGTTCAGGGCGTCGTTGATGCCGAAGTAGAGGATGAGGACCTGCAGTCGCGCCGCCTCGACGTCCGCGGCAAAGCGGCGCAGGCCATCGCGCGAGGAATCGCCGCCGACGCCGCGGTTCTGGATCGTGACGCCGGCGGCGGTTTCGGCGGCCGGGCAAGGGCCCTGGCCGAGCCCGGCCAGGGCCAGGACCGCAGTCACAACTCCGACGCTCGCAGGGGCTCGTTTCATGCCCTGAATCTCCGGTGACAGCGGAACCAACGCTCCCGCTGGTCGCGTTGCCCGTCAGGGCGACTCCAGGGGCCCCCGATGCGCCGGCACCAGGGGTCGCTTGGGGTCGCCGGCGAGATAGGTCGTCGTGGTCGGGAAGGCAAACTCAATCCCTTCGGCCTCGAAGCGCCGCATGATGTCCAGGTTCGTCTCTTCGCACCAGGCGAGGTAATCCCAGTAATCGCTGGACTGGAACCAGGCGACGGCCGTGCTGTCTCCCCCTGAGGCCCTGCGCACATCAACTTCCATTCCAACCTTCACCCCCACAATCAGTGAAACGCCAAAAGCAGTCCAGCGCCCGGCAACGACCACACCTACCCCAACATTGACCCTGATCCCAACCCGCCGCGCCACATGGACACCGAGCCCACCCTAGAGCCGCCGAGGTAGGGGATAAAATAATCATGGCTAATTCTCGTGGACTATTCCGAAGAAAAAACGGCTGGCTTTCCATTCTCCTGGTCATCCTGATCCTATCCAGCTGCCAGTCCCAGCAAACAGATTCCCCTGCAGTGCAAGAATTTCAACCAGACCCGAGTAGCGTTCCTGTCGTGGAAAGCCCCGCTGAGCCTCAACCCCCAGCGCCAACCGAAGCTACCTTCTTCTCCACAGAACAGGGAGAACTCCCACTGCGTTTTACTTTACCCACTCCTGGCCAGGCCCCAATTTCACTCTGGCGCCCACCACTCTACAATACACCCTGGGCGTTGAGTCCATTCGACCATTTCTATTTCAACCGTCCTATTGCCGCAGATGAAGTTAATTGGCCGGCTGCCGATTATCGCTATGGTGGGGTGTTCTTTGGCAGCGATATTGTCCATACCGGCATCGATATCCCCACGCCCCGCGGCACTCCAGTTCTGGCAGCTGCCAGTGGTCGGGTCATCTGGGCAGGATACGGGCTGTTTTATGGCAATAACGACCCGCAGGATCCCTACGGCCTGGCAGTGACAATCCGCCATGATTTTGGTCACCAGGGACAGCGGCTTTATACTGTGTATGCCCATATGAGTGAAATCAAGGTCAAAGTTGGGCAAGAGGTGAAAACTGGCGATGTCCTGGGTTTAGTGGGCACAACCGGACTGACTACCGGACCGCACCTGCACTTTGAGGTGCGTATGGAGAGTAACAGTTATTTTGCCACCTATAATCCAGAGCTCTGGCTGGCTCCACCGCAGGGATGGGGAGTTCTGGCCGGGAAAGTGTTAAATACGAACGGCTCTTTACTCACCGGGCAGGACGTGTTGGTTCGCAACAAAGATACCCGGCAAAAATGGGTGGTTCGCTCCTACGGCAACCAGGCCGTAAACAGCGATCTATACTACCAGGAGAATATCGTTCTGAGCGATCTACCGGCCGGAAAGTACGAAATCACGATTGATTACCTGGAAGATCGCTTTCAGACCGATATTGAAATATTTCCGGGGGCCGTGAGTTATTTTAAATTTCGTGGTAAACTCTATTTCGAAACGACTTTACCTTCTGCACCTTCAATAGACGATATTATTGGGGTAGACCTTCCCTAATTGGTCCTGACATTGGATCTATATTCAAAAGTGCTGGACTATCGGCCAGGTCAAAAGACCAGAACATTCCTCACCGGGAACAGGTGAAGCGCGCCCTTACAACATGGAGGAAAAACATGATTAAAAAGAACATTCTTGCCGGGCTAAGCATCCTGGTAGCAGCCAGCTTGTTGGTAAGTGCCTGCTCGGCTCAACAGGCTACCCCTTCTGCAGCCCCGACCATCGACGCGAATGCAATTTATACTCAGGCAGCTCAAACCGTTGAGGCAGGTCAGACCATGACCCAGGCAGCCAAACCGCCCACTCAGACCGTAACTCCAACTGTACAAGAATCGACTGCTACCATGGATGCGAATATGGCCGCCGGGCTGACCGCAACCGCTAATGCCGTCCTCCAGCCTGGAGCTTCCGGCACGGCGACTCAGACCACCCAGCCGGGGCAGCCGACAGCCACGCAAGGGGCAATTACGCCGCTGGTACTACCCACCGCTACCACCAAAGCCATTGTCCAGCCTGCAGTTGCAACCGGTGATAAATGCGAATGGGTATCGAACAGTCCAGTCGATAACCAGAAAATTCAAAAGAACGCCAGTTTTGACACAAGTATTAAAGTAAAAAATACAGGAACGACAACCTGGGATAAAACCTATGCTTTACGTTTTTATGCGGGCGAACGGATGGGTGCTCCCACCGATTTCTTTGTCCAGCGCAGCGTAAAGCCAGCTGCTGTGTATGAATTCAACTTTTCCATGACAGCCCCAAGCTCAACGGGGAAAAAGGAAATTCTGTTTGTTGTCCAGAACCCGGATGGACGGAATATGTGCTTCATTAACATCCCGCTGGAAATCACCGATTAGGTTTTTTAAATCACACACAGAACCACAGACCATGCGAAGCAATGGGGTTTGTGGTTCTGGAAGATGACCAGGTAAGCAGTTTCATGTCTTTAAATGATTTTGTCAAAGCCGAGACGGAACGCCTCGGCTTTACTCTTTCTGGGGTAGTCCCCATCGCACCACCTCCTCATCTGGAGGTGTACCAGCGCTGGGTCAATGCCGGGTTGCATGCCAATATGAACTACCTGGCAGTGGAAACCGCACGCGCGCGCCGGGCTGCCCCCCATCTGATCCTGCCGGGAGCGCAATCAATGATTGTCGCGGCCCTGGGTTACCCATCCCCACAGGCGGCGGAGGAAACTGCTGGCGAAGCGTCAGGGCGGGTGGCTTCTTATGCTTGGGGCATTGATTACCACGAAATCATCCCTCCCCTGTTAAATAAGCTGCTGGAAACCCTTCAGAAACACCTGGGACGTCCTATCCGGTCACGATCTTATACCGACACTGGGCCTATCCTTGAGCGCGATTTCGCCCAACAGGCAGGTCTGGGGTGGTCTGGAAAAAACACCTGCCTGATCTCACCACGTCATGGGTCTTTCTTTCTCCTGGGAGAAACCCTGGTCGATATCGAGATTGAGCCTGATCTGCCCTTTACAACAGATCACTGCGGCTCATGCCGGCGCTGTATTGAAGCCTGCCCAACCGGCGCAATCCGCGGCGACCGGACTATTGATTCTGGACGCTGTATTTCATACCTGACAATTGAAAACAAGGGCCCAATTCCGTCCGAACTGAGACCCGACATGGATGATTGGGTCTTTGGTTGTGATATCTGCCAGGAAATCTGCCCATGGAACGTGAGATTTGCCAACCCCGAAGGGCATCCCATGCTTGAAGCAAACCTGGCAAAAGCCCGGCCTGTGCTGCGAAGAGAACTGCTCCTCACTCCGCAAGAGTTTAACCGCAAGTTTCACCACAGCCCGGTCTTAAGGGCAAAGCGCAGGGGCTATCTGCGCAACGTGGCGGTTGCTCTGGGCAACCTGCAGGACAGCAGCGCGGTGCCCGCTTTAGAAAATGCCATCCACACCGACCCAGAGCCGCTGATCCGCGGTCATGCCGCCTGGGCATTGGGCCGTATGCGCACCCTCCGCGCCCGCGAGGCGCTGGAAAAACAGCTTTGCCATGAAACTGAAGAATCCGTCATTGACGAATTGCGCTCTGCGCTGGATACATAAAATTATCTGCTGCCGTTTTTCATCCCAAGCAGAACACCTGTAGAAAAAAGGAAAGGAATATGTTAAAGTTTCATTTCAATCCAAAAATTGTCATTTCGCTCGGGGTGGTACTCTTGTTATCAGCCTGCAACCTCCCAACCAACCAGACTCCCACTCCGGATGCAAAAATGCTCATTACCGAGGCGGCAGTCACTGTTGCTGCGCAGCTCACTTCTTTTGCCAGACTTACCCCAACACTGACTCCCACCCTGACGGCTCCGGCTACCAGCACGCCGGTACAGGTGGCTGCCACGGTCGAGGCTCCGCCTGTGGTGGTGCCTGCCCCCACCAACACGGTAAAGCCTGCTTCCACAGCAGCTGAAAGCCCAGACGCCGGCAGTTTTGTCGAAGATATCACCATACCTGATGGAACAGCGGTCGTGCCAGGCGCGGTTTTTGACAAGATCTGGCGCGTCAAAAATACTGGAACGTCCACCTGGTCATCGGCTTACACGCTGGCATGGATTGATGGCGATAAAATGGGCGCTGCCGAAAGCGTGCCCCTTCCAAACGAAGTACGCCCCTGCGAGACCGTGGATATCTCTGTGAAGTTGACCGCACCCGCCAAAGCCGGCACTTACCAGACTTATTTCCGCCTGCGCAATGCAAGCGGGCAGTTCTTCAAATTGGATGGGGGCGGAGACCTGTGGGTAAAGATTATCGTTGGCCTTCAGGCCACCAACACCCCGGGCAGTGAGACAATTACGCCAACCCTAACCCAAACAACCGCACCCTGAACCCAGGTAGGATGTGAACTGTTGGCAAGGAAAACGCCAATAATTCACATCCTACAAAAAAACATCAAGGCAGCCAATGCGGCTGGTGAGCATCTTCAGCCAGAACTGCCAGACTATTCTCTGCCCGATTCCAGACCACAACCTGGGGCTGGTAATCCGAACCGCCTATTTCCAGACGCTGGAACACGAGATTCTCGCCGGCCGGGTCCCAGCTGTAGCTGGCGTTGGTGAACAACAGGTCCTCGGTAATCGCTCTTGCCTGCGTCCCATCCGGATTCATCAACCACAGCTGTTTTCCGGGGCTGCCGCTGAGTAAACGCAGAGCGACGGCAACCTCTTTGCCATCCGGCGTCCACTCTGGAATGCTGTACTCGGCCTGGGTTACATCATCACCCATGACCCTTTGGATCTGTTGTGTCTGTACATCAACAGCGAAAATCCTGACACTCAATCCGGCATCCGTCTGGCTGAAATCAGAGAAGAGCAGCTGCCGGCTGTCGAGAGACCAGCGACCGGTTATCCCCATTTTAGAAGGCAGCAAGGTATCAGTTGTCTGATCAAAATCGAAGATACGGACTCCGCCAGATAGACCGTCAAAAAAGGCCAGGTAGCGCCCGTCTGGGGACCAGACTGGGTCAAAACCACCCACATTGGGATCCGGATATAGTTCATCGGTAGCGAATGTTTTTAAGTCAAACATCCAGAGGTGCGGCACGCCCGGCCCTTGTCCCGGAGTACTTCCCGCGCGCCTGCGGCTGTAGACAAGCTGGAGTCCATCCGGTGAAACGGCTGGGTTTATGCACCAATCGGCCTCACATGGCAGGAGGAGGCGCGGTGACCCACCCGCGCGGTCAATTTCCCAGAGGTCGATGCCTTTTTTTTCATTCATTGCTGAATAAATAATCCTGTTTCCATCCGGCGCAGCCCCATAATCAAATATGCTTCCAGCTGTGTGTGTCAATTGAACTGACTGCCCGCTTTTTGAAATCCGCCATAGTTCAGGTTTCTCCGTGGAAGAAAGGAAAATCACCTCAGGCTGGCGGATTTGAATTTTCCAGGTCTGCGCGCGGCGCAGAACCAGCCCGCTCTGGCTGCGTGCGCCAGACTCCAGCCGCACCGCGATCACCTGACCTGGATGAAATGGCCTTTCCGGCCAAAAAGACACGGCCTGCCCGGAACCACTGGCTTCACTCTCCCAAACAAAATGGCCCTCCACCGCTGGGTCCAGCTTCAAGCGGACCTCAACACTGTCAGGCTGCATTGTCTCGGCGAAAACCAGCGTGATTGGGCCATGCGCGCCTACCATACTGCCGTCGTCTGCCACAAGATGCGGCGCAGGCAAGCCAACCCCGTTGCCAAGGAAAATGATTGCTCCCAGCAAAAGAAGCAAACTGATCAGTATCCAGGCCACCCGTTTGTCAAACTTGTTTGGCATCACGGGAAAAGATAAGGCTGCTCAGGCTGCGGGATGATATCGACCTCTATGGCATCCACCACTGGAAGAGATTTTCCATCCAGTATAATCATTCGGGCTTTCCCGCGCACCCGCACCCACTGGTTTTCCGGCAAATGGGCCGCATCCGGCCAGTTAACCACCATTCCCAGTGCGACAGCGTCGGCAACGCAGCAGGCGATACTGAAGCGCCCAATCATAAACTGGTTTTTCTCCAGGCGAATATCATGGAAAACAAATCCGGTTACATCGGCCGCATCACCCTCAAATTTCTTCCCCGTGGGATCTTCACCAGCCGCGCGAATCCAATCCATCACTGAACGCTGCGTAGAAGCAATTTCAAGACCGCTAGTTGCCCCAGCGCTCACCGCCAACCCAGAAACAGTATTTATTCCACGCGTCTGTAAAGCACTCGCGCTGAGCGGGCGTTCGGGAGACAGCACGCCAATAATCAGCGGCAGGGCCACCAACCAGAGCACCCACCCCTGGCGCTGGCTGGTTTCACCAGGCATATGCGCATGGGTGCCAGCTTCATAGTCATCATCGCAGTGATCATCCTGCCCGCGGGTTCTCTCTCGCAGCGCTATCTGCGCCAAAAAAATAAACCCCAGCGCAGCTAGAAGCACGAAGATGACAAACCGTTGATTGATATAAAACAATATCCGGCCGTCCATCACCTTCGAAAACAGGAAAATTCCCAACCCGGCCAGAATAAGTGCCTGAAAAGTACGGTATGAGCGCAGATTCATTGAATTGCTACCATCCCCCGCCAAAGTAATTGATAGAAATCGTAAAGATCAGGGTCAGCAGCAGCGGAATTAAGACCAGGTAAGCAACCGGACGAGGTTTGAAGACTCTCAGGAACAGCAATACCGATTTAATATCTACCATCGGTCCAAAGACCAGGAATGCCAGGATCGACCCATTGGTGAAAGATCCGAGGAAGGCCAGTGCAATAAAAGCGTCCACAGTGGAACAGACAGAAAGCAAAACAGCCAATATCGCCATCACCAGCACGGACAAAACCGGCCCATGGCCAATACTCATTAACGCCGGCTGGCGCACAACCGTTTGCATCAGCGCGGCGAGAAA
>CAYOBW010000262.1:0-10278 GCA_964402115.1 uncultured Victivallales bacterium
AGGAGAACATCGTTCTGGCCAATACGGGCCAATGGGTCGTCGTGGCGGCCGATCAACTCACGGTTGTCGTGACCGAAAACGCCGTGTTCGTCGGCGATCGGCATACGGACATGAAGGCCCTGATGGAATGCATTGCCGAACAAGCCCCTGAAATCGTTTAGAGTCCCCGTGCGGGAACCCCGGCTGGCCTCGTCAATATGCCTCGCCGAGGTCCACGGCCCGCCAGGCCGGATCGGCTAAGGTCGCTGACCAGTAGGTGCCCGGGGCGCCATCCACGGCGTTCGCCGGCGTGCGCTTCTGCGCGCGGATGGAGGAGGCGGTTATTGGTCGAGGGCGTGGTCTGCCTGGCACCGTGTGGGCGTTGGCGTGGCTCGGGATCCCAATCCCGACCGCTCCCATGCCGCGCAACGAAAGCCCGCCCTCCCCAGCACTGGCACTCGCACAAGTCGCCCACGCCCTGGCGGGCGCGGCGGGGAGGGAGAGGGAGGTGTGGGGGGATGTGGGTTACTCGCAAGAAAAGGGGGCGCCGCGGCATACGCGGCGCCCCCGAACGGAACCGACCATCGCCCCGTCTCTATCCGATGGCTATGCCTCCGGTCTCTCCCGTGCGGATGCGCAGGCACTGGCTGAGATCCATCACGAAGATCTTGCCGTCTCCCACACGCCCCGTGCGCGCCCCGTCCACGATGGCGTCTATGGCGGACTGGACATAGTCCTCGTTGACCGCAATCTCGAGCTTGACCTTCTTGAGCAGGTTGCCCGCTTCCCGGTGGCTGCGGTAGACTTCCGCCACGCCTTTCTGCCGGCCCCGGCCCATGACCGTGCTCACGGTCACCAGGTGAATCTCCTTATCCGTCAGCCTCTGCAACACGTCGTCGAGGCGATCGGGTTGAATAACTGCCACAATGTATTTCATGTTGTCTTCCTTCCTTTCCCGCTACTCGATCAGCGTGTAAGCCGACTCCCGGTGATCCGTGAGGTCCAGGCCAATGCGCTCCTCCTGCTCGTCTGCCCGCAGCCCGAAGAGCTTGTCCACCAGCTTGAGCAGGATGTAGCTGACCACGAACGAGAACACCATGGTGATCAGCGTCGCCTTGATCTGGATCCAGAGCTGCATCGGGTTCCCGTACAAGAGCCCATCCGCACCGGCCGGGTTGACCCCCTTGGTCGCCCACAAACCGGTGGCGATGGAGCCCCAGATGCCGCCCACGCCGTGCACCCCGAACGCGTCCAACGAGTCGTCGTAGCCGAGTTTCGCCTTCACGAACGTCACGGACACGTAGCAGATCACGCCCGCCAGCAGACCGATCGCCGCCGCCCCCGTCACGGTCACGAAGCCGGAGGCCGGCGTGATCGCCACCAGCCCGGCCACCGCACCCGTGATCACGCCCATCATGGTGGGCCGGGAGTGGAAGAACCAGTCCATGAGCGCCCAGGTCAAACCCGCTGCCGCCGCCGCCACGTGGGTTACCACGAAGGCGCTCGCCGCCAGGCCGTTCGCCGCCAAGGCGCTGCCGCCGTTGAATCCAAACCACCCGAACCAGAGCAGGCCCGCCCCCAGCACGGCGAACGGCAGGTTGTGCGGCGCCGCCACACGCTGCGGGAAGCCGATGCGCTTCCCCAGGACCAGCGCCGCGGCCAGCGCCGCCATGCCGGCGTTGATGTGGACGACTGTGCCGCCGGCGAAGTCCAGCGCGCCCATGCCGCCAAACGTGCCGAGGAACCCCTTGTCGGCCCACACCCAGTGCGCCACAGGATCGTACACCAGCGTGACCCACAGCAGCGTGAAGACGCAGAACGGCAGGAACTTGATGCGTTCCGCGAAGGCGCCGATGATCAGTCCCGGCGTAATCACCGCAAACATGGCCTGGAACGCCATGAACAGGATGTGCGGCACCGTCGTGCCGTACACGGTGTGCGGGGTCTGCCCCACCCCGGCCAAGCCCGCCCAGGAGAGGTTGCCTATGAACCCCTTGATATCCGGTCCGAACGACAGGCTATAGCCGAAGAACACCCATTGCAGCGTCACCAGGCAGAGGATGATGAAACACTGCATGAGCACCGACAGCACGTTCTTCCGCCGCACAAGCCCCCCGTAGAAGAAGGCTAACCCCGGCGTCATGAGCATCACCAGCGCGGTGCTCATCAACAGCCAGGCCGTGTCGCCACTGTTCACCGTCAGCGGTGGCGGTGTCACGGCAGCCGCGGCAGCGTCCTGCGCATAGGCCGTTCCCAGCGCCACCGTTCCGAGCACCGCCATCCCCAACAGCATCCCTATCACCCCACCAGAGCCTCTCCTGTGCATGGTCCTCTAATCCTTTCGTTGTACCAACCAAACCGCCGATCATCGTCAACCGGGTTAACGCAGAACGTGTGCCAAGCACGTTGACGAAACAGTCAGAGTCCTCTTAAGACGCTATTTACCAATGCATTACATACTATCAATTCGTTATTTACGTACGTGTATAACCGCTACCCACTGCGACATTTATGTAGTAAATGGACTTGATATAAAACGTGTTTGTCTGGTTCAAAACGCCCCAGCGGGCAGTGTGGGTGCGAACGGAGGCCTAGGAAACCGGGGCCGGATGCGTTTGCCCTGTTCCCCTTGCGGCCAAGCTTGAACGCGTCAGCCAACGTCTATAGGCTGTGCCCGCATGAGACCGGTCACCCTCGCGCTGTTGGTGGATGATGGCGCGCCCATCAACCCGATGTTCTTCCACGATCCGCCGTACGCCCATGACCTGCTGCTGCCGAACACCCTGCTCCGCGGCTTCGCCGACATCTGCGACGCGTACGGTGTGCGCGGTAAGTTCAGCGTGCTGCCCATGCCCTGCTGCCTGGGCGGCATTGACGGTCGGCTCAACCACGTCCCGCCGCGCCACCTGGCCGGGTTCCTGAGAATCGTCAGGGAGAGGCTTGCCCCCCGTTTCGACATCACGCCCGAGATCCTCACCCACCTCGCCGCCTATCGTCTCGAGGGCGGGTTCGCGCACCTCTACGAGGACGAGTGGGTCGCCCGGGCCAGCTTGCCGGAAATGACGGATTACATTGCCCTGGCATTGGAGATCCTGGAACACGTCGGCCTGCCGGGCACCGGGGTGACGAGCCCGTGGAACACGGGAGCGGGCAACGAGGCGCAGTACGCGCAGGCCATCGGTCACGCGCAGTGGCGCGTCCACCGGCGCGCGGTGACCTGGTACTTCCTGCACATGCTGGGCGCCGGCCAGCCCCGGGGGCCATCGGTGAGCTACCGCGACCCCCGCACAGGACAAGTGGTGGTGTCGATCCCGGCGACGACGGACGACCCGTTCTGGGATACGCAGCGGCCCATGTCGCTCACGCGCCGGGCCGCCCGTGCCGCCGCGCGGGCAGGCGTGGACGCGCTGCTCACCGCCGACGGCAGAGGCGGCCGGATTCCGGAAGTGGCTGACCGGGACGTCCCGGTGACCATCCTGACGCACTGGCAATCGCTCTATGCCGACGGCACGGGCGCCGGCCTCTGGGGACTGGAGCGGCTGCTGGCACGCTTGAGGAAGGTGTACGGAGACGATCTGCGCTGGACGACCTGCAGCGCGCTGGCCGCCGCCTGCGCCCAGGCCTGAACCTGAGACACCAGGTTTCAGTGTCAGGTTTCAGCGGGGACGTCGCATGCTTCATCCATCCGAGACGGGACAAGCGCCAGCGTCTGCACCTATCTGCGGCGACACGAACGTAAGGCGAAGTCGTGGAGGGCCACTCCCCGGTTTCAAGCCCGAAGTCACTTCGTGGCGGCGCGTCCCAGGGCGTGCACGCTGCCGTCCTCGCACCCGATGATAAGGCGTCCGTCCGCGACAGCCGGCGAGGCGGTGACGGGCTGGCCGAAGTCGTGTTCCCAGAGCGCGACGCCATCCGCCAGCCGCACGCCGTAGAGCCGGCCATCGTCCGACCCCACCACGACGGCACTGCCAATCACCACGGGCGAACTGTCGATCGCTCCCCGCGCGGCAAAGGTCCAGAGCGGCTTGCCATCCGCACGGCCGACGGCGTGCAGCCGGTTGTCGCGCCCGCCGATCACCACGCGGTCCGCGGTCACCGCGGGCGACGAGAAGAAGGCGTCTCCGGTAGCGTTTGTCGGATAGCTCCACAGCGCCTTGCGAGCCGCCAGGTCCACGCAGACGAGCTGCCCTTCGTACTGGCCGAACCAGGCCCTGTCGCCGGCCACGGCCGCGGAGCCCGCCAGGTAGGAGCCGGCCTCCACAACGACCGCGCCCATGCCGTCCGCGCCCACGGCGTGCAGATTGCCGTCGCAGCCGCCAAACACGAAGCGCGTGCCCCACACGGCGGGTGCGCCGTTCAGGTAGCCGCCGGTCGCGTAGGTCCAGAGGCCCCGGCCCGTGGCGACGTCCACGCCGTGCAGGCGCGTATCGTAGCTGCCCACGGCAAGGACGTTCGTGCCACCGGGGCCGTTGGTGACGACGTTGGCCGAACCGGCGATCTTGCCATCGGTCTTGTAGGTCCAAAGCTCCTGCCCGTCAGCGCGACCCAACGCATAGAGCACGCCGCTGGAGCTGCCGACGATCACCCGCGAGCCCAGCACCAGCGGCGGAGCCTCGACGGGGCCATCCAGCGCGTGTTCCCAGCGCTTCTTCCCGTCGGCCAGCGCCAGGGCGTAAACCTTGCCGTCGTCCGAGCCGACGAAAACGCAGCCGTCCCGCACGACGGGCGCGGAGCGCACGGCGCCCCCGGTGCGGAACGTCCAGACCACCGCCGGCGCCACAGCCAGATTGCCCTCAGCCAAGCCGGTAAGCGCGCTGTTTCCCCGGAACACCGGCCAGTCCGCCGCGCGCGTGGTCCCGCCGGCCGCCGCGCCGAGCAGCGCGAGGGCGCACAGGATCCGCCGCCCGTGCCCGCGCGGCGTCACGTGGCACCCCCCTGCCCCGCCGCAACGCGCTCCGCGTGGCGCCAGGCCAGCGCACCCGTCGGGCAGGCCTCGACGCAGGCCGCCGCCGACTGGGTAAGCGCCTCCGCCAGCGTGGCGCCCAGCGGGGGCGCAACCGCCACCCCGAAACCGCGGCCGTGAAAGGCCAGGCCCACGGGCTCCCCCATCTCGGCGGAGAGGCGGACGCACAGCCCGCACAGCACGCACTTCCCCGGTTCGTAGACCAGCTCGGGGTGCCCGTTGTCGATGGCGCAGCGCCGCCGCTCCACGCCGGGCGCGGGCGACACCGCCGCCCCGTAGGCGTCGGCGTATGCACGCAGTTTGCAGGTGTCCGCTTTCCGGCAGTCGCAATGCAGGCACCGCCCGCTTTCGCCCGCCGCCACGTCGGGCGCCAGCCCGCCATCGGCCGCCGCGGGGGCGCCGCGCGCCCCCGCCGCGCCCTGCCGCGCCCAGGTCGCCAGTTCGGCTTCGCCCAGGCCCTGCAGGCGGGAATCGAAGCGCCGCGGCAAACCGGTCACCGGCCGCCCGGCGAGATACTGGTCGACGGAAGCCGCCAGCGCGCGCCCGTGCCCGACGGAACGGACGGCCAGCTTCACGGCCCGCACCAGGTCGCCGCCGGCGAAGACGCCGGCCAGCGCGGTGGCATGCGTGTGCGGATCGACCTTCACGCCCGCCGCGGTGATGGCCAGGCCGCTCTCCGCCCAGGTCGCGGGCTCGATCTTGCCCGTCGCCAGCACGACGGCATCGAACTGCGCCCGCAGGTCAGCCAGGGCGATCTCCACGCCCAGCGCTTTCTGCAGGCTGAACTGCGCGCCCAGCCGGCGGATGATGTCGATCTCGGCGTCGAGCACGCGGCGCGGCAGCCGCGCCTCCTCCACGCCGTCGCGTAAACGGCCGCCCGGCGCGTCGCCACGATCGAACAGGGTGCAGGCATGCCCGCGCTGCAGCAGGTAGTAGGCGGACGACAGGCCGGCCGGCCCCGCGCCGACGATGGCCACGCGGCGCCGGCTGGACGGGGCCACGGGGGGCAGCCAAGGGACCGGGCGCGCCAGGTCCACGTCAGCCACGTAGCGCTTGAGCAGGCAGATGCTGACCGGTTCGTCCACCTGTCCCCGCCGGCAGCCGCGCTCGCACGGCGCGGGGCAGATGCGCCCCAGCACGGCGGGCAGGGCCAGCGTCTCCTTCACCGTCGCCAGCGCGGCCGCCAGCTCGCCGGCGCGGATCTGCCGCAGCATGCGAGGGATATCCATGTGCCCGGGGCAGATCCGGCCGCAGGGCGCCTCGCAATCGCCAGCGTGCTCGCTCAGGAGCAGCTCCAGGGCCTGGCGCCGGGCCGCGCGCACGGTCTCGCTGCCGGACTCCAGTTCCATCCCCTCCTCCGCGCGCGCCGAACAGGACGGCAGCAGACGGCCGGTACGCACATCCCGCACGAGGCAGACCAGGCAGGCGGTGTGGGGCGCGCCGCCGGGCCGGTGGCAGAGCGTGGGGATGTCGATCCCCAGGCGCCGGGCCGCATCCAGCACCGTGGCCCCCGGCTCCACCTCCGTCGCGCGCCCGTCAATCGTGATCAGGGCGCGCGAAGCCACCGCCGCCCGCCGCACGGGCGCCGCATCGAGCCAGGCCATTCCATCCGAGCGCATGTCTAAACCTTTCCGCCCTGCACGACCACCGGCAGGCCCTTGCCCTCGGGCGTGGGGATCACGCGCTCCGTCGGGTAGGCGAACTGCAGCCGCGGGTCCTTCGCGAATTCGAGCAGGATGCGCTCCATGATGCGAGTGCGCGTCGAGCTGTTGTGCCGGTAGTGCGTGACGTAGAACAGGCTGAAGGTCACGCCGCTGACGTCAATCACGGTGTGCAGGCGCGGCTCGCGCATCCCCCAGGCCGCGCCATACTTCCGCTCCATCTGCGCGTGCCCCTGCTCGGCCGCCGCGAACAGCGCGGCCGTCTCCTCCGTCAGGGCGCGCAGCAGCACGGCGCGCGCCTCCAGCGCGGGCGTCTCGTACGTCACCGTGATGTCGAGCTTGCCCCAGATGTAGGGGTGCACGTGCGAGTAATTGAGCAGGGGTTCCTTGAAGATGAAGCTGTTCGGGATGACCAATATGCGGCCCGTGGGCTCGTCGATGCCGAGCCAGTTGTTCAGCTCGACCAGCGTCGTGCGCAACATCTGGACGTCCACGACATCGCCCCGCCGCCCCCCGATCTCCACGCGGTCACCGACACGCACCTTGCGGCTGGCCACGATGACGAACCAGCCGGCGAAGGAGGAGCACAGATCCTGCAGGGCAATGACCACGGCGGCCCCGACAATGCCCATGACGGTGGCGATCGCCTTGAGGTCCTCCAGGAAGAAGACCACCAGCAGGAACACGACCGCCAGGGCCAGGGCATAGCCCCCCAGCCGCCGCGCCACGAACAGCCCCTCGGCCTTGCAGCAGAGCGGCATCAGCCACCGGCTGATGGCCCCGTAAAGCAGGATCAGCCCGAGGACGGCGCCCAGCGGCACGAGCACCAGCCCGCGGTAGCGTCGCTGCATGTCGGCGGCCAGCGCGCGCCGGAACACTACCTCCGCGTCGATCAGTTCGCCGGCCTGCTGGGTGAGCGTCGCCAGCGCCTCGGCGGCCGCCCCCTGTTGCTGCAGCCAGCCCAGACGATCTTTGAGCAGGACTTGCTCCTCGCGCGCCGCCGCCAGTTCCCGCTTCACGGCGCTCTGCTGCTCGCTGCCGCCAAACAGCCGGTTGAGCATGCCGCCCACGCCACCGCCCTCGGCGCGCCTGTTGTCCTTACGCTCGAGGTTCGCCCGCTCCTCCAGCACCTTGACCTCGGCGTCCAGGTTCTGCAAACGCTCTTCGGCCAGGGACTGCGTCAAGAGCACGGTCTCGACCTGCGCGTCGTACTGTTCCTGCAAGGTCCGCCACTCGACGCGCGTTTGTTCCGCCTGGCCGAGCGACTGGCGCACCAACAGGATCTGGCGCACGGTCGGCCGGGGCCGACGGGTGGCCTCCTCGCGCAGCGCCTCGATCCGCTGCAGGTCGTCGGCCAGCCGCAGGGTAAGCTGGGCCGCGTCGCGCTCGAGCAGCCTGGCCTGCAGCTCCGCGTCGGCATTTGCCACGCGCCCGTGCGCCCGCGCCACCTCGGCCGGGGTCGCCGCCGGCGCCAGCGCATCCCGTTCGCGGGCATACAGCGCCCGCCGCGCCTTGATCTGGCGCAGCGCCACGTTGTGGCCCTGCAAGGCGGTCTGCGCGGTGGGAGCATCGAGCGTCAGCGCCGTGAGCGCGCGCCGGAGCAGGGCATCCGGCGTGGAAGCCTGAGCCCCGCCAGCCTCGCGCTCGCGCTGCTCGATCTCGGCGAGCCGCTCCACGTTCTCGAGCGACTTCCGGGTCAGCTCGACGCGCTGCTGCCACTCGGCGCGTTCCGCATCGTTCGTCGTGTTGGCCAGCACTTTCTCGGTCGTGGCCAGCTCCTGTTGCGCGCGCTGCACGCGGGCATCCCCGGCTGCCGACGCCGACGACGGCGCAGCCCCCCTCGCACACACCGCGGTCAGCCCCAGCAGCAAGCCCGCCAAGCGCACCGTTACCGAAGCATCACGCATGACTCCCTCCTCCATCTTCCCCGCGCGCCGCGCTGCCGCGCAGCCGCAAATCGAGCTGCCCCTGCACAATCATCTTGCGCCCCGACGGCAGCTCCGGGTCCGAGGTGTCGTACACGACAAACTTGACGCCGGGGAACTCGCGCCCCAGCTCTTCCCGGATGTACTTCTCCGCCGCGCCCACGTTCTGGATGTCGTCGTCCGAGAACCCGATGCTGACGGGCTTGCGCAGCCCGGTCCGGTGCACGATGGCGATGACGTGCCGCACGAAGTCGCGGATCGCCAGCTGCTTGGACTTCTCCTGCGACTCCGCGCCGGGATCCTGCAGCCGCATGAACGCGCGAAAGTCGGGCGACGTGATCGCGTGGTACCGGTTCAGTCCCAGGTAGTTCTCGATCACCGCCTGGTCGCTCAGCTCGGCGTGCCCCGGCTCGAAACAGGCCAGGTAGCCGCGCAGGTTGCGGAGCATCTCCGCCCGCTCGGCGGGCGCGAGCACGGTCTCGATGAACAACTGCACGCCGGCCTTGACCGTTGCCGCGCTATGCCCGCGCGCCGTGACAATGGCGAACAGCCGCCCCTCCACCAGCGCCTGCCGGAAGCGGTTGAAGCTCGGCGCGGGTTTCTGCTCGCCCCTGACGATCGGCTCCAGCGCGCGGCGGGTGTCGTCCAGGAACTGGGAGCGCCCCTGCGGATCGAGATCGCGAAACTCGACGAAGGCGCGCTCCCAGTCGCCCCCCGGCGGCCGGTAGCGCGCCGTGTCCTGCCGGATGCGCGCGAACTGCGACGTCGAAATCGCGCAGGGCGCCCACGTCCCATCGGCCTTGCGCTCATCAAGGTGGATGCGGGTCGGCATGTGCAGGATGTTGTTGTCCCAATCGAAGATGTAGTACTTCAGATCGCGCTCAGCCACGTTGTAGTTGACATCCGCGTTTGCCATGACGCTCCCGACACCGACAGCCCCATGGGGGCTTTGCCCACAACCCTTACCCCGTCCCTCTCCCTGTGGGAGAGGGCGTCAATATCTTGTTCTTCTTTCGCCGTTCCCGGCGGTTGAGGCACTACGGCACCTGCCGGATCCGCACCACACTGTGCGAGTCCCGGCCGCCGCTTCCCTGCCGTTCGGCATGACTGTCGCGTGAAGTTAGCGGCGGAGGGGTTTGAAGGCAAGGCGATTCCGGGGCATGTCCGGGGCGCGCGGTCCGCCGCAACCCCGCTCGAAAGCGAAGACCACGCCCTGGCGGGCGCGGCTACGAGGGACGTCGGCAGTCCCCCGTCAGCCCGTAGCCGCGGGCGCCAGCCCGTGGATGCCACCTGGCTGACTGATGGAAGGCGGACTCGAATTGCGAAAACGCCCATCCGCCGCGTTACCGCGGCAGCTACCGCAAGCTCTCTCCCGCTCCTCGTAGCCCCCGCGGTGACGCGGGGGACGGTCGCTTGCCGATGCCGTCCGCCGTCTCACGGGGAGCGAAGGGCGAATTGCGCGTTCCTCCCCCGTAGCCCCCGACGTGAGGAGGGGGACGGGGATCGCACAGCGGCCGGTCCGTCACCGCGGCAGCTAAGGCAGAATCATTGCCTGGTGTGTCAGGCTCGCGGTGTTCGTTCCACCAGAAAGCCCAAATGCTTCTGCTGACAATGGTTCTGTCTCACCTGCGCATCGCACGGGGGACGAGGTGCTTGAAGAGGTCGTCCTATCCAGGGAGACGCGCACGCGCCGCCTGGGTGTGATTTGATTTTGTAACAGGGATTTCGAGAAAAAGACAAAAAGGGCTTG
>CAYOBW010000263.1:0-3972 GCA_964402115.1 uncultured Victivallales bacterium
CACGGGGCCGCCGTTGCAACTGATCCGATTCAGCTGGCTCGCGGCGAGCCCGGCGCCGGTCGTGCCGACGCGCAGCGTCACGCCGTCCACCAGCGTGCCCTGGATGTTGAGCGTGCCCGTCCAGCTCCCGGCGAGCGCGCTGCTGTCCGCAAAACTCAGCGCGGAGCCCGCACCGATCACGAGCGTGCTGCTGCCGGTCGTGACGAGCGTCCCGAGATCGTTCACCGCCGCCGCCGCGTTCTCCAGCGTGCCGCCGGCTAGCGTCACCGCCGTGCGCTGCGCGGTCAGGGCGCCGTTGCGCAGCTGCAGCGTGCCGGCGTTGACCGTCGTGGCGCCCGTGTACGAGTTGGCGCCGGCGAGCGCCCAGGTCGTGGCGCCGTCTTTCCGCAGCGCCACCGACGTGCCGCTCCCGTTGCCGATGATCCCCTGGTACGTGTTGACGCCGGCGTTGCTGCCCGTGAGGGTCAACGTCCGCGCTCCGGCGGCAACCGCATTGGCCGCGCCGGTCAGGGTCAGCGTGGCCGCGGCATCCGCGCCCGAGGCGTCGATGACGTTCGCCGTGCCGTCGATCACGATCCCGCGGTCGCACGCGCTGGCCGTGCTGCCCGCATACTTGAGCGTGCCGCCCGTGCTCCTGAAGTACACGCGGTTGCGGGTGGCGTCCGTGGCCCTGCCGAGCGAGCTGGCCTCGTTCAGGTTCGCCAGCTTCGTCACCACGGTCATGCCGCCGTTCACGATGTACCACCAGCCGTCAAAGGTGTTGGCCGGGTTGGCGAGCGTCCACGCGCCGGCGCCCTGCTGATAGACGGCGTAGTCGTTGCCGGTCCCGCTCACCCCGCCGCTGATCAGGCCGTTGAGGGTGACGTTGCCGGCGCCGCCGACGTAGTTGTTCCCGCCGAGCGCGATGTCGCCGTTGATCACCGCCGTGTTGACCGTGTCGCTGTTGGCAAGGCAGCCCGTGGCGCTCGGACCAATACTGGCGAACTGGATAATGACGGCGTTGGCGATCGTCTTCCCGTTCAGGTCGAGCTGCGACGACGTTGAGGCCGGGCCGACAATAGTGACCGAGCCGCTGCTCAGGCTCGTCGCATGCCCCACCCTGACCGTGCCGTTCTCGATCGTGGTGTTGCCGCCGTAGGTGTTCGCCACGGAAAGCACCAGCGTGCCCGTTCCCGATTGCGTCAGCCCCGCGGCCAGCGGGCCGGAGATCGGCCCCGCCCAAGTGACCGTCTTGCCGTTAGTGTTGATGTAGGCCCTCTTCGTGGCCGCTATGGTCGTGGTCATGGTGGACAGCGAGGCGGTGTTGTTCCGCAGCGTGAACGTCCCGCCGCCGAAGTTGAAGGTCTGAAAGGTATAGGGAGCTCCCAGCGTGCCAAATGTTGAGGTCAGCGTGCCCCCGTTGAGGTTGTACGTGCCGTGGCCACCGCCGATGCCAAGCTGTATACCCTGAGCATCGTTCAGAGTCTGGACCGTCCCTCCATTCTGCGTAAATACGCCGGTGTTGCTGGCCGCGGCCCACCCGAGATAAATGCCTGCGCCCACGGACAGCGAGCCACCGTTGATCGTGTAGTTGCCGGCGCCCGTAAGCGCGGGCCCACCGGTCCCATCATTGCGCCCAACCATCATGTAGGTCGTCGTCGTCACGCTCCCGCCGTCCTGGATCACGCTGCCGCCGGAGCCGACCACAATCCGGTTGGCCGTTGAGGACAGTCCGCCAGAGCATGTCAGCGTCGCGGCGCCGTTGCCGCTCACGTACAGGTTGCCTCCCAGCGGGGCGCTGATCGCGGCATCGGCATTCAGCACATAGACGCCTACACCGGCTGCGCCCGGTCCGGTGACCGTCAGCGCGCTGGCGCCGCCAATCGAGTAGCCCGCGCCGTCGAACGTCAGGCTGTTCGCCGAGGCCGGGGCGGCCAGCGTGATGGCAGCCGTGGGCCCGCCCACGACAAGCGCATTGAAATGCGCGTCGCTCCCGGCCACCCACGCGCCGCCGCTCGTGTCGCCCGGGGCCGCTTTCCAGTTGCCGGCGCCCCAGGCGCCGGCGCCGCCGTCGATGTCGGCTGTGCCGGGAACCACGTCGTAGTACTGGGCCGCGCCCCACGCCGGCGCCGCGCCGAACGCCAGAGCGGCCGACAGCAGCAGTCCGTTCCCGATCCGCGATATGCAGCGTTTCATAACTCAACCTCCCCCGCAAACCTCACCGCACAATCAACACCGTTCCCGCCGATCCCTTGACAACGTAGCCTGCCGCGGTAATCCGCACCTGTCCACCGCCATTGCGCAGGCACGCGAGCTGACTTGAGTCGAGGCCGGACGCGTCCGTGCCCACGCGCAAGGTGACTCCGTCAATCAGCGTGCCGACGATGGTCAGCGTCCCGCTCCAGTTCCCGGCCAGGGCGGCGCTGTTCTGAAAGCTCAGGGCCGCGCCCTCGCCGACGGCGAGCGTGCTGTTGCCGGTCGTGACGAGCGTGGCGAGATCGTTCACCGCCCCCGCCGCGTTCTCCAGCGTGCCGCCGGCAAGCGTGACCGCCGTGCGCTGGGCGGTCAGGGCGCCGTTCCTCAGCAGCAGCGTCCCCTCCTCCACCGTCGTCGCGCCGGTGTAAGTATTGGCGCCGGCGAGGGCCCAGGTCGTTGAGCCCCTTTTCGTCAGCGCCACGCCGCCGCTGCCGTTGTCGATGTTGCCCGCGTAGGCGTTCACCCCCGCGTTGCTCCCCGTCAGGATCAGCGTCCGCGTGCCGGCCGAGACCGCGTTGGCCGCGCCCGTCCAGGTGAGCGTGGCGGAAGCGCTCGCGCCCGAGGCATCCAGGGCGCCGATCACCGCATTCTGCGCGCCCAGCGCAATCGTGCGGTCGCAGGCGCTGGCCTCCGCGCCGATGTACTTGAGCGTGCCGCCCGTGAGCCAGAACTTCAGGTAGTTGGCCGCGGCCGTCGTGGGCTGGCCCAGCGAGCTCGGCTCGTTCAGGTTCCCCAGCTTCGTCACGGCGAGGGTGCCGCTCTGGATGTAGGTGAAGCCGTCGTAGGTGTTCGCCGGGTTGGCGAGCGTCCACGTGCCGGCGCCTTCCTTCAACAGGGCGTACACGCCGTTGGTCACGCCGCCGCTGACCAGGCCGTTCACGACGACGTTCCCGGCGCCGCCGAAGTAGTTGTTGCCGCCGAGCGCAAGGGGGCCGTTGAGGGCGGCGGTGTTGCCCGCGTCGCTGTTGACCAGGCAACCCGGAGCTGCCGGCGCGCCGCCGCAGGCCCCGAAGCCGGTGGCCACCGCGTTGCCGATCGTCTGGCCGTTGAGGTCGAGCTGCGAGCTGGTGCTGTTGGGGCCCGGAAGCGTGACCGTGCCGACGCTCAGCGCCGCGGGACTGGCGAGCTGGAGGATGCCGGCGCTGACGGTCGTATTGCCGGTGAACGTATTGGTCCCGGAGAGGATCACCCTGCCCGCGCCGGATTTCACGAGGTTGCCGAGGCCGCCGCCGCCTCGAATCGTCTGGCCGAACGCCCACGCGCCGGTGCAGCTGAGCTCCAGCGTTCCGTCGTTCAACGCGATGTCCGTGCCGAACGCGGCCGTGTCCGCCAGCTTCAGCGTGCCGGCGTTGACCGTCGTCGTGCCGGTGTACGTGATGTTGGTGCCGCTGAGCGTCTGCGTGCCCGTGCCGGTCTTCACGAGCGCCGCCCCGCTACCGGTCACGGCGCCCGCCGCGGTGTACGCGCCGTTGTCGCCGCCGACGGTCAGCGTCTTGTCGTGCAGCTTGACCGTCGTGGCGGCCCCGCAGTCGAGGCTCCCGATCGCCTCGTTCGCGAGCAGCTCGAACGTGGCCGTACCCGAGAGCTGGATGCGGTTGTCGTCGGGGATGGCGCTGCCGCCCTCCACCTGCAGCGTGGTGCCGTTCCAGATGGGCGTGCGGTGCTCGGCGGCGCCGAAGGTGTTCGTGCCGGACAGCTTCACCGTGGCGCTGCCGTAGATGACCGCGAAGTACCCCG
>CAYOBW010000263.1:4072-10253 GCA_964402115.1 uncultured Victivallales bacterium
GTCCGAGCCCAGCTTGAGGGTGCCGGCGCTGACCAGCGTGCTGCCGGAGTAGCTGTTGTTCCCGGCCAGCGTGGCGGCGCCCATCCCGGAGAGCACGCTCCCCTCGCCGCTGATGGCATTGTCCACCGTGTAGCTGCCCGTCCGCTGGAAGCGCACGGTGGCGCCCGCGTGGACCACGATGTTCCCCGCCACCGAACCGGCGACCGTCCCGTTACCCAGCCACAGCGCGCCCACGTCAACCGTCGTGTCTCCCGCATAGGTATTGGTGGCGCAAAGGCAAAGGTAGCTGGGCCCGGGCCCGGCCGCCGCCCCGGTCAGCGTCAGGCCGGCGGCGCCCGCCCCCGTGATCGGGCCCAGCCACTGGACCGTGTAGCCGTTCGGATTGACCAGCGCGGTCGCGCCGTCCGCGATCGTCGTCGTCATGTTGGCCCAGGTGCTGCAGGCGGCCCGCGCCCGGTACGTCCCGCCGCCGAAGTTGAAGTCCGCCGAGCCGGGGCTGGTCGTGTTGAACGTGCTGGTCAGCGTGCCGCCGTTGAGGTTGTACGTGCCGTGCCCCCCGCTGATGCCGAGCTGCAGCCCCTGGTTGTTGGCTTGCAGTTCGACCGTTCCGCCGTTCTGCGTGAACACGCCCGTGTTGCCCGCGCCGTTCCAGCCCAGGTACATGCCGTAGGCAATGGTTAGAGAGCCGCTGTTCAGCGTGTACGTTCCCGTCCCGGACAGTGACGGCCCGGTGGCGCCGTTGTTGTAGCCGAGCATCAGGTAGCTGGCCGTCGCGACGTCGCCGCCTTCCTGAATCACCCGGCCCCCGGCGCCCACGACAATCCGATTCGGCGTCGTGGCCAGTCCGCCGGAGAGGGTCAGCGCGGCCGTTCCGTTGCCGACCACGTAGAGATTGCCGGCGAGCGGCGCGCTGATGGACGCGTCGGCGTTCAGCACATAGTTCCCGGTTGTCGAGGGATTGCCGCTGTTCGTCAGCGTTCCGGCGCCGCCGATGGAGTAGCCTGCGCCGTCGAAGACCAGGGCGTTGACCGCCACGGGGGCCGCCAGCGTGAGCGCCACCGTGTCCGGCAGGCCGACGAGGGCGTTGAACCGGGCATCCGACCCGGAAACCCAGGCGGTGCCCTCGGCGCCGTCGGGCGCGGTTTTCCAGTTGGCGTCGCTCCAGTTCCCCGTGCCGCCGTCGATCGCCGCGGTGCCGGGCAGCGCATCGTAGTACAGGTTCGCGCCCCGCGCCGCCGGCGCCGGGCCCAGAAGGCCCGCCGCAAGGCCCGCCACCACCCACGCAACGCCCGCCAGCTGCGTCATCTGCATGCGCATACGTTCCATTCCCCGACCTCGTACCCCGCTGCGCGCAACCACCGCGCAACCGACCTTCACGACGAACCCCGCTGGATCAGCCGCGGCGCGACCAGCACGCGCCGCTCCTGCTCCGGCAGGCCCCCCTCCGTGATCATCTGCTCCAGCATCGTCACCATGGCGTGCGCCGCCACGTCGTACCGCAAGCTGATGCTGGTGAGCGGCGGGTCCGTCCAGTCGGCCAGGTAGTGGTTGAGATACCCGACCACGGCGACGTCCTGGGGGACGCGCAGCCCGCGCGCCCGCAGGAGCCGGATGAAGACGCTGGCCCAGTAGTCGTTGTGCGCCACGATCGCGTCCGCCCGCTCCCGGACCACGAGGTGGTCGAGCGCCCGCTCCGCCACCTCCGTCGGAAAGTACCACGTCCCGCTGGCGTTGTCGTAGCTCCCGCACACCCAGTCCGGCTGCTGCCCGTCGAACGTCAGGTGCGGATCGAACGGGATCCTCAGCGACTCGATGGCCTCGCGGTACCCCGCCAGGCGCGCCGGACCGCCGAACGCGCGCATGTTTTCGACCGCCAGCCCGATGCGCCGGCGCCCGCGGCTGACCAGATGCCCGACCGCCATGCGCACGGCCGCGGCGCGGTCCGCCGTGACAAACGCCGCCCCGGGGATGCCCGGGTCCTCGTAGAAGACCGTGTTCGGATGCGTGCGCAGCAGCGCCGCGCGGTCGCCCGGCCACCACCGGTGAATGGCGCAGAAGACCCCGTCCACGCCCCGGTGCGACAAGGCCTCCACCTCCGCGTCGAAGCGGTCGGGCCCCGCCTGCGGATTGCCGACGGTATTGCAGATGACCGTACGGCACCCCAGCTTGATGGATTCGATGTCCAGATCCTGGACCAGGAATGAGCGCAGCGGGTCGCCCGCCGAAGCAACCAGGATCCCGTACATGTAGGTCCGCTTCCCGCGGAGTTGCCGCGCGGCCATGTGCGGCGTGTAGCGCAGCGCGGCGGCAACCTTGCGCACCCGCGCAATCGTGGCTGCGCTGGCGCGCGAGTTGCCCTTGCCGGCATTGAGAATATTGCCGGCCACGCCGATCGAAACCCCCGCCTGCCGGGCCACGTCGGCCAGTCGGGACGGCTTGCCCCCGGCTCCCGGCACGCTGGAATCCGCTCGTGGCACAACCGCACTCACAGCCCACTCCTTCCCCGCGGGCGAAGCACCCGCGCGGCCCTTTCAAGCCGCGCCGCCACGGGACAGACCACCGCCCGCCAACCTCAGGTTGGACCAGCATGCCAAATGACCTAACGTAAGGTCAATGGGAAAATGGCTTCATTACCGCAGGTCCAGCACCGTCGCCGGCCTCACAGCGCGTACTGCGGGATCTTCAGCAGCTCCCCGCCCTTGAGCGCCGACTGGTGCGCCACGATGCCGGCCACGGTCATGTTGAGCGCCAGGGCCACGTCGACGATCGGCTTGCGGTTCCGCAGAACAGCGTCCACGAAGTCGCTCATGAGGTAGCCGTGCGAGCCGCCGTGACCTCCGGGGTCGACGCCGGGCGGCAGGGGCGGCCGGTCGATGTTCAGCTTGCCTTCTTCGTACTTCTGCCCATACACGCGACCCCGTTCGCCCCCGGCCGTCGGGATGTCCCACGTTACCGCCATGCGCGACATGCCGCCCTCGCTGGTGCGAAACAGTGCAATCTCGCTCCCGAAGGGGTTCTGGTAGTCGTTGTTCTCCGGACGCAGGTGCGGCACGGCGCTGGGCATGGCCATGCACGACACCTCCGTGAAACTGCCTCCGGTGACGCAGACGTAGTAGGCGTTCGAATGGGTGGGATACCACTGTGGCGGCAGCCCCTTGCGCCAGCCATTCGCGTCTACGTTCTTCGTCTGCGGATTGTAGCCCGTGAGGGGGGTGGGAAAGTAGTGGAAGTACTCGCCCTCGGAGTAGACGAGCTTGCCCAGCAGCCCGGCCTGGTACCGCTGGCGCCACGCGTGCAGATCCGGGTGGAAACACGAGGTTTCGAACATCATGTACTTCAGCCCGCTCTTCTTCACGGCCGCGAACAGCAGGTCGGCGTCCTCGAGCGAGCCGAAGCACGCCGGCACGGCGGCGGCGACGTGCTTCCCGTGCTCCAGCGCCGCGACAGCCAGCCGCGCGTGGCTGGGCGCGTCCGTGGCAATGAACACGGCCTCGATCCGGTCGTCCTTGAGCAGCTCCTCGCACGACGGGTAGGTCTTCTGGCACCGGCAGGCCTTCGCCAGTTCGGCGCAGCGCGAGGGAATCAGGTCGGTGACCGCCGCCACCTCGACATTCGGGTGGCTCTGGAAGCCGAACGCCGCGCCGAACTGGCAGGTGCCGTAGCCGGCGATGCCGACGCGGATCTTCCGGTCGGAAAACGGCTGCCACCCCTTGGCCGCGGGCGCGGCAGCCTGCGTCTGATCGAAGCCCGGGATGACCTTGCCGCCGGCATCCACCGGCGCTTTGCCGGGTTCCGCGCCGCTCGCGGCCGTGGCGCCGCCCAGGCCCAGGGCCACTCCGGCTGCTCCCATCCACTCGACGAACTCCCGCCGCGACATGCCCGCCTGTTGCTTCTCGCTCATCGTGTCCTTCCTCTCTCGACCCCGTACGCTGCGCCAACGGCAAGCCTTTGGCCGACACCGGACAGGCGTTGCTGACCAGGCCCCAGCCCTTCCGTCGCTGACCGCCTCTTCCTTCCCGCCGCGCCGGCGGCCCCGGGCCCTGCGCGGCGCCCACTCCCACGGTCGCAGACAGGTTATGCCCTTCCGCCGCGCATTGGCTACACCTGTTTGCGAACAAAGACTTTCGCGTTGGCGCACCACGCCTGCCTTGGCCGCGGCAATCGCGGCAGCCGGTGTCGTTGGTCGTGACCCTCGCTCTCAACTCCAGCAGAACGGGGAAGCTTCGTTTCGGCTTGCATCACCTGCAGGCGACAGTATCTTGTGGGTGAGCGCCTGCCGCTCGGAAAGGGGTTTCATGACAGCCGACAACGCCTCCTCCAGACCTCATGGGTTATCGTTCGAGACCGGCTTCCGTCCCTCCGCCTCGGCCCGCAAGAAGGAGCCCACCGCCGACTTCAATATTCTGCTGGCCGGCAACTTCTCCGGCCGCGCCACGCCGCCGCCACGCACCGGACCACATTACACGCTCGAGGCGCTGGACCTGGACAACGTCGAACGCGTGATCGCCCGGCTCAACCCGCGCGTGGCTTTCGATCTGCCGGACGGGGCTTTCGCGCTGGCTGTCCGCGAATTCGAATCGTTTCACCCCGACAGCCTGATGGAACACGACGCCCGCCTGGGCGCCCTGCTGGCCCTGCGCCGGCGCCTCAAGGCCTCCTCCAGCGCCGCGGCCGCGGCCAACGAAGTCGATGCGCTCCTGGGACCGGCCGCAGCGCCCGCGGTGGCGGCCGTGGCGGCGACAGTGGCGGCTCCAGCCGCACCGGCGGCGGGGGGTGCGCTGAATTTCGCGGATCTGCTGAACATGAAGCCGGGCGCCAAGCCCACGCCTGCGCCCGCGGCTCCCGGCGCGCCGGCCGCCGCGTCGGCCGGCAAGCCGGTCGTGGACAACCTGATCCAGAGCATCCTCGCCGGCACAGGCGCCATCACGGCGGCGGCGACGCCGACCGAGCTGACCGCGCTGGCCCGGGTGGAAGCCGCTCTGACGGCGCGCCTGCGCGGCATCCTGCACCACCCCGCCTTTCAGGCGCTGGAGGCGGCCTGGCGCGGCGTGCAGTTCGTGTTGCAGAACGTCGAGACCGACGCCAACGTCCACCTGTACCTCCTCGACTTGTCGCAGGAGGCGCTGGCGGCCGAGCTGCTGGCCGCGGCGGATCTGTCCGCGGCGCCCTTCTACCAGAGCCTCAACGGACACGAAGCGGCGCCCTTCGGCTTGATCGTCGGCAACTACGCCTTCGGCCCCGGCGAGGCGGACCTGGGCCTGCTGGGTCGGCTGGGCATCATCGGCCTCGCGCAGCAGACGCCCTGCGTGGCGGCAGCGGCGCCGGCGCTGGCCGGCCTGACCACATTCGCGGGCCCGCTGGACATGGCGGCGCTGCTGCGCGGCCTCGAAGGGCAGTCGCCCGCCTGGATGGCGCTGCGCGGCACCCCGGTGGCCGCGCAGGTGGCCCTGACCGCGCCGCGCGTGCTGTTGCGGCTGCCGTATGGCCAGGGCGGCGAAACCATCGACGGCTTCCGGTTCGAGGAGCTGGATGCCGCGCGACGCCACAACGACCTGCTGTGGGGTAACGCGGTCTTCCTGCTGGCGTGCGTGTATGCCCGGGCCTACCTGGAGGACGCGGAGGATCCGCAGCCCCGTCGCTTCGTGCGGGTCGACGACCTGCCCGGGTGGTCGTTCACGCTGAACGGCGAATCCGAGCAGCAACCCTGCGCGGAAGCGTGGCTGCCGGAGAACCAGGCGCAGGCGCTGACCGGCCTGGGCCTGCTGGCCGTGCAAGCCGTCCGCCGCCAGCCCGCGGTCCAGTTTGCCGGCCTGAATGCCATCGCGTATCCGGCGCGGGAGCTGGGGGTGTGAAGTCGGCGCATTCTCGTCCGCGTCAGAACTTGCCGCCGTCAGGAAGCCGGGCCTTGTAAAGCATGTAGCGGCAACGCAACAGGCGCAGCGGTCTTACATGGCACGTAACGGCCGGGGACGGCCGTCTCCATGGCGTGGGCAGGCGTCGAGGCGTGGAGACGGCGGTCCCCGCCGTTACCGCCCCCTCCTGCGTCACTGAGACGGTACGCGCGAACGGAGCCGCCCTTCACACACGAAAGGCGGCTGAACGCCGGGCGTTGACGTGGATCGTCACGCGGACGGAGGGGAGTTCAGCCGCGCGAGCCAGGCCGCCTGCGTCTGCTCGCGGG
>CAYOBW010000264.1:0-10246 GCA_964402115.1 uncultured Victivallales bacterium
AACAACGGCGCCGGCTTTGCCGCCGGCGCCACCCTGGCGCTGGACACCGCCAGCGGCAGCGCCAGCCACGGCAGCGACATCGCCGCCGCCAACCTGCGCCTGGCCAAACTCGGCGCCCACACGCTGACGCTCTCCGGCGCGAACACCTACGGCGGCGGCACCGCCGTCACGGAGGGCGCGCTGTGGGTCACCCGCGCGGCGGCGCTGCCCGGCTACGGCACGGCCGGCCAGGTGACGGTCGCAAGCGGGGCCACGCTGGTCGTCAGCTACGGCGGCGCCGGCGAGTGGGCGGGCGGGGATCTCGACGCGCTCCTGGCCAACAACGGCGCCGGTTTCGCCGCCGGCGCGGCGCTGGCGCTGGATACCGCCAACGGCAGCGCCAGCTACGGCAGCATCGCCGCCGCCAGCCTGGGCCTGACCAAGAGCGGCGCGAACACGCTGACCCTCACCGGCGCGAACACCTACGGCGGCGGCACGCGCGTCAGCGCCGGCACGCTGGCCCTCGGCGCCGGCAGCTCGCTCGCCGCGACTCCCTCGATCACCGTGGCCGACGGCGCCGTGCTCGACACCACCGCCAGCGGCGGCCTCACCCTCGGCGCCACCCAGACGCTGACCGCCGGACGCACGGCGGGGGCGGCCACCGACATCAACGGCAACCTCGCCTGCGACGGCACACTCAATGTGGCCGGCACGGGTGTCGGCGGCACGCTCACCGTCAACGGCGACCTGAACCTGACCGGCAGCAGCCTCGTGTTCGACCTCGGGACCGCCGCGGACAAGATCGTGGTGCAGGGCGAACTGAACGTCGGCGTGGAGCTGCTGGGGTTCTCCGACTTCACCTTCGGCCCCCTGCCCGGCTTCAGCCCGACATCCACGTACGTGCTGATCGACGCGGCGACCCTCGCCCCGGGCTGCGCACTCGATCCCGCCGACCTGCACGGCACGATCGACGGCCTGCGTTACTCGCTCACGCTCGTCCCCGCGACCGCCCAGCTCGTGCTGGTGTCGGAGGACGTGGGACAGGGCTCGCTTTTCAGAATGCGGTGAAGGTGTCTGGCACCGACAGGAGTGCGAAATTATGAATACGAAGCGGAAGCAAATGAGATTCGCCGGCCTGGCTTTGCTCGCCATATGGGCTGGCTTGCTGCCCAGAGGGGTCGAGGGCGCCAACGGCACGGCGTACTATTTCGATATCAACGGCGCGACAGCGGGGTTCGGGGCGCCTACCGGCTCATATAATGAAAACGGCGCCTACTGGAGCACGTCCGCTGCCGGCACGGCCGGCACGGCTGCCCTTGCCGCGAATGCGCAGATGACGTTTGGGGCAGCTAGCGGCGATTTCGCAGGGTCCACGTTCACGATCGCCATGAACAGCGTCGCATGGAACGGGCTGCTCGTCAACAGCGGCAGCGCGACCATCACGCTCAGCGGCACGGCCAACGCCTACCTGAACGCGGACCAGACGTGGACCGTGGCGGCAGGCTCGACGCTGAACCAGTCCCAAAGCTGGAATGCCGGCGGTCTCAACATGAACAACAAGAACGTGACGCTGGCCGGCGGCGGCACCATCAATTTCAATACCGCGATCGGCTACAACGATACGGCCACGGTAACGGAAAATGGGTCGGGCTTGATCGTGAATCTGAGGGCGTCGGCCGTAGGCACTCAGGGCACCGACACCCAAGCCGGCTACACGTTGACGGCTGGCACGTTGAATTTCGCGACTGCCGCCGCGGCGAATGCATTCAATCGCATGCAGACCGGCAAGTTGTTCAGCATCAACGGCGGCACGGTAAACAACACCAGCGGTTCGGCGCTGACCTTGAACCTTTACCAGGGCACCTACAGCATCGGCGGCAACTTCATTTTCACCGGCGGCAGCAGCCTGAACCTCGGCACGGCAGCGGTGGCCCTCGGCACGGCCGTGCGCCAGGTCACCGTCAGCGCGAACACGCTCACGCTCGGCGGTATCGTCTCCGGCACCGGAGGCGGAATCAGGAAGCAGGGAGGTGGGACGCTGACTGTGACGGGCGCCAATACGTACACGGGCGGGACGACCGTGAACGACGGCGTTCTCGTCGTTGGCAACGGGACGGCCGGCAGCCTGACGGGCGCGATCGCGGTCAACGCGCCCGGCAAGCTGGTGTTCAACCGCAGCAGCGGCACCTTCAACAACACGCTTTCGGGCAACGGCAGCATCGAGAACTGGCTATACCAGCTTAGCTACAGCGGCACGACGAGCGGCTTCAGTGGGACGTTCACGGCGCTACCCGCCAGTCGGATTCACTTCACGGTCAATGCCGGCAGTGCCAATTCCTCGTGGGACGTCAACGGCATGGTCACCATTGCCCAGGGCCTCACGCTGACCATGGGGGAGTTGGCCGGATCCGTCGACGGCCAAGTTTCGCGTGGCGGCACGGCTGGTGCAAGTCCGGTGCTCGTTGTCGGCGGATTGGGCACCAGTAGCACGTATGCCGGCCGCATTGCCTCGGAGTTTGCGGTGAGGAAGGTGGGCGTCGGCACGCTGACCCTCTCCGGCGCCAATGCGTACACCGGTGGTACGACGATCGGCGACAACTCGGCCAATGTCGGCACGGTGGTGATCACCAGCGACACGGCCCTGGGTTCGGGCAATGTGCAGGTTGTCAGCAACGCCGGCAGCGGCAACCTGGCCACGCTGGCGCTTTCCAGCCCCACCGGCATCACGGTCGCCAACACCTTCTCCACCAGCGGCGAGGGGCAAGGCGCCAATGGCATCATCCTCAACCAGCAGGGCGCCAACACCATCAGCGGCGCTATCACGCTGACGAGCGGCGGCGGCAGTATACGAATCCATTCCGACGGCGGATCGCTGCTGCTTTCCGGCCCGATTGCGCCGAATGCCACGGGGCGCGTCCTCCTTCTCGGCGGAAGCGCTGTCGGCGAAATCAGCGGCGCAATCGCCAATGGAAGCGGCGCGAATACCCTGGCCGGGGTGCAGAAGTCCGGGACGGGAACCTGGACGCTGTCCGGCAACAACACGTACAGCGGAACGACCACGATCCAAGACGGCATGCTGCGGATCGGCGCGGGCGGGACGAGCGGGACGCTGGGCGTGAATGGCGTCGTCAACAACGCGGCGCTGGTGTTCGACCGGAGCGACAACGTCAGCGTTGCCAATAACGTTTCCGGCACGGGCAGCGTGACCAAGGAGGGCAGCGGCACCCTGACCCTCTCCGGCGTGAACAGCTACGGCGGCGGCACCACCCTCAACGCCGGCGCACTGGCCCTCGGCAGCAGCGGTGCGCTGGGCAGCAGCGGGACGATCGCCTTCGCGGGCGGCGTCCTGCAGTTCAGCGCGGCCAACACCACCGACTACTCCGCCCGCTTCAGCACCGCGGCGGGGCAGGCGTATAACCTCGACACGGACGGCCAGGACGTCACGCTGGCCACCGGCCTGGCGAGCACCGGCGGCAGCCTGACCAAGCTCGGCTCCGGCACGCTGACGCTCGCCGGCGCCAACACGTACGATGGCGCCACGACCGTAGCGGCCGGCCGGTTGACCCTCGCAGGCAGCGCTACGTCGGCCATCACGGTCAACGGCGGCGCGCTGGGCGGCGAGGGCAGCACGACGGGTAGCCTGAGTATGAACAACGGCACCGTCCTGGCGATCGATCCCACGACCGAAGCCGCCCTGACGGCGAACGGGGTGACCTTCGCCGGCACGGTGAACGTGAGCCTCGACGCGCCGGCAGCGGTCAGCACGTTCACGGTCGTCGACTACGGTGCGGGCACAGTGACGGGCATCGGAAACCTCACGGCCACCGGGTACCGGGCGCCCACCTTCTCGGACGACGTCCTCAACCACCGCGTGCGCCTGGCGTTCGCCAGCGAGGCGCGGACCTGGGATGGCACGCTGGCCGCGGACTGGGACAGCGGCGTCTCGCTGGCATGGCAGGAAGGCGACCAGAAGTTCTACAACGGCGATCCGGTGAGGTTCGACGATACGGCCGCCGGCAGCACGACCGTCACGCTAACCGGCACGCTCCTGCCGGCCTCGGTCACCTTCGCCAACGAGCTGAAGCCCTACGACCTGGCGGGCGCGGGCGCGATCGGCGGCGCCGCGACACTGACCAAGAGCGCCGCGGGCACGCTGACGATTCCGACGGCCCAGGCATACACCGGCGGCACGACGCTCACCGGCGGCCGCCTCCGCGTCGGTCACGACGGCGCGCTCGGCGACGGCACGCTGACCCTCGGCGGCGGCGCGCTCTCCAGCGACGGCGCCACGGCCCGCGTGCTGGCGGTGCCGGTGACGCTCAATGGCGACTTCACGCTGGGCGATGCCACGGACAACGGGGCCCTGACCCTGGCGGGGCCGCTCACGCTCGAAGCCAACGTCGCGGTGAATGTCCCCACGGACAGCGGCGGGGTCCACACGTTCGCGGGCGGCCTGGACGATGGCGCAGGGGCTTTCTGGCTCACGAAGTCCGGCGCGGGCACGTTGCTCCTCAGCGGCGCCAGCACCCGCGACGGCGGCACCGCCGTCGCGGCCAGCTCCGGCATCCTGGAAGCGCGGGTCAACACCACCGGGAGCGCGGTTGGCGTCGGGCCCCTGTCGGTCGGGGCCGGCTCCACGCTGCTGCTGAACAACACCGCCACATCGGGCGCAGTCTCCATCGGGAACAGCGTCACAGGCACGGGCACGCTGCGCTTGAACTTCGCCGCCGGGACGACAGCCCGGAACACCACCATGAGCGGCACGGCCGGCTTCGACGGCACCATCCGGCTCTCCAGCGCCGGCGTCACGGGCGACAAGTGGAACGTCAACAGCCTGGGCACGATCAACGCCGGCCTCATCGTCGACAGCGGCTGCCAGATCTTCGTCAACGCGGGACCCACCACGTTCGGCGGCGGCATCACGATCAGCGGCACCGGCAACAGCGAGAACCGCGGCGCCATCCGGATCAACGGCGCAACGACGGTTCTCAACGGCGCCATCACGCTCGCGGGCGACACGACCATCGGCGGCGAGACCGCCGCCGCGGTTATCGGCGGCGACATCACGGGCACGGCGACCACCGGCAACACGATCACCCTGACCCAGGGCACCGCCAATTCCACCGCCGGTTGCACCCTGGGCGGCGCGATCAGCGACGGAACGGGCGGCGGCAAGGTGGCGCTGCTGCAAACCAGGGGCACGCTGACGCTCTCCGGCGCCAGCACCTACTCCGGCAGCACCACCATCAACGCCGGCACGCTGGCCCTCAGCGGCGGGGACAACCGGCTACCGACCGGGACGGCGGTAGGGTTCACGGCCGGGGCCACGCTGGCTATCGGCAGCGGCAGCCAGACGGTTGCCGGCATGAGCTTCAACAACACGGCCAACGCAGCCTATGTCATCGCCGGGGCGGGGGGCTCGCTCGCGGTGAACGGCGCGGCCGATTTCATCGTCTGCCCCAAGGCGCAAGGCATCTGGACCACGCTGGACATGTCGGGGCTGGACACGTTCGCCTACAATGCCCCGGGCAACATCTTCCGCGTCGGCGCCGATACGCCCGACTACCGCACCGCCTGGGCGACCGCGACCATGGCCGGGACGAATACCATTGTCGCGAGCCTCCTGGGAGTGGGCGATACCGGGTTTGGCGGCAGCGACACCGACTGGAACACGATGCACCTCGGCCAGGTCAATACCATCCACGCGGACACGCTGTCCCTCGGCAGCCGCTCCCAGAACGCCCTGCTGGACTTCCGTTCCGGACTGACGGCCCCCGGCCTGACCCTGCGCGGCAAGGACGGAACCAGTCCCGTGGCCAGCATCTTGATCGGTCACGTGGCTGACGTCAATACGTTGCGTACCTTCACCCATACCGTCGACGTCTCAGCCGGCCACTTCGACGGCCTCGCCAACACCATCGCCATCGGCCGGGCGGACACGGTCGGACAGTCCAGCCGCGTGGGTATCGACAACGGGCTGCTGAAGATGGGGGCGGGCACACTGGTGGCCAATACCATCACCCTCGGCGTCATCGCCGGGGCCGGCTCGATCGGCGGCACCTACGCCGGCAACGGCACCCTGACCCTGGACAACGTCGGCAGCGTGGTCAGGGCCACGACGCTCAACTTCGCCGAGAACACGATCACGGCCTCCGGCGCCTTCACCAAGACGGTCACGGGCACGCTCAACCTCAACGCGGGGAGCACGCTCTACGCCGGGACGATCCAGAGAGGGCTGCAAACCGGCACGGCGGGTACCGTGACTGGCACTGTCAACTGGAACGACGGCACGATCCACAACCTCGACGCGGCCACGGATCTGACCGTCGGCAGCGGCCTGACCCTGACGCTGGCGGCCACGGGAATGCATGCGTTCGACATCGCCACCGGCCGCGACGCCACCGTCAATGCCCTCGTGGCGGGTGCGGGCCTCCTGACCAAGCGGGGCGACGGCACGCTGACGCTCAACGGCGCGGACACGTACGGCGGCGGAACAACCCTCGAAGCCGGCACGCTGGTGCTGGGCAGCAGCGGGGCCGTGGGCAGCAGCGGCACGCTCAGTTTCGGCGGCGGCACGCTGCGGTTCAGCGCGGCCAACGCCACCGACTACTCCGACCGGTTCAGCACCGCGGCGGGCCAGGTTTACGCGTTCGACACGGCCAACCAGGACGTCACGCTGGGCACGGCGCTGACCAGCAGCGGCGGCAGCCTGACAAAGCTCGGCGCCGGCACGCTGACCCTCCCCGGCGCCAACACCTACGACGGCGCCACGACCGTCGCGGCCGGCCGGCTGACCCTCGCGGGCAGCGCCGCGTCGGCCATCACGGTCAACGGCGGCGCGTTGGGCGGCGAGGGCAGCACGACGGGCAGCCTGAGCATGAACGATGGCGCCATGCTGGCGATCGATCCCACGACCGAGGCCGCCCTGACGGCGAACGGGGTAACCTTCTCCGGGGCGGTGAACGTGAGCCTCGACGCCCCGTCAGTGGTCAGCCCGTTCACGGTCGTCGACTACGGGTCGGGCACGGCGACGGGCGTCGAGAACCTCACGGCGACCGGGTACCGGGCGCCCACCTTCTCGGACGACGTCCTCAACCACCGCGTGCGCCTGGCGTTCGCCAGCGAGGCGCGGACCTGGGATGGCACGCTGGCCGCGGACTGGGACAGCGGCGTCTCGCTGGCATGGCAGGAAGGCGACCAGAAGTTCTACAACGGCGATCCGGTGAGGTTCGACGATACGGCCGCCGGCAGCACGACCGTCACGCTAACCGGCACGCTCCTGCCGGCCTCGGTCACCTTCGCCAACGAGCTGAAGCCCTACGACCTGGCGGGCGCGGGCGCGATCGGCGGCGCCGCGACACTGACCAAGAGCGCCGCGGGCACGCTGACGATTCCGACGGCCCAGGCATACACCGGCGGCACGACGCTCACCGGCGGCCGCCTCCGCGTCGGTCACGACGGCGCGCTCGGCGACGGCACGCTGACCCTCGGCGGCGGCGCGCTCTCCAGCGACGGCGCCACGGCCCGCGTGCTGGCGGTGCCGGTGACGCTCAATGGCGACTTCACGCTGGGCGATGCCACGGACAACGGGGCCCTGACCCTGGCGGGGCCGATCGCCGTCGCCGCGGACGTCACGGTGAACGTACCGACGGACAGCGGCGGGGTCCACACGTTCGCGGGCAGCCTGGACGATGGCGCAGGGGCTTTCTGGCTCACGAAGTCCGGCGCGGGCACGCTGCTTCTCGGCGGCGCCAGCACCCGCGACGGCGGCACCGCGATCGCGGCCAGCTCCGGCACCCTGGAAGCGACGGTCAACACCACCGGCAGCGCGGTTGGTGTCGGGCCCCTGTCGGTCGGGGCGGGTTCCACGTTGCTGCTGAACAACACCGCCACGGCCGGCGTGGTCACCATTGGCAATGCCGTCACCGGCACTGGAACCTTGCGCGTGAACTTCGCCGCCGGGACGACAGCCCGGAATACCTACATGACTGGCATGGCTGGCTTCGACGGCACCATCCGGCTCTCCAACGCCGGGGCCACGGGCGACAAGTGGAACATCAGCAGCCTGGGCGTGGTCAACGCCGGGCTGATCGTCGACAGCGGCAGCCAGATCTACGTCAACGCGGGAACAACCACGTTCGGCGGCGGCCTCACGATCAGCGGCGCCGGCAACACCGAGAACAGGGGCGCCATCCGCATCGGCGGCCCGACAACCGTCCTCGACAGCGCCATCACGCTCGCGGGCGATACGACCATCGGCGGTGAGAACGTCGGCGCCACCATAGCGGGCAGCATTTCGGGCACGGCGACCACGGGCAACACCCAGACCCTGACCCAGGGCACCACCGGTTCCAACGTCGGTTGCATCCTGAACAGCGCGATCGGCGACGGAACCGGCGGCGGCAACGTGGCGCTGCTGCAAACCAAGGGCACGCTGACCCTCTCCGGCGCCAGCAGCTACACGGGCGGCACGACGGTCAACGCCGGCACGGTCAACGTCTCCGGCAACCAGAGCGCCGCCACGGGCGGCTGGACCATCGGCAAGGGCAATGCCACCGCCGGCATCGTCAACTTCCAGGCAGGCTCCACCGTCGCGGCAGCCGCGGGCAAGACGATCCAGGTCGGCAGTATCCCGGGCGACGCCGCCCCAGGCACGACAGCCCAGGCACTTAATGTGACCGGCAGCGTGGCCAACGACGGTCGCCTGGCCATCGGGCGCGCCGCCACCGTGGCCCTCAACAGCGGGGCGTCGTGGATCCAGAACGGCGACCTGACCCTCGACGGGATCGTGGCCAACAACGCCGCCCTGACCGTCAACGTCGGTGGCCTCTTCACCTATGCCGGCGCCAATTCGATCAAGGTCAACCCGGCGGCTGGCAACACGGGCAGCGCGACGCTGACCATCTCCGGGACGTTCGTCACCGGGCAGGGTTTCGAGCGTACGGCGGTCCCGACCACGGGCGCGGGGACGGTGACCCTCGCTGGCGGCGTGCTGCAGCTTTCCGGCGACGTGGCTGACCTGACCGTCAACTCGACGCTCATGCCCTTCACCTTCTCCCTGGGCACAGGGGGCGGAACCATCGATACCGACGGTCATTCGGCCACCCTCAGCGGCGTGATCAGCGGCACGACGACGCTGACCAAGTCCGGCGCCGGCGTGCTGACCCTCTCGGGCGTGAACACCTGCAGCGGTCTGACGACGATCAACGGCGGAAACCTGGTCCTGGGCCACGCCACGGATACGTTAGACGGCGCGATCACGGTCAACGGCGGCACGCTCGATGTGGACAATCCGGACACCGTCGGCGCCGTCACCCTGACCGCCGGTTTGATCTTCGGCGACAGCGTCCTGACCGCTACCAGCTATGCCGTCCAAAGCGGCACCATCAGCGCAGCCCTCGCCGGCGCCGGCGCGCTGACGAAGACGACCGCCGGTACCGTGACCCTCTCCGGCGACAACTCGTTCGCCGGCGGCACGACCGTCGGCAACACCACGGCCGATGCCGGCACGCTGGTGATCACCAGTGGCACGGCCCTGGGCACGGGCAACGTGGCACTCCGCAGCAATGCTGGCGAAGGAAACCTGGCCACAGTGGCGCTTTCCAGCCCCACCGGCATCACGGTCGCCAACAACTTCTTGACCAGCGGCGAGGGGCAAGGCGGCAATGGGATCGTCCGCAACCTGCAGGGCGATAACACCATCAGCGGCGCCTTCACGCTGAGGAGCGGCGGCGGCAGCACGAGAATCCATTCCGACGGCGGATCGCTGACGCTTTCCGGCCCGATTGCGCCAAATGCCGCGGGCCGGTACCTCAATCTGGGCGGAAGCGCTGTCGGCGAAATCAGCGGCACGATCGCCGATGGAGGCGGTGCGAACACCCTGTCCGGGGTGCAGAAGTACGGGGCGGGGACCTGGACGCTGTCCGGCAACAACACCTACGGCGCCACGACAGCGGTCTTCGGCGGCCGGCTCGTACTCGGCCACGCCGCGGACACCCTTGCCGGCGCGGTCACCGTCAACGGCGGCACGCTGGACGTGGACAACCCCGACACCGTCGGCACGGTCACGCTGACCGCCGGCGCGATTGAGGGCGACAGCCCGTTGACCGGCACCAGCTACACGCTGCAGAGCGGCAGCGTCGGCGTGGTGCTGGAGGGGACGGCGGCCCTGACGAAGTCCACGGCGGGTACGGCGACCCTCTCCGCCGCCAGCACCTACACGGGGGCGACGACGATCCAGGAGGGCACGCTGGTCCTGGCCGCGGGC
>CAYOBW010000265.1:0-281 GCA_964402115.1 uncultured Victivallales bacterium
GTGTCATCCGCCTCCTTACGTCGTCGGCTACAGGGATGAAGGAGTGCGCAGCGTGTAGCCCGCGCGGTCAGGACAGCCGGTTCGCGTTTCAGTTCGACTGGGCGGGGGAGTGTCTCTGAAGGTGAGAGGAGGTGGACATGATGAAGGTTATCACCCGTCTTTATCTGACTATTCTGACTCTCCAGGTTCAACGCTTAACGCGAAACGCTCAAGTCGCGGGGCAGTAACGGCGGGGGTCGCCGGCTCCAGGCGTGACGTGCACGGGCCCCCCTGCGCGCGCC
>CAYOBW010000265.1:291-10216 GCA_964402115.1 uncultured Victivallales bacterium
CGGAAGCGGCATGGGGCATACCGGCGGGGACCGCCGGCTCCAGGCCTGCGGTCCAGCGTGCCACCTGCTCGCGCCACGATCCCGCGGGGGCTCCGAGGCCGTCGCCCCTCCAGTCGATAATGAGCATCGAAGGCCGAAGGGCGGCGACTCCCCTTGGCCATAGGACATTCGCGACATCAGCGTCCGTGAGCGTGCATCAGCGGTCGCCTCTCTCCCGCGTGAGCGTTGCGCGTTGCGCGTTGGGCGTTCGTCCGCCTTGCCTTCGGCGCGGCTCTTCGGCATCATGCCGCGATGCATGCACGAAAAAGACTTGGTTTTGCGGCGGCCTGGCGGTCCGCCAGGCACTTTCACGCTTCGCTCAGGGGCGCCGGCGCGCTGCTGGGCGTCCTGCTTGCGATTTCCACGGGCTGCGTGGCTCCCGGGGGAGGCGCGGCGCAGGGACGTCGGACGGCGCACGAATTCCAGCTGGCCGTCACGGAGGCCGCGGCTGCTGCGCGGTCGGCTGTCTTCCTCGTCCGCATTGTCGCCCGCGAGGGGGCGCCCGAGGGCGAGGGGCAGGTGCGGGTGGGGGGCATGACCCTCAACCTGGGTGGCGGCAGCGGGCTGTCCGCCTGTGTGGCCGTCCGGGTCGGCGCCCAGGGCCAGTTGCTGGCGCCGGGGATCATCAAGGCGGCCGATTCGCGTGTGCTGGTGCTGGTCGAGGGGGAGGAGCAGGAGGCGCGGGTTGTCGCGACCGACGAAGCGCTCGGCATGACGCTCGTGCAACTCAAGGCGCCGCCGCCCGGCCAGGCGCTCGACCTGTCACGAGCGGCGACGCTGGTCCCGGGGCAGTGGTCCGTCATCGTCGTGGCCCGCGATGAAGCCACCGATTTCGAGCCCGAAATCCGTCCGTCCGTCTGCCGCGGGACAGCCTACGACCGCTACCGGCGGTTCCTGCTCGATGCCTCCGACCTGCGCACCGTCGGCGCCCCCGTGCTCGACCTGGACGGCGTGCCCGTCGGCTTTGCGGAGAGGGAAGGGGTGGTGGCCCTGGCGGACTGCCAGCAGGAACTCACCGGCCTGCTGGACCGTGCCCGGAATCCCGCGGCAGTCGCGGACAGCAATGCGGACAGCAACGAGGAGAAGGCCAAGGGCAAGGTGAGCCTGGGCATCACGACCCAGGCCTTGAACCGCAACCTGGCCACGCTGCGCGGCCTGCCGCGCCGGGCGCTGCTCGTGACTTGCGTGGTGCAGAACAGCGCGGCCGCCAAGGCCGGGCTGCAGGTCGGCGACGTGATCACGGGGCTGAACGGCAAGCCCCTGCGCTTCCAGGACAGCCAGCTCGAGGCCTGGTTTGCCCGATCCATCAAGGGGCGCGACGGGGCGCCGTTCAGCCTGGCGGTGTCCCGCGGCGGCAAGGCGCTCACCGTCGCGGGCACGCTTTCCCGCCGCAAGGAGCCGGAGGCGATGCTGGCCGATGAGCTGGGCGTCACGGTCTGCGATATCGACGAGCTGTACCGCGTGGCGGGCAACGTGCCCGATGACGTGCGGGGCGTGGCGGTGAAGGATATTCGCCCGGGGAGCCCCGCGGCCACGGGGGACGGCCCCAGGGGCGGCCTGCTCAACAAGGGCGACATCATCCTGGAGCTGCAGGGTGAGCCGGTGCCGTCGCTCGAGAGCTTCCGCCTGTTGCTGGCCCGCCAGCGCGAGCACCCCAAGGACCAGGTGCTGGTCAAGTATCGCCGTGGCCGCCTGACCGGCTACGTCGGACTGAACCTGCGCCGGAAAGACGCAGCCACCCCGCAGAACGGAGCCCGCTGATGCACATGCCAACCCGCTTCGCCGCCATCATGATGCTTGCGCTTGCGCCCCTCCTGCGGGCAGCCGCCGCCGACACCTCCGGCGGGATTCCGGTCGAGATCGTCCGGAAAGTGGATCCCAGCGTCGTGGCCATCAAACACGAGAAGGCGCAGGGCAGCGGCTTCATCGTCAGCGCGGACGGCTACATCCTCACGAACGGCCACGTTGTGCGCGCCGAGGACCCCGAGGATCCCACCCTGCCGGCGGAGTCGATCACGGTTGTGCTGAGCGACGACCGCAAGTACCCCGCGCGGGTCATCGGCTTCTGGATGGACCCCGACGTCGCGCTGATCAAGATCACCCCCGATGGCGCGCTGACGCCCGTGGAATACGCCGATTCGCGCAGCGCCCGCACGGGGCAGCGCTGCTTTGCCGTCGGCAATCCCGTGGGCCTGAAGCGCACTTACACCAGCGGCCTGCTCAGCAACGTCGAGCGCACGGACCTGGGGACGGAGACCAAGGTGCTGCAGACCGACGCGGCGATCAACCCCGGCAACAGCGGCGGGCCCCTGTTCGACCTGGAAGGGCGCGTGCTCGGCATTAACACCTATGGCATCCAGGGGGGCAACAACCTCGGCTTCACCATCCCGATCCACGTGGTCCTGGCGGTCAAGGACAGCCTGCTGAAGCACGGGCGCTTCGTGCGCAGCGAAGTCAACCTGGCGGTCTTCGGCGAAGTCAGCGACGAGCTGGCCGCCGGGCTGGGCATTGCCCACGGCGTGCTGGTGCACCACGTCGAGCCCGGCAGCCCCGCCGCGCAGGCCGGGCTGTGTGCCGGCGATGTCGTGGTGGCGCTCGATGGCCAGCCCTGTGCGGCGCGCAATCGCGCCCAGGCGCTCGACTTCGACTGGGAACTCACGATTTCGCCGCCGGGTCGCAAGCTGCGCCTGTCCGTGGCGCGGCTCGGGCAGGCCGGCACGCGCGAGGTGGAGGTCGTGCTGCAGGAAGCCTGCCCGATGCCCGCGTACGCGCGGCACTCGGGCGAGCTGCGCGAGCTGCGTGTGGACGCGCTCGGTTTCGGCGCGACGGAGCTGGTGGAGATGCACCGCTACATTCACAACCTCGGGCCGGCCGCGGGCGTGCTGGTCAGCTCGCTCGCGAAGGAGAGCGCGGCGGCGAAGGCCGGGCTCAGGCAGAACGATATCCTGACGGCGGTGGGCGGCAGGCCGGTGGACAGTCTCAAGTCCTTCCGCGAAGCCCTCTCGGCGGCGCTGGCGGCGCGCGGCGCCGCGTTCGAAGTCGGCGTCGTGCGCGGCCGCCTGCGCTTCGACACCGCCCTGGCGCCGGACTACCCCCTGAAGGAGAAGCGGGCCCTGATCCTCGTCGCCGACCCGGCGTGGTCGCACCTGCCCGTCCTGCAGCTGGAGCTGGCCGCGGAGGGATGCGCGGTCGAAACGCAGTCCCTGGCCGCGCTGGATGCCGCGAAACTGGCCGCCGGCGCCCCGGATGTCCTGCTGCTTGGCGGCGACGGCGACTTCCCGGCGGCACTGCCGGAAGCCGCGGCCAAGGTCGCGGTGGCGGTCCGCGCCGCCCGGGCCACGCTGGCGGCGACGGGGGCGGCTTCCCCGCTGCTGGTCAAGGCCGTGCCGGAGCTGGCCGGCAAGAAGATGACCTGCGCCCGGTCCGCGGCGAACGCGCTCAGCGCCCTGGGGGCGACGTACACGGGCATGGACGTCGAGTCGGGCGAGAACCTTGTCACTTCGACCGCGGCGGATCGCAAGATCACCCGCAAGTTCATCCGGTCGGTGATCCAGGCCATGCAGGGTGGCGGCCACGCCGCCCCGGCGGCGGGAGGATGACGATGAAGACGACGTTGTTGGTCATCGGCTGCCTGGCGGGCTGTCTGCACGGCGCGCTGGCCGGGGGCACCGGGTTGCCCTCGCGCGATCCCGGGCTGGATGTGCTGCCGGGTTTCAAGAATCCGCCGCAGGGCTACGGCGAGGTGCCGTTCTGGTGGTGGACCGGCGATAAGCTGGATGCGGACCGCATGATCGGCCAGATCCGGAAGCTGCACGAAAAGGGGATCAGCGGCGTCCAGGTCAACTACTCGCACTACGATTCCGAAGGCTGGCTGACCGACCAGGATGAGCCGGCGATCTTCTCGGACGCGTGGTGGCAGGTCTATGCGAAGATCTCGCAAGCCTGCTCCAAGTTGGACATGGGCATCGGCCTGAGCACGTACACGATCGACTGGCCGCGCGGCGCGAAGAACCTCTTCTACAACCTGTTCTACAGCAAGCCTGAGCTGAATGCGATCCAGCTCGAGGCAGGCGAGCGCGCGACGGTGCGGGGAGGCGAAACGCGGACGCTGAACTGCCCGCCGGACCAATGCGCTGCCCGGGCCTACAAGGTCGAGAACAACCTGCTCACGCGCGGCGGCGTGGATCTCGCGCCGTTCACGAAGGACGGGAAGATCACGTGGACCGCGCCGGAGGGCGTGTGGGAGCTGTGGATCTTCCGCGCGGCCCGGCAGGCGGGTTCGATGAATCCGCTGCTGCCGGGCATGGGCGAAACGGTGGTCCGCGGCTTCTTCCAGCCGTTCGAGGACCACAACCCCGGCAAGTCCTCGAAGGGGCTGAACTACTTCTTCAACGACGAGCTGCACCTGGGCGTGGGCAAGTTCGCGTGGAACCCGGATTTCCCCGCGGAGTTCGCCCGGCGGAAGGGCTACGATCTCCTGGAGGCCCTGCCCGCGATGTGGAAGGACATGGGCGACATCACCCCCAAGATCCTCATGGACTACGCCGACGTGCGCATGGCGCTGATGGAGGAACGCTACTTCAAGCCGATCTACGACTGGCACGCGTCGCGGGGCATGATCTTCGCCTGCGATTCCGGCGGGCGCGGCACCGACCCCGCCGAGTTCGGCGACTACTTCCGGGCCACGCGCTGGTACTCGGCCCCGGGCCACGACACGCCGGGCGGGAGCGCCAACCTGATCAAGGGCAAGGTCGACTCCTCGATCGCCAACCTCTACCAGCGGCAGCGCGTCTGGCTGGAGGGGTATCACAGCCTGGGCTGGGGCGCGACGCCGGAACGCCTGATGTTTGCCACGCGGGAGAACTACCTCTACGGCTGCACCCTGCTCAACCTGCACGGCCTCTACTACACGACGTACGGCTCCTACTGGGAGTGGGCCCCGCCCTGTTACCACTTCCGCATGCCGTACTGGGCGCACATGGGCGCGTTCCTCGACTACTTCACACGGCTGTCCTACCTGCTGAGCCAGGGCCACTTCGTGGCCGATGTCGCCGTGGTTTATCCGGTCGCCCCGTTCGAGGCCGGCCTGGACGGCGGCGCCGCCACGCAAACGGCTTTCGACCTGGGACGCCGGCTCATGGAAGCCGGCCTCAATTTCGAGTTCATCGACAACGACTCCCTGGCGCGGGCGGCCGTTGAAGGCGGCCGGCTGGTCGTGAAGGACGCCGGCGCCTCGTACCAGGCGCTGGTCGTCCCGAACATGGAGGCGGTGCGCTGGCCGACGATCCAGAAGGCGGCGGCGTTCGCGCAGGGCGGCGGCAAGGTCTACGGCGTCGGCAAGCTGCCGGCGGTTTCGGACCGCGCGGGGCGCAACGATCCGGAGCTGGCGGCCCTGAACGACCGCGCCTTCCTGCCCGCGTGCAGGCTGGCGCAGCCGGCGGAGGCGGTCGAGGCGCTCAAGCACGCCTTTGTGCAGGACGCGCGCGGCCTCGATCAGACGGTGCGGACGCTGCACCGCAAGGCGGGCCCGCGTGATGTGTACCTGGTGATGGACGCGCGGCCGGATGCGCTGGTGGAGTTCCGGGCGAGGGGCGCGGTCGAACTGTGGGATCCCTGGACCGGGGCCGTACGGCCGCTGCGCGTGGCCGGCGAAACCGCCACAGGCACACAGGTCGAACTGCCGCTGGAAGCCTACGAGGCGCAGGTCGTGGTGTTCACGCCCGGCAGGAAGCACGTGAACCCCGCGCCGCGCGACCGGAGCCCCGAGGGAGCCAAGCGGCTGCCGCAGGCCTGGAGCATCGCCTTCGTGCCGACGATGGACAACACGTACGGCGATTTCCGCATCCCGGTCACAGCCGACAATAAGACGATCGGGGTCGAGGCGCGCCGCTTCGCCTGGGCGCGTGAAACCGAGGAGCTGGCCTCGACCGCCCGCCTCCCCGCGACGGATGACACGCGGTGGGAGCGCACGCTGCACGGCTACGGCACGCAGTTCTACGTGCTGGGGCCGGTTCCCGGAGACGCCGATGTCGGCCCGCTCGAGGCCGAGCTGGCGAGGCTTACGGCGGTCGATCCGGCCGTTCCGGTCACCGTGGCCGGCCGGACGTTCACCTGGCGCCCCTACGATTTCTCCTGGCGCTACGGCAAGGAGGGCGATTCGGGGCACCAGGGCTATCACGGCCTCAAGCGCACGGTGACGGACGACTTCATCTGCCTGGGCAAAGCGGCCGGCGGCCTGAACGAGACGCGCTACCTCCCCGACGGCGGCCGGTACTACCTCTGGACGGCGGCCACGCTGGAGCAGCCGGCCGAGGTCACGTTCGAGGTCAGTCGCGGGGCACCCGCCGACAAGAGCCACACGTCGCCGGTCATCGCGCCCGCCGCGGTCTACGTGAATGGCGAGAAGGTTCCCGACCTGGCCCGGCCCGTGGCGCTCAAGGCGGGCGCCAATCCGCTCGTGGTGCGCTACGACCAGGGCGGTCGCGGCCACTTCGTCCTGCGGCGGTCCGCCGTTCCCCCGCCCGCGGCGCGGCAGCCGCTGGCGATGCGCTGGTATGGCGACCCGGGCGTCATCGCCTTCGATGTCTCGGCCGGGCGCCGGCCCGCCGAATGGTTCCGTTTCCTTTCCGCGCCCGGCACCGCCGCGATTCGCGTCCAGGCGCGGGGCACGGTCGAGGCCTGGATCGACGGCGAGCCGATGCAGGCGGCGGGCGCCGGGCGTTTCATCGCCCGCAAGCCCCCGCAGCCTGCCGCCGTGGTCGCGCTGCGGGTCCAGCCTGAAACCGGCTGCACGGGCGGCGCCGTGCTGCCCGAGCCGGTCGTCATCGAAACCGACGGGAGCGGCACGCTCACGCTGGGGGACTGGTCGAAGCTCGGCGTCCTGAACAACTACTCGGGCGGCGCCCGCTACGGGACCCGCGTCACGTTGACGCGACAGGAGTCCCGCGCCCAGGCGACGCTGGACTTGGGGAAGGTCGCCGGCACCGCCGAGATCCACGTGAACGGACGGAAAGTCGGCGTGCGGGTTGCGCCGCCCTGGAAGATCGACGTGACCGGCTTCCTGAAAAGCGGCGAGAACGCCGTCGAGGTCCTGGTCTACAACACGCTGGCCAACCACTACCAGACCATCCCCTCCCATTACCGGGGCGACCCGCTCTCGGGCCTGCTGGGGCCGGTGCGGCTGCTTTCCCGCGAGTGGCCGGCGAGCGGGACGGAGAACGCGACGGTGCTCCAGGACGCGCCCGGCGTGCGGGTCCTGGCCCGCGCGGGCTCGCCTGCCGTGTTCGACCCCGCGCTCGGGGCGAGCAACAACCTGGCGCGCCGCCCGGGCCTGGTCAAGTCCGCGACCGGCTCCCGCGCGCACGACGGCGGCGGATCGGATTTCGCGGCGCTGTTCAACGGCACGGCGGGCAACGGCAAGGGGGGCGAGATCACGGAGAACGACGGCCGGACCTTTGTCGGCATGGGCGAGGGGAGCCGGCTTGACGTGGTTTTCGACACGGCGGCTGCGCCGTCCGGCGTGGCGCTCCAGGCCATCCGCACCTATGCGGGACACGCGGACGCGCGCGCCTCGCAGCGGTACGAGGTCTTTGCGTCCGCGGTCGGGACGCCCGAGCGCTTCGTCAAGCTGGCGGAAGTCGCCTACGACGCCGATGCGGGCGGGTGCAACGAGGTTGCCGTGCAGTCGCCCGCGGGCGCCCCGCTCGCGGCCCGCGCGGCAGCGGTGCGGTTCGTTTTCAAAGATGGTCCGGCAGGCTTCAACGTCTACCGGGAAATCAGTCTGGTTGGAACCATCGAGGGCCCATGAGCCGAACGTTGGTGTCGCACCCGGATGGGACCACGCGGGTCGCCTGCACACTGCTGGGCCTGGCCGCGGCAGCCCTCGTTTCTGCCGCGGCGGAACCGGCGGGAGGCTTGCGATACGCGCCGGAAGGCGCCGCCATCGTCATTCGCAATGGCCGCCATTTCAACAACCGGCCGCTCTACGGCAACCACATCGACGGCTTTGTGCTGGCGGGCGATCGTCCGTTTCTGCGGATGGCGCAGAGTCCCTACGTGGACGGCTGTTTCATGGCGGCGGTGGTCCGGGACGGCAAGGGCACATGGCTGGCGGACGGCGCTGACGTCACGGCGAAGTATCACCCCGGCCGCATGGAATGGATTGTGCGGGACGCCGCGTGGCCGGGCGTGACGGTGCAAATGGAGGCTGTGCCCCTCGCCGAGGGGCCCGGCCTGGCCGTGCGGCTGAGCATCGGGGGCGCCCGGCCCGGCGACCGGCTGGTGTGGTGCTTTGGCGCCGCGCTGCGGAACCTGCCGGGATACGCGGCGAACATGAACTGGGCGTGGGACGTGCTGGGCCACCCCGAGCTCCTGACCCGCGGATTCGTTCCGGAAGATTGTCGCGGCAACAGCATCCGCCTCGTCGACGATCGCTTCGTTCTGCAGCCGCCCGCCTACGACCCTCCCGGCAGCCAGCCGCGGCACACGGTGGTCGGCCGCGGCCCGGCCGCCTCCCGCACCGTCGTGGCGGATGCGTCGCGCTGGCAGGATCCGGCGGCCCTGGCGTCGGGCGCGGCGGGCGAACTCCCGGTGGTGTGCGGCGTGCTGGACGCGGGCGCCGCGGTCAGCGCGTACTGGGCCTTTGCGGCGGGCGTCGGCGCCGAGGCGGACGTGGCGGCCCGGGTGGCGTCGCCGGCCGAGGTCTTCGCCGCCGGGGTCAAGCGCGTCGAGACCGTGTCGCGGCAGGTGACGGTGGAGACGCCGGACCCGTATTTCAACGCGGTGGTCGCGGCTTCCTGCCTGGCGCTGGACGGTGTGTGGTACCCGCCCGTCTATGCCCACGGCGCGATGCAGTGGAACAGCCAGCTGGTCGGCTGGCGGACGCTGTTCGGGGGCAGCGCCTACGGCTGGCACGATCGTGTCCTGGCCCAGGCGCGGCACTTCATCGGCAGGCAGATCCGCGAGTCGGAGAATCGGATCGCGAAGGCCGACCCGAAACTCGGCTACGGCCAGCAGGCGAAGGACTCCCGCTTCTACGGCCGCGGCTGCATTCCCGACCAGGGTTTCTACGACATGCAAAGCCAGTTCTTCGACCAGGTGCTGCACGACTGGCGCGGGACTGCCGATCCCGCCATGGAGGCGCTGCTGCGCCCCGCGCTGGAGCTGCACCTGGAATGGATGCGGGACTGCTTTGACCCCGACGGCGACGGTGTCTACGAAAGCTACATCAACACCTGGCCGACCGACTCGCAGTGGTACAACGGCGCCGGCACCGCCGAGGAGACGGCCTACGCGTACCGGGGCCACAAGGCCGCGCTTGACCTGGCGCGCCGTGCCGGCGACGAAAAGGCCGCGGCGGTCCACCGCGCCCGCCTGGAAACGATCCGCAAGGGTTTCTTCGACAGCCTCTGGATTCAGGGCCAGGGCTACGTGGGCTCGTACCGCGAACAGATGGGCTACAAGCGCCTCAACGAGAACCCCTGGCTGTACAGCATCTTCCTGCCCATCGACGCCGGCCTGCTCTCGCCCCTGCAGGCGGCACAGGCGCTGCACTACACCGAGTGGGGGCTCGAGAACGAGCGGATGCCCTACGGCGGCCGGCGGGTCTGGACCTCGAACTGGGTGCCGAGCGTCTGGTCTGTTCGCGAGATGTGGCCGGGTGACAACTATCACCTGGCGCTGGCCTATTTCCAGACAGGCCTGCCCGCGGACGGGTGGGACATTCTGCGGGGCACCTTCCTCGAAAGCGCCTTCGCGGGACCTGCGCCGGGAAACCTCGGGCACAAGGTGGGAGGCCTGGATTTCAATGACTGCTCCAGCCTGTTCTGCCGGGCGGTGGTGGAAGGGCTGTTCGGCTACGCGCCGGATTACCCCAACGGCACGGTGT
>CAYOBW010000266.1:0-10194 GCA_964402115.1 uncultured Victivallales bacterium
GCTCCTGGAGGGAGAGGTGCACGCGGACGATCCTGCGCAGGGCCGGCGTGCGAAGCGGCGGGCCGTCGGGGGCGCCGATGCGCGCCATGACCCCTGTCACACCGGACCAGCACGCGGAACCGGGCGGCGGCAGGCCCGCCAGCGGCAGCGACAGTTGTGACTCGACCAGGCGAACCGCCAGCGAGAGCACGCGCGTACCGTGGCACCGCTCCGCCTCACCCCACACCGCCTCCCGCTCGAGCGCGGAAAGCGGACCCAGGACGGCCGCCATGTCGGTGACCCAGGCGAGGCGCCGCCAGAGGTGTTTGGAGCCGTGCGCCGCCAGCGCCAGCGCGTAGACGCGCGGCGAAAGCGTGCGCACCCGGCCACCCTCCAGCGCAACCGTCACCGCCGTCTGCCACACCTGGGCGTCGTCCAGCCTCACGCCGAGCTGCGGGGCCCCGGCCGCCGTGGCCAGATCCACCCAGAAACGTCCGCTCTGCTCGACAAACACCATCCCGTCCCGTTCGCTCTGCCCGCGCCAGTCGCGCCCCGCGGCGCTCGGGCCGTAGGGGTGGTAGCGGCCCAGCGCCAGCACGGCGTCGATCGCGCGCCGGATATCCGCCGGCGCAACGAGGAAGTCCAGGTCGTCGGACTGGCGCAGGTCCGGGGACGGGTAGCACAGGGCGGCGAGCGCCGGCCCCTTGTACGGCAGGTGCCGCACCCCCGCCGCCGTCAGACGTTCCGCCAGCTCGACCAACGCCTCGACCAGCATGCGGTTGCGTCCGACGTTGGCGGCAACGACCGAGGCGAGGCGGCTGGCCACGGAGTCCGGCAGGCGGGCCAGGCAGGGTTCCAGGTGCGCGGCCGCCAGCGGCAGCAGTCGATGGCGCCGGGCCAGGGCCAGGAACCGCTCTCCGTGCAAAGGCGCCTCCAGCAACCGCTCCAACGCCCCGTCGTCCGCCGCCGCCACGGACGGGCGGGCGCAGTGGCAGAGCAGCTGCCATTCGGGCGATTGCTCCCGGACTTGAGCGAGTGTCGTCGCGTTCATCCTGAATCCCATCAGGCCAGCTCAGCCAGGGTGGCAGCCCCTGCCCCTGCTCCATCGGCATCGATGTGCAGGCGGAACCACAGCTCCAGCACCAGCAGCACCCACAGGGCGTGCCCGCAGTCCCGCGTCCCCGACAGGTGCGCCTGCAGCAGCGCCTCGACGGCCTCCGGGGCCAGGATGCCGCGCTCGCGCGCACGGCGGGAGAGAAGCACCCGGCGGGTCGGGGCGTGCAGCTCGCCGCGCATCCAGGCGGCGACGGGAATCGCGAAACCCTGCTTGCGCTGGCGCCTGATGGCGGCCGGCAGCAGCCGGCCGACCGCCTGCTTGAAGATGAACTTCGTCGTGGCGCCCCGGAGTTTCAGCGACATGGGCAGCGAGAAGGCCACGTCCGCCACGGCGTTGTCCAGGAGCGGCACGCGCCCTTCGAGCGAGAACAGCATCGTCAGGCGGTCGACCTTGCACAGGTCGTCGTCGGGCAGGTACAGCCCCAGGTCGGCGCGGTTCATGGCGGTCACGGGGTCGGTCGCGCCCTGCGCGAAAAACGGTTCCATGAGGTGCGCGGCCGGCTCGCGGCCCGCCTGCTCGCGCAGGGGCCCGGCGTAGAGCCGCTGCTTCATTTCCGCGGTCAGGCACGACATCCGGCGCAGGTAGCCCGCGAGCGGCGTGCGGTGCGCGTCGTCCGTGAAGCGGGCGAGCTTCCCCATTGTTCCGCGGCGGTCGCGAACGCCGGCAAGAGCCCCGCGCGCAAGCTCCCGCAGGCCCGCCGGCACGCGCTGCCACCGCTCGACGAAGCGCTGGCGGCGCGTCCAGTCATAGCCGGCAAAGAGCTCGTCGCCCCCGTCGCCGCCGACCACGACTTTCACCTGCCCGGCGGCCGCCTGGCAGACGTGGTACGTCGGCAGCGCCGAGGAGTCGCCGAACGGCTCGTCGAACTGGCTGACGATCCGGGGCAGGCAGCCCGCGGCGTCGGGGTTGACGATCGTCTCGTGGTGTTCGCAGCCGAAGGCGCGGGCCACGATCCGGGCATATTCCAGCTCGCTGTGGGAACGCGCTTCGAAACCCACCGTGAAGGTCTTCACGCCGGGGCCGCGCTCGGCCGCCAGCGCCACCAGGGCGCTGGAATCCAGGCCGCCGCTCAGGAAGAAGCCCACGGGCACATCGCTCTGCAGGTGCAGCCGGACGGACTCGCGCAGCGCCGCGAGCAGGCGCTCCGCCGCCTCCCGCGGTGCGGCGACCGCCTCCGGTTCGGGCGGCCGCCAGTACCGCTGCTGCACGATCCCGTTCCGCCCCCAGCGCAGCAGCGTGGCGGGGGGCAGTTTACGGACGGCGCGATAGGCCGTGCGCGGCGACGGGATGTACATCAGCGTGAGGTAGAGGTCGATGGCTTCCCAGTCGATCTCGCGGCCGGCCTGGTCCGCGGCGAGCACGGCCTTGAGCTCCGAGCCGAAAAGCAGGCCGCCGGACACCTCGGCGTAGTACAGCGGCTTGATGCCGAACCGGTCGCGTGCCAGCACCAGCTCCTGCCGGCGCCGGTCCCAGATGGCGACGGCGAACATGCCGCGCAAGTGCAGGACGAAATCGTCCCCCCACTCCTCGTAGGCGTGCACGACCGTCTCGATGTCGCCCTGCGTGCTGAAGCGGTGTCCGGCCGCCGCCAGCGTCTCGCGCAGCTGCAGGTAGTTGTAGATCTCGCCGTTGCAGACGGCCCAAAGCGTGCCATCCTCGTTGCCGATGGGCTGGTGCGAACCGGCCAGGTCGATGATGCTCAGGCGCTGAAACCCCAGCCCCACCCCCGGCTCCGCGTGGACGCCGCCCTCGTCCGGCCCCCGGTGCCGCAGGGTCGCCATCATGCGCCGCACGATCGCGACGTCGACGGGGCGCCCGTCCGGCCGCACTATTCCGCAGATTCCGCACATGCTGGCGTCGCCTCTCCGGGCCTGTCGGCCGTTGCGGCGGGCAAGCGCCCGCGTTCGTAGAGGTCCAGGAAGACCACGATCCCCGTCAACAGCCAGAAGGGCTGCATGATGCGCACGATGAGAAACGTGATCGAAGCCGTGGCATGCACGAGAATGCCGGCGACGGCCACGAGATAGCCGAGGGCGAGGCCCTTGTGCAGCGGCACCTGCGTGTGCCGGAACAGGCGGACGCCCACGCGGGCGCAGGCCCCCAGCAGCCCCAGCCAGGCCAGGCAACCCAGCACGCCGCTTTCGATCAGGATGCGCGCAAACTGGCTGTCCAGGATCGGCTGCGGAAAGCCGCGGCCCAGAAGGGGGTAGAGCCCCAGGTTGAATTTCACCTTGTTCCACACGTCGATCCGCTCCCACAGGGAGGGGTCCAGCCCGTGCTCGCGCGTCACATCGAACGTCGAGGCCACCCGCTCGATGACGACCGACGGGCCCCAGGCGTAGCACACCAGGAGCGCCAGCGCCAGGACGACCAGCAGCCACACGCGCCGCGCCAGGATGCCCAGGCAGAAGACCACGACCGCGTAGGACACGTACGTGGTGCGCGAGAACGTGTAGAGCACGGGAATGACGCAGACGGCCGCCAGCGTCCACCACAGCGCCTTGCGACGCGGCGACGTCTCGTACAGGGCGATCGCCATCACGACGCCCGAGACCAGCGTCAGGTAGCCGCCCAGCGTGGTCGGCTCCGGGGTGTCCTCGAAAGGCATGGTGAGCCGCTGGGCCGAGTACAGCTCGGTGACGGGGATGTCCATGGCCGCGTAGATGGCCACCGCAATGAACACCAGGCACCCCGCCCCCAGCAGCAGGCGCACGTCACGCGGCGAGCGCAGGAGGTTCAGCGTGATCCAGTAGATGGCGAACATCTCAGCCACTTTCAAATTCCACAACACCGCCGTGGTCGACTCGACCCGGCCGTCCCAGGCGCCCGCGACGCTCGACGCCGCGTGCACGGCGAGGACGGCGAGCAGGAATCCGTCGGGCCACGCGCGACGCCAGACCAGGGCATGGCGCCCGACCATCTGGCGCGCGATCAGGCCCAGGCCGATGAAGGGCGTCATGACGTCCTCGATCCGCACGATGACGCCCGGCGCCACCTGCACCTCGGGCGAGAACAGCATGGCGGCGACCAGCACGACGAGCGCCGGCAGGGTCTGGTGCAGGCAGAAGAAGGCGATGACCAGGGCCACCCAGAAGAGCGAAGCGACGCTGACGGAGAAGCACCAGGCGCCGGCCACGTAGAGGCCCAGGAAGAGCGCCACGCCCACGGCGAGCAGCCCCCACTCCGCCAGCGGCAGGTGCGTCGCGAGGGCGCGCTGTCGAGTATCGCCGACCATGGCCATCCGGTAGACCCGGCCCGCGGTTGGCTGAGGCCTTGTTCCCGGGCCACGGCCGGGCGCCGGCCTCCGCGGGCGCATCCGTTCTGCTTCAGCTTTGGTACCGCGAGTAGCGGTAATAGTAGTAGTAGCCGTCGTGCTCGTCCGGCCGCACACCGTTCAGGATCACACCGTGCAGGGACTGCCCCAGGTTCTGGAGCAGAAGCGCGCTGTCGCGGCAGGCGCGCCGGTGCGTGAACCCGCTGCGCGCCACCAGCAAGCGCACCCCCGCGTGGCCCGCCAGGAGCGCCGCGTCCGTGAGCGCCAGCAGCGGCGGAGAGTCGATGACAATGACGTCGTAAGCCGGCGACAGCTGCGCCAGGAAAGCGCCCAGCCGCTCGCCGGCAATCAACTCCGACGAACGCACCGTCTTCTCGCCGCTGGTGTAGACCCAGAGGTTGGGGGCCACCTCGGTCGGCGGCCGCACCTCGTCGCCCCTCAGGACGTCCGCCAGGCCGTACCCGTCCAGAACGCTGAACAGCCGGTGCTGCTGACCGCAGCGCAGGTCCAGGTCCATCAGCAGCGTGCGCTTCCCCGCCAGCGCCAGGCTGCGCGCGAGCGCGGCCGCCAGGGTTGATTTGCCGTCCCCCGTCCCCGGGCTGGTGATCTGCACGACATGGGCGCCGGCCGCCTGCAGCTGCGCCACGACAGCGGTGCGCAGGGCCGGGACGGCCTCGGTGCCGCCGCCGGGCGCACTGCCGCTCAGCAGCGTGGCCATTTCCGCGCTCTTGGACATCAGCGGAATCTGCCCGAAGATCTTCACGGACAGGTCCGTGCCGATGTGTTCGACCGACACCTTCAGGTTGCGGCGAAACTGGCGGACGAGGCCCAGCAGCAGGCCCGCGCAAACGCCGGCCAGCGTGCCCATGGCCGTATCGCGCGTCTTGCGCGGCGAAACCGGGCGCGTCGGAACCTGCGGCTTCTTGAGCGTCAGGACGGACTGGTCGGAAACGCGTCCCGACAGGTCAACCTCCTTCAGCTTGGTGAGAATGAGGTCGTGCAACTGGCGGCAGGACTCCAGCTCGCCTTCGAGTACGTCCTGCTGGGCCTTGATGCGCTCGCGCACGTGCCGCAGCTGCCACTGCTGGTAGAGCCGCTCGGTGGTCATTTTCAGCCGCACCTGGAGGGTTTCGCGTTTCTCGACCAGGGCCTTCATTTCCGGGTGCTTGTCGCCATAGCGCTGGGCCGTGGTCTCGATCTCATGCAACACCCCGGCCATCTCGGCCAGCAGGGACGCCCCATCGGCATCCTCCATGGCCAGCTGGTTCCTGATGCCCGCAACCTGGTTGGAACTCATGCCGTCCGAAATCGAACCGGAGGTGGCATACATCTCCACCTCCGCGGTCCGCTTGAAGTCGAGCAGGGCGTTCGCGGCTGTCTCGCGCCGGCGCGCGGCCTCGTCCCGCTCGGCCTGGAGCCGGGCAAAGAGCCGGTCGGTCGAACTGATGGACATATCGGCCACGGTGGCCGCGTAGCTGGCGGCCAGGGCCTCCACGGCCGCCGCCGCAAAGACCGGCTGGCGCGAACGCATCTGCACCTGGAGAATCCGGCTCTTGCGGATGAACTCGGGGAAGAGCCCGGCCGTGACCTCCGCCGCCAGGGCCTCGCTGGATTTGCCCTTGATCCAGCGGCCCAGTTCCTGCCGCCAGTTCGCCGGGAAATTCGCGCCGATCGTGTTCGTCTGGCTGCCGCCGTCCTCCGCCCACTTCTGCAACCGGCTCACGGCCGAAGCCACCAGGGCTTCGCTGCCAATCAGGCGCGTGTGCGTGTAGACGAAGGTCTCGTCCCAGGGGCTGAACGCCGTGAGATCCTGCCGCACGTTGGCAATGGGCTGCGACTCCCGCACCAGGACAATCTCGCCGTGGGCCTCGTAGACGGCGGGCTGGCGGTCCGCGATCAGGAACGCCGCGGATCCGCCCAGCAGGGCGAAGAGCACCAGCCGCCACCAGTTGGCGGCCAGGAACTTCCCGTACACCCGCAGATCGACCGTGTCCTCGGCTATGCGGTGGTTCACCACAGCTTCCACCCCTTCGGCACCACAACGATGTCGCCGGGCTGCAGCTCGATATCCTTGGAGCGGTCGCCGCGCTCCACGTCCGACAGGTCGACCTGCAGCGTCTGGTTGCCGCCCTCGGTCTTGCGCGCGACGCACGTCTTGGCGAGGTTCGCAAACTCGGCCGGCCCCCCGGCCTTGATCACGGCCTCCATGACGGTCATCCCGGCCACAAACGGGATCACGCCGGGGGTCTTGACCTTGCCCGTGACGGTCACGCGCTCCGGAGAACCGGCCTTGACGAAGACCCGGTCCCCATCCTGGACCTCGAAACGGGCGTACTCGCTGTTCGGCTTCAGGAGGTCGCCGACGGAAATGTCAAGGTGCGGCAGGCTGTCGTTCGTGGACCCGCCATCCACGCCATCGTGCTCGCGAAACAACGTGATGCGGGACTCCGCTTTATGCATTTCCGTCTGCGCCTCCTGCAGCACGGACAGGAGGGTTGCCCCCCCCCGCACCAGCAAGCCGGGTTTCCCGACGTCGCCGATAACGATGACCTTCGGGCTGGCCGTGGAGGCGACGCTGACGCTCACCCGTGGGTCAACCAGGTAGCCGTTCTTCAGGGCGTCACGCACCAGGTCCGCCGCGGCCTCGACGGACAGCCCCTCGACACGCAACGGCCCAACCATCGGATAGCGCACCATCCCGGCATCGCTGACGACGAACTCGCCCGAGAGGGCGCTTTCGTTTTCGACAAGGATCTCGATCCGGTCGCCTTTGCGCAGGGCGTAGCGGCCGTTGCGGGCAGGCGCAGCCGCGGCGGGCTGGCCCCCCGGCTCAGGCGCCGCCACGGCGGCCACGTCCGTCGCCAGGGTGTCGGCGCCCTGGCAGCTTGCCACGGCCACCCAAAGCAACGGCAACCAGCCTGCGAACATGAGAAAGGGTAGCCCGCGGAACATGTGCCGCTCCTAGAAGTCAAGGTTCAGCTGCAACGCGACTTCGTCGTATTCGTAGAGGTCGCGATCGCCGGCAGGCGCGGCGCGTTCGATGGCGAAACCGTGCCGGTAGGATGCGCCGGCCAGCACCGACTCGGTCAAGCGGAGCCGCAACGAACCGCCGTAGACGACTTCGTCCTGCTTGGTATCGCTGGCCCGGCCCGCACTGTCGTCCGTGGACGAGAGGTGCCCCTCGCGCGCCGCCAGGTCCTCGGCCGCGGACGCCTCGGAACGCTGGAGGTTGCCGATGAGGTAGGCGCGGATGTACTCGCTGAAGTCGTAGCGCAGCCACGCCCCCAGACGCGTCACGTCCAACTCGCGGTAGGTGATGTTGAGTTCGTTGAGCACGGCATCCTCCCACTCGAAGGGCAGCCTGTTGTACTCGGCCGTGTTGTACATCACCGTGTCGTTGACCTCTCGCGATCCCGCCAAAACGAAGGTGAAGGGACTGCCGGGCGAGGGGGTCAACGAGAGCGTGGCGCCGCCCCTGACGGAATCCGACGCGTCCGACTGGCCAGCCAGCGCCAGGTCGTAGTTGCGCTGCTTCCACCCGCCCGTAAACTCCAGCGTCACGAGCGACGACACGGGCACGTGGAGTCCGGCTCCCGCGTCGATGAAGTCATAGTCCTTGGCCTGCGCATCGGCGGACCGCGACAGGTCCAGGGGGGCGTCCCCGGCGCTGAACGCGCGCCAGCCGTAGCTCACCTCGGGAGTCAACACCACGGACCGACCTTCCTTCAGCAGCAGCATGCGCCACGGCGCGGCGGCCGCGAACACGTTCTCCTGGAAGTTGAAGAGGGCGGGGTCGTCGTTCTGGTAATGCCAGACGTTGCGGTACTGCACCCTGCCGGAGACCCGCTCGGTGAACTCGTGCAGCGCCTCGACCCAGGCGTTGTTCAGGTAGAACCGGCGCTTGGCGCCGTACTTGTCCACGTTCGCCATCTGGAAATCGTCGTACAGCGCCAGGGACGTGTGGTCCGAGAAATTGTGGCGGAGCTTACCCAGGAGGTACGGCTGCACGATCAGGTTGTCTTCGTCGGAGTAATCGGTGAACGAACGGTATTCCAGCGTATCCGTCACCTGCCGCTGGCCGCTGCTCTTGTCGGAGAAGATGAAGTACTTGAGGTTCAGTTTGCCGAACAGACCGAGGTACGTGTACTCGCTGGCCGGCCATTCGAGATCGAGCTGGGGATCCACGTCGATCACGTAAGCCGACCTGATGGGCTCCGTGTCCGGCCGCAGGTACGGGTTGGAGTTCCAGCCGACGGCGGCATGCACACCCGGATGCACGGCGAGTTTGTCAAGCGCGTCGCGGTTCACCTGGACGCCACGAAACGTAAGCGCGTAATCGTCCGCCGACTGACCGCAAGCCAGGCTCGCGAACGAGGCTGCCGCCGCCAACACCGCCATGGTCACATTCGTCTTCTGCATGCCCTGCGACTCCCCTTCCCATTTCTCCGAACTAGCGGCGCAAGGGCCGCGACGGACTGACTGGCTGCCGCTCCGTGGTGGTCGGCACGATGGCCCGCTGCACCGCAGCGGTCAGGCGTTCCATGAAGCGCACCAGCAGCTCGAGCCGATCCGCGTCATTGGCGGGTTCCGCATCGAGTTCGTTCATGGTGATCTTGTTGACGAAGTTCGTCAGCACCCAGATATCGGAGGCCACCCGCCCGACCTCCGCCGTGTAGCAGAGCGTCAGCCCGCCCTGCGGGGCGATATCCGGCAGCAGCCCATAGCCGTTCGGCCAGGAAGGCGCGTAGCGCACCCGCTTGAGGCCGGCCGGCACGGCATTGGAGATCACCAGACCGGTCGCAGTCGCCAACCCGCGATTGGTAACCGAGAGGGTGAAGACCACGTCGTCACCGGTGGCCGGCAGCAGGTTGTCCGCGCCCAGCGAGAGACCCACATCGGCCACCGCCTGCCCGGCCTTGGACACGACCAAACTCGCGATAGCCTTGTGCGAGCCGGAGTTTGCCTCGTGCGGTTCGGGGTTGCGCAGCTGCGCGACAACCTGCAGGCGCTGCCCATCCGTGCCGGGCTCGACCTTGAAACTCAGGGCCAGCCGGCACACCGCCCCCGGATCGAGCCGTTCCATGCTCCAGAGGCCGGTCGCGGGCTGGTAACCGGCCGGCGCCGGCGGTAGCATCCCGATTCCCCGCGACGCGCCAATCTCGATCTGCAGGTTGGTGGCCGCAACCATACCGACGTTGCCCACGGCGAATTCGGCGTGCAATACCTCTCCGGGACGCGGAACCACGGGGGTGACCCGTACCAGCACCGCCACGTCACGCCGATTCAGCAGGGCATCCTCGACGTTGAGCATGGCCAGCAGCCGCCGGTACGACTCGTTCAGATCGCGCCAGGTGAGCGGCTGGTCCACCGCCCATCCCTGCTTGGGGGCGAAACCGATGCCTGCCAGCGCCTCGGCGGCCTGCCGCGGCGTCAGCGTGCGCGGGAAGAGATGCTCGCCCCCCGCCTTCTGCAACACCTCGATCGCAAACCGGCCCTGTTGCATCCCCAGCGATTCAAGCGGCCGAAAGCCGGCTGCGTCAGCAGTCCCACCAGCCTGCCCCGCCACCGCCGCAAGGCTTGTCAGCAACGCCACGCACGCGCACGTCAGACGACCTGCCAGCGAGACTTCAGCATGAACGGTCATGATCCTTGTCCTCCAGGAGCCCCAGGGGCCTTGCGCCGAACGGTCACGCAAACACACCGTGACCATCCGTAAAGCGTTGCGACGATACACGCTGCGCCCCCGCACTGTCAACTGCCGGCTGGTCCCGACAGCTCTTCAGAAACCCCAGCGCCGTGGCGCTGGGGTGGGGCTGGGGGGGCC
>CAYOBW010000267.1:0-2792 GCA_964402115.1 uncultured Victivallales bacterium
GCCCGTTCACCGCGCGCCACATCCCGCATCCGAAAGAGCCCCCGGCACGGCGGCTATCCGCAGCTCCAATCCGAGGACGAGGACGATGGGCAACGCCACTACTCCCCCCTCTTCGCCCTTGTCGCATTCATCCGTCCCGCCGCGTCCTCTTCGCCGGCGCCATACCCCGTGGCCGCTTCGGCGACGTGCGCAACCGGAGCACCCGCGCAACCACCGACCAGGAAACCCAGCCGTCGCGCGGCTTCCGCGGAGTCCTGCAGGCGCTTGCGTAGCGCTGCACCGATCTCCAGATCGGCCACATCCCGCGCGCAAGCTGCCTTCCATTCGCGCACCTCGCGGAGCGCTCTCGGTTCGTCGTTCTCATTCATCGCCCACCGCCTCTTCCGGCGAAACGATCCGCAACGGGTAAACGTACCCGCAACTCTCGTTCACGGCCATAATGCGCCGCTCACGATTGACGTTCGCCAAATGCCTGAAGTTCCAGCTCGCCAAAACGTCAACAGCGTGCACGGTGCACAGGGCGACATGCAGCGCGTCGTCAAGCTGCCCCGCCGGGATGGCTCCATGCTCCATATAGGCGCGCGCCAACAGCTCGATCTCGTCCTCCGGCTCCGCCGGTAGCATGAACAGACCACGCTCGGCGATTGCTGTCACAAGCACGGTGCGCCTCCGGTCATCACGGGTTCGCGCAATCTCATCGACAACCACCTGCGAGATGAACAAGGGTATCGCCATCCGTTTCGCGCGAGCGAAGAAAGCCCTTGTCGCGGCCATCTTCTCCGGCGCGTCATCCGCAAAGAGGAAGTTGATCACAGACGTGTCCAGATAGACGCGCAACTTCTTCATGCATGTACCCCGTGCGGTCGGCCCGTCAACCCCAAGTCACTCAGACGCATCATGATGCATATCCTTCATTGTTCCGCCATACCCATCTTTCCCCGCATCTGCGCATCCCCCCGGCCAGACGAGGCTGCCCCGTCGAGGAACGGCCTGAAGGCCGTTCTACGTGGAACGAGCTTCAGCCCGTTCACCGCGCGCCACATCCCGCCCCTGGCAGAGCCCCCGGCACAGCGGCTATATGCATCTCCAACCCGTGGACGAGGACCGCTTGGTCAGGCACATAGCACGTACCTCCAGAAATCCAGCGCCCACGCGCACTGCTTTCGCACTACGGTGAGCAGACCCTGCCAGAAATTTCGGTTACGGTCAAAGCGAAACCGGCGCTACCCGGCGCCTAACGGCCGAAGACGAGACGCGGGGAAGGCGCACTACTGCGGACGGGGCGGGCTGCGACCTTTCTCGTCCTCGTCCTCGTCGTCGTCGTCCTCGATCCCATAGGGCGCCCGGTCTTCCCTCACCTCAGCCGGCGCAGAGAACCGAGCCACCCGTTTCGAGAGCATGGAAACGACACGAACCAGCAGCATCCCCTGCGCAATCCGTTGTGTTGATGCGACATGACGGTTCCTCCCCTTTCCGATTCGAGGACGAGGAGGACGACGAGGACGAGTGCGGGCGGGGTCGGTCGGCATTGGGATCCCGACTCACGTGGGGCCGAAATCCGTTCGGCCCGGCGGGTGTGAGGACGACGCGGCAGGCGCGGGCGAGAACCGAGAATGGGCGCAACGGATTAGCGTTCTACGCGGCGCCCGGCGCTTGGTTGCACACAAGCCGCGTGGTAATGCTTCAGGGGCATAACGGCGGGGGACCGCCGTCTCCACGCCTCGTCGCCTGCCCACGCCATGGAGACGGCCGTCCCCGGCCGTTATGGGCCATGGAAGCCCCCTGTGTCACTGAAGCCTGACGCCGCGGGCCCGAATCGCGTTGACCCCGCCCGCCGGGCGCGGTAGCGTACGTCCTGTCAGTCGACGCAGGAACGTCAGCAGCGGAGTCAGAAAATCAAAGGAAGAATCCTATGAGCAGTCGTTTCTTGGTGTTTACAGCGGGTTTGGTGTGCGCCGCCGGCGTGGCGCGGGCGGGCTTTGTCTACACGGCGGAGACGAAAGTCGACGCCAAGGCGCGCGGCGAGCAGGCCGGCAGCATGACCGTCACGGGCATGGTGGACGGCGATAAGGCGCGGATCGAGATCAAGCAGAGCGGCAACCCGCTGATGGGGGCCGGCTCGTACATGCTCACGAAGGACGGCGGCACCACGGTCTACCTGGTCAACCCGGAGAAGAAGACGTACATGCTCTGGGACATCGAGAAGCTGTTCGGCGCCGCCGGGGGCGCGATGCAGATGATGAAGGGCATGATGCAGATGCAGATCTCCGACCCGAAGGTCGAGAAGCTCACCGACGAGGACGGCCCGAAGATCCAGGGCTACCCCACGCGCCACTACCGCTTCAGGACCACCTACGCGATGGAAATGACCGTGATGGGCATGAAGAACAGCACCAGCAGCCTGATCGAGGAGGAGGTCTGGTCCTCCACGAAACTCGCGGACAAGGGCTTCAACGTCTGGACCAGCAAGCAGACGCTCAAGACCGGCGACGAGCAGGTGGACGCCCTGATCAAGGCGCAGATGGACAAGGCGCAGGGCTTCCCCCTGCGGCGCGTCATGGTCAACACGACGACCGACGGCAAAGGCCGCGAGACGGTCTCGACAACCATCACGGAAGTCACCGCCCTGGAGAGCAAGAGCGTCTCCGCGGACAAGTTCGAACTGCCGGCGGACTACAAGGAAGAGAAGATGGACGCGCCCGCGGAAAGCGCTGGCGGGCAGGAGGGCGCGGGCCAGGCCCCGGCGCTACCGGCTTTCCTGAAGGGCTTCGCGCCAAAACCGCGCAAGTAGG
>CAYOBW010000267.1:2892-10180 GCA_964402115.1 uncultured Victivallales bacterium
CGGATCCTCTGCAGAACCTGGCCGACCGCCGAGGCGTCCACCGGCTTCAGGGCGCCTCCGCCCGTCGCGACGTCCAGCGTGGTCTGGCGGGCCTGATTCCGGCGCGCAAGCACGGCGGCCAACTTCTCCGCGAGCAGGGCGTCGCTCTCCAGCAACGAAGCCAGGTTCTGTTTGGCCACGACCAGCACGGTGCTGTCCTCCGCGGCCGTGACCGTGGCGGTACGCCGTTCCCCGGTCAGCAGGGACATTTCGCCGAAGAACTGGCCGGTCGCGAGGTGCGCCACGTCCCGCTGCTGTCCCGCGGCATCGGTCACGCTAACGCGAACCTGGCCGCGCTTGATCAGGTAGAAGCTGTCGCCTTCCGTGCCCTGGCGCACGAGCACCTCGCCCGCGGCGAAGACCTGCTCCTCCGCGTGCGCGGCGAGGTCGTCCACCTCCGGCGCGCTCAGCGTGGCGAACAACTCCGTCGCCGTGAGGATGCGCGCGTTCTCCGCGCGCCGCTCCGCCGCGGCGTGGGCCTCGTCCGCCGGCGACAGCGTACGCAGGCGGACGTCGCGAATGGGGAACGGGAGGCTGATCCCGGCCCGGCGGAAGTGGTACCAGACGAGATCCTGCACGCGGCTGGCGATCGGATCGAGATCCCTGAAATCCGCGATGTAGAACTTCACCGTGTACTGCACGGCGGAATCGCCGTAGCCCGACAGGAAGACCGAGGGCGGCGGCTCGGCGAGGACCTCGGGCACGGCGCGCAACACGCCCTGCAGCGTGGCCCGCACGAGGTTCGGCGGCGCGTCGTACGCAGCCCCCACGGCGAGCGTGAGCGCGTGGGTCGAGGTCGGCCGCGAGTAGTTCAGGATCGCCTCGCGGGCGATGGTCGCGTTCGGGATCAGGATGTAGTCGTTGGCCTTGGTCCAGAGCCGCGTGGCCCGCCAGGTCATGTCCGCCACGCGGCCCGTGTGACCGCCCACGCACACCCAGTCGCCAATCTCGAACGGCCGCTCGGTGTTCAACGCCAGGCCGGCAATCAGGTTGCCCAGCGTGTCCTGCGTCGCGTTGCCGACGATGTAGCCGACCACCAGCGACGACATCGCGAGCACGTTGAGATTCACGGACGGGAAGAAGACGTGGATGACCAGGACGGCGGCCCCGACGATCGCCAGGCCGCGGCCGATATCGCGCAGCACGACGGGCACGGCCCGCTGCGTGCGGCGGGGAATCACGACGCCGAAGACGATTTCATCGAGCACGCCGAGCAGCGCCCAGAGCGCGAAGAAGACCATGCCGGCCCCCGCCCCGCTCTTGAGCACGGGGTTCACGACCTCCAGGGGCGCGCCCATGAACAGCCGCACGGACAGGCAAAGCAGCGTCAGGTTGAGCGCCACCTTGATCCGCTGCAGCAGTCGGACCCGCCGCAACGCCAGCTGCACGAAGGTCAGCCCCGCGTACAACGCCGCCGCCTCCAAACCGCCCAACGCCAGGCTCTCCCATCCCATACCCACCCATCCCTTTCGCGCACGGCGGGCCTCCCCGCCACCAGCGATCTGCCTGCTGGCGCTTTTCGGCGCCCGCCAAGCAGCGGGTTCGTAGCCCCCGCTGTACGTTCCGCCGGTTTCCGGCGTACAGCAGGCGCTACGAGCCTGCTGCCTTGGCCATCAAGCGAATCGCGACCCGGCCACAAAACGGCGGGGATTATTACCCGGCCGCGTCGGCGTTGTCAGCAACAACCACAATAGGGGCTTCCGATGCGGCAAGCTTTGTGGTATAGACTCCTGAATTCTTTTTCGGCATAAGATGGGGCATTCCCGCGACGACGACGGGTGATCGGCACATGGAGATGAGACGCGTGAGAGGGCTGGCGGGGTTGGGGGCAGCGGCGGCGGGTCTGCTGCTGGCGGCCGGCTGCGCGGATTCCGCCGACCGGCGCCTGAACGCCGGCATGGAGGCGATGAGGCGCGGCGACATGCCGGCGGCCGCGCGCCACCTGCAAGCCGCCGCCCCGCGGCTGCGCGCCAATGCCGCCGCGCACGCGAACCTGGGCGTGGTCTACTGGCGACTGGGCAAGCTGGAACTGGCCGTCGACTCCCTCCGCGTGGCCGCCGATTTGAGCGAGGCGGATCCCCGGCCGCTGGAGTATCTCGTCCAGTTGCTCAGCGAACAGAAGCGCAACGCGGAAGCCAAGCAGGCCTTCGACGAGTTCGTGCATCGGTTTGCGAAGCCCACCCCGCGTGCGCTCGTCGCCATGGGCCTGACCGAGCACCGTGCCGGCAATCTGGACCAGGCCATCGCCCTGCACCAGCAGGCCCTGGTCCAGGCGCCCGACTACCCGCCCGCCCTCTACAACCTCGGCTGCCTGTGCCGCGACGCGCCGGGGCTCCGCGACCAGGCCGCCGAATACCTCGAGCGCTTCCTGACCGTGGCGCCGGCCGACCCCCATGTGCCGCGCGCCCGCAAGTACCTGGCCAGCCTCAGCCCCGGCGGTGGCCGCAGCGAATCCGGTGGCGGCGGGCTCACGCCCGCCCCCCAGGTCTTCAAACCAAGCCCGGCCGACCCGCTCGTCGCCGCCGCGCGGGCCGCGACCGACCGCGAGGTCTACGACGAGGCGCTGCTCCAGTACAAGGAAGCTATGCGCCGCGACCCGCAGGCCCCGAACCCGCTCTGGGAACTCGCGCAGCTCTACGAGACGAAGCTCAAGGATCCGTCGCGCGCCCAGGCCGCGTATGCCGATTTCGCGACCCGCTTCCCCTCGGACCCGCGGGCGTACCGCCGGCTGGCGAGCCCGGACGCGCGGCGCGAGCTGCAGGGCGCGCGGAACGAATTCAAGGCCGGCGAAGCCTGCTACGCCGCCAACGACCTCAACGGGGCGATCGATCACTTCTCCCGCGCTCTGGAGCTCGACAACCGTTTCGCCGGCGCCTCGTACAACCTGGCCATGGCGTGGCGCGCCAAGGGCCAGCCGCTCCGCGCCATCGAGGAGCTGACCTACACGCTGGCCACCAGCCCCGAGATGGTCGAGGCGTATTACATGACCGGCGTCATCTACCGCAAGCTCCAGGCCCCACAGAAGGCCGTGGAGTATCTCGAGGCCGCCCTGCGCCGCAAGCGGGACCACGCCTGGTCACACCTCTACCTCGGCTACGCCTTCCAGGACCAGGGGCTCCACGCGCAGGCCCGCCCCCACTTCGAGCGGTTCGCGGAACTCGCACCGGGAGACCCCGCGGCCCAGAAACTGAAGGATTGGCTGAAGCAGACTGCGCGCTGAGCGAGCGCGCGACACCCCACGGCCGGAGCCGGACATGGATTCAATGAGTCTCACAACCGTGGACATGGCGGTGCTGGCGGCGGTGGCCCTGTCGGGCTTGATCGGCTTCTACCGCGGCCTTGCCAGCGAGCTGCACTGGCTCGTCGCCGTCGGCGGGGGCTGGTTCCTGGCGCTGCGCACGGGGGACACGGTCGCCGCATGGCTGGGCCGCTACGTGTCGCTGGCGCCCGACACCACGCGGGCGACGGCATACCTGCTGGTCGGCACGGTCGTCCTGGCGGCCGTCCTGATCACGCACCGGCTGCTGGGCAAAGCCGTCCAGGTCGTCGTCGAACCCCGCCTCAGCCGCTACGGCGGGCTGGCGGCGGGGATCCTGAAGGGCGTGTTCGCCGCCGCCTTCGTGGTCGCGGTGGCGGATCGGCTGCCCAGCGCAACGGCGCAGGCCGCTTTCGCGCCGCCCTCCGTCGTCGGGCCGGCCCTGCGCACGCTGCAACGCCTCGCGGGCGGCGACACCCTGCCGCCGGCGTACGCGCCTCCCGTGCCGGCGCAACCGGCGGAGACCCTCGCGCCCGAGGCCGCGGACACGACCCAGTGATTCTCAGTATGGCGCCGAATGGGCAGAGTCGATCAGCAGGCTCGTAGCGCCTGCTGTACTTCTCCCGTGCGGAGGACCGGTACAGCGGGCGCTACGAGCCCGCTGCGGCGACAGACTGCGAATTGTCGGGCCCGCCCTGAGCGGGCTTGACTTCGCCCCTCGCCTCCGGTAAACCGCCGCCCGTGATTGACGCCTACATCTTCGACCTGGACGGCACGCTGCTCGACACCGAGGTCCTGTGGATCCAGGCCATCGGGCTCTACTTGCGCGAGCGTGATCCGTCGCTGACCGATGCCGACGTGTTGAAGCTGGTCTACGGGCGTTCGTGGCACGACATTTACGTGGACATCTGCCGGCGCATCGCGAACCTGAACCTGTCGCTGTCAGCCATGCAGGCGGAGCTGAAGCCCTATTTCCACCGCCTGCGCGCGCGCCACGATATGCGGATCGTGGGGTCCATCGACCTCCTGAAGCGCCTCGCGCGCACGGCGCCCGTCTGCATCGTGTCGGGTTCCCCGCGTGAGGAGATCACCGACGGGGTGGCACTCATGGGGATCGCGCCGCTGCTCGCTTTCTACCTTGGCGCCGAGGACTACACGCCGGGGAAGCCCGATCCGGCCGGTTTTCTCAAGGCTGCCGGCAGGCTCGGCGTCGCGCCCGCCGCCTGCCTGGTGTTCGAGGATTCCGCCGCCGGCACGACCGCCGCGCGACGGGCCGGCATGTACTGCGTGGCCCTCTCCCGCCCCAACCGGCCGCCCCAGGACGTCTCCGCCGCGCACTGGGTGCTCGACGACCTCAGCACGTTCACCGTCGGGGGTTTCGAGCAGCGTTTGAAGGACCTGCAGGCGGTGCTTGAGCCCGCGCAGGGGTGCCGGACCGGGTAGCGCGGGGCGGGGGAGCACGGAATCGCTCCACCGCCACCACCCCCGTCACCTCACGCCTCGCGCGTGGTCATGGCGTCGGCTTCGAGTTCGAAGAGCAGGTCGTCGCGGCAGATGTCGGCATGGGCTACGGCGCAGGGGAAGGCGGGCAGCCCATGATCGGCGCAGTAGGAGGCGAACTCGGGGGCGCTATCCATGTTACGCAGGTAGGCCACGGCACGGCAGATGTCGCCCCACCCCATGCCGCGCGACTCGAGAATGCCGTTCACGACAGCCATGGTCAGTTCGATCTGTTTGCGCACATCGCCCACGTGCGCCGTCAGTCCGCCCGGCTCGATGCTTGCCGTGCCGGAGATGTACAGCCGCCGCAGGCCGGGCATGGCCACTTCCACGGCGCGGCTGAACGTGCTGCCGTAGTCCAGCGCCGGACACTGCAGGGGCGAGGGCACGGGGAAGATGTGCATGTCTGCGCGCTTGGGCCGGATGGCGAACGCATCGGCCACGATCGCCGCGCCGGCGGGGTTGGCGACCCCCACACCCGTGCTCGCGGGCACCCGCCCCTCGAACACGCGGCGCTCGCGGAAGAACACGTCGCGCACCTTGTTGAACGGCCCGTACCACTCGAGGATCCGATCCACATAGAGCCACGTGCGCACGACGTCCGCGAAGGTCAGTCCGGCCTGTGCGAGCGCCGCCTCCAGCATCTCCCACGTCACGCGGGCCTGCGCCTCGCGGGTCAGCCCCGTGTCCAGGCAACGGATGTCGCCCAGCAGGCAATACGTTGCGTCGTGGTTGTCATGCACCACGCCCACCACCCGACCGTCAAGCACGACGGGGTGGACGTTGGTCGCCGCATCCGACACCGCGTAGACCTGCGTGCCGGTCAGGTGCTGCGTCTCGCCCCGGTCGCCTTCGATCCACGTCACCGGCCACTGCCGGTTCGGCAGCGCCATCCGCAGCGCCACGGCCCCGTTCGCATGCAAGCGGCACGGGCCGAAGACGTCCTGCGCCACAACCACCGCCTTGTGGGTCCGCAGGAAGCGGGCCAGCGTCGGAAACACATCGAACGTGCCGGCCCGCGGATCGGGGTGCGCCGTGATGAAGTACTTGGTCGTGTCAGCCTGTGTCAGAGCCACGACATCCAGACCGTGTGTTGTGTACCGCGCCAGTTCCGCCATGCTGCACCACCTACAGTGAGAGGATGTACGTGACCAGGTCTTCCACTTCGGACGGCTTGAGCCCCGAGGTCTTGCCGTGCTTATCGCCAACGTTGCAGCGGGTCAGCACGTCCTTCATATCCACCGCCCGGCCATCGTAGAGATAGGGCCCCGTCCGCCAGATTTCCACCAGCGCCGGGGTGTCGAAATGCCGTCCGGCTTCGTTGTCTGTACCGGTGCCGACATCGTATTCCTTCAAGTCGGTGTACATCGGTTCGGGATGGCACTGCGCGCACCCGACCTGTTTGAACAGCTTCGCGCCCCGCTTCGCCGCGCGGCTCAGCGAGCCGTCATCCAGGTACGGACTCGCCACCGGCGTGAGCGACTTGCAGTAGGCGTCGATAGCCAGCGCGTCCTCCTCCGGGCGCACGGTGAACTGGATGAACTTCATGCCGGAACGGACGGCTTTCTCGGCCGACTCCCGGATACCGCTGATCATCGCCGGCGGCGTGCGATGCGAGAGGAGCAGGCTCTTGGTCTGTTTCGGGTTGCCAATACCGTCGTTGAGCAGGTCCCAGTTCAGCCCATCCGCCCGGTCCCCCGGGTGACAGCTGATACAGCTCTGCCACTGCTGGAAGCACATCGTGGCATCGTTGAAAAGCATCTCGCCGCGCCGCGCGAGGTCCGGCTTCGGCGCCGGCCCGAGGGCGAGGCTGCCGACGGCGTCCGGCCCGCGCGCGCCGAGCTTCACCGTGGCCAGCGCGTCGCTGAAGTACTGCGCCGCGTAGGCGGTGTCGCCCACGACGACCACGCCCCGCGGCCCTTCGCCCGGCAACCGGATGCGCTCGCGCAGGTCCACCAGGAAGCTGAGGTCGTTCGGGACGTCTTCAGGCTTCTGCGACACCTCGGAAACCTTCTCGCCTTTGGCCACCTTATCGATCTTGGCATGCAGGCCCACGCGGTCGATCACGCTCAGCTCCCGCGTGCCGGCATGCGCGACGACCAGCGTCTTGCCATCCGCCGAACAGGCCACGCCGCACGGATTGGCCGCGCCCAGGTCCACGTCGTCGAGCAGTACGGTGTTGACCAGCGTCTTCCCGGCTGCGTCGATGATGGAGATCGCGGAGGTATTCATCCAGCCGCGCTCGAGCTGGGTGGTCGGCAGCTGGTAGCGCGACAGCGTGTGGGTCACGTAAACGAAGCGTCCGTCCGCCGACCGCGTGATGCCGCGCACGCTGGAGCTGCCGTTGGGCAGGGCAATGGCGGCCACGGTCTTGCGCGCCGCCGTGTCAATCACCGAGATCACCGCGGCCACATAGTCGTTCGTTGCGCGCGCATACGGCAGCTGGTTGGCCACGAAGAGCAGCCCGCCGTCGGCGGAAAGCACCGCCGCGAT
>CAYOBW010000268.1:0-10150 GCA_964402115.1 uncultured Victivallales bacterium
GATGACGCGTTCTTTTCAGCGGCAGAAGTTCGAGGGATGAGATGCGTTTGCCCTGACTGTCTGCCTTATGCGTCTGCATTAGACGGCTCGATGTCGCAAATACTGCTAGCCGCCATTTTCCACTCTGCTTTGCCCCGGCAACAATGGCGCCGACGGTAATCGATAGGCAATGTGGCCGTGCACGCATGCGGTCGCAAGCGTTATGCGGCATGCACGAGCGTTCCGATTTCAAGGCGGCGTTGACAAACGTCCCGCATTTGGCGGGGCAACCAAGGCGTGGGGCTGGCTGTCGCAGATGTCACCACCCATCCAAAACATAGGCCGTTTCCAGGATCGGACCGCGGGTCACAACGGCACTACGGCCACGGCAGCGCAGTGGAGAGACTCCCGTGATAACATTAACACTCTATCCCGAAATGCATTACGTCACTCTCGCTGTTGCTTGAGAGTGCCTTCACCGGGCCGCACAGAGCGCCTGCCCACGGCGATTTATCAGCCCCCCACGTGCCCGCTTTATACGGCAGTCCATGTCACTGTTTGCCGTTTAATGCCCTACATATGTGATACCACCATCCACATGGCTGCGTGCAGCCGTTACATTCATACCCTCGCTTTCCGGAACGAGGCCAGCGTTGCCACGCCTTCCATTTGTACCGGCGGAAGGAGATACGTTGTAATTCAATGGCAAGTTATTGTATGTGAGATACTTAAGAGTTATCAGGAGAACTGCCAACTCGGTCATGAGGCAGCGCCGTACCCGGATTGGCGTATTTGTCCGCATCTTTTCCTGTTGCAGTTCATACGGCAACCTGATGTAATCAAAGCCGATTTGTTTGCGCGGCGGGGGCCTTCTGGTGCAGCTGACGGTGCCCTCGCCGCCGTGATCTGTGCCATCTCCGGAATGGGTCAAGCGGAAGCAGCGATGGTAGCTATGCAGACAAGCGAAGTGACAGCGGCGGCGCGGAAAGGCGTGACGGCTTTCATCTGCGTTAACAGCGCCCGCCCGGGTGCGGCGCCATCTTCCTCGCGACCGCGGCCCAGCCGGCCCGCCTTCGAGTGGCCCATGCCGGTTGACGAGATCCTGATACCCTGTGCCGGACGGCTCCAGCCCGAGCATGTGCTGAAGGCCTTCGAGGCGGGTTCCAACTTCGTCTGTGTGATCGCCTGCCAGGACGATAACTGCCACTACGTCGAAGGCTGTCTGCGCGCCCGTAAACGGCTGGACTATGTCCGGAAGCTCCTCGACGAGATCGGCCTGGGCGGCGATCGCCTGGCGCTTTTCCAGCTGCCCGGCTCGGCGCAGGAGGACCTGGCCGCGGGCGATGACCGGCCGCGGGCCGCACGCGTTTCGGACGAGGAGCTGTCCCGGCAGGTTCAGACGATTTGCCATGCAGTGGCGACCAAGGTCAAAACATTAAGCCCCAACCCCCTGTACAAGGGCCAGGAGATCGCAGACGAGGTCTCCGCCGTGGAAGTGGCAGGTGATAGTGAAGACTAAACTGGCTCAGGCGCTGGACGCCGGTCGCATGGCGCTGACAGCGGAGTGTTTTCCGCCGCGCGGGAGCGACCCGCAGGCGGTCAGGAAACTAGCGGCGTGCTTCCCCGCGGCCATTGACGCCGTCGTGGTGGCGGACAATGCGGAAGAGGTGCGCAGCTCCGCGCTGGCCTGTGCGTCCCTGCTGGCGGGCGAGCGGCTCCAGCCGGTGCTGACCATGGTCACCCGCGACCGCAATCGCATCGCGCTGCAGGCGGATGTGCTGGGGGCGGCTTCCCTGGGCATCGCCGGCATCCTGTGCCTGACCGGCGAACACCAGTCGCTGCAAGTCAATCCGCAGGCGGCGGGCGCGTACGACGTGGATGCGATCCAGCTGTGCCAGGCGCTCCAACGGCTCTGCCAGACGGGCGTGGACTTCACGGGCAGGCAGCTCGACGCGCCGCCCGAGTTGCTGATCGGGGCGGCCGCGCATCCGTACCTCCGCCCGCTGGACTTGAACATCCTGCGCCTGAAGAAGAAGGTGCAGGCCGGCGCGCGGTTCTTTCTCACCCAGGCGGTCTTCGATCTGGCAGGTTTCGCGGCGTGGCTGCAGGCTGTGGAGGCGGCGGGCCTCGCCCGGCAGGCAGCCATCATCGCCAGCGTGCTGCCCCTGCGCAGCGTCGAGCAGGCCCGGGCCATGCAGGCCAGGAAGACGTATGGCCCCGTCGGGGAGGACACGATCGCCCGCCTGGCCAAGGCCGCCGACCCCGTCAAGGAAGGGCTCGCCATCTGCGTGGAGCACGCCAGGGCCCTCAAGGGCCTCGCCGGCGTGCGCGGCATTCACATTCTCTGCGGAGGCTGCGAGGCGGCCGCCGGGCAGATCATCCGCGACGCGGGGCTGGCGTCGTAGAACGGCAGGACTATGCCGGAAAAGTACCACATCGAAACCGTCGCGACCGCCGGACGCTTCCGCCGCGTGGGGAAGTACGGGTCCGTGGACTGGCGCGAGGACTGTTCGCGCTGCACCAACTGCGTGAAGCTCCGCTGCCTCTACGACGTCTACAAGCACGAGGGCGAGCACAACCGCCAGGAGTCGGGCGCCGTCCAGCCTTTGTGCGAGTGCAAGGCCTGCTTCTCCTGCGTGCAGGGCTGCACCAAGGGACTGCTGGCCATCTCGCACAATCCTGAGTTCTTCGCGCTGGGCGATACGTACTGGCGGCCCGAGATCCTCGCCACCACGTGGGTGCAGGCCGACACCGGCCGCATCCCCGTCTCGGGCGCGGGCTACCGCGGGCGGTTTCACGGGTTCGGCTTCGATTCCATCTGGACGGACATGTCCGAAATCGTCCGCCCCACCCGCGACGGCATCCACGGCCGCGAGTATATCAGCACCATGGTGGAGATCGGGCCCAAGCCCATGCGGCTGAGCTTCGCGCCCGACGGTAGCCTGCTCACGCCCGAGTCCGCGCTGATCGAAATACAGCTTCCCGCCCTGCTGGATGTCCCGCCCTGGCCGCTGGCCGCCAGGGGGCTGGCCATGGCGCGGGCGACGGCAGCGAGGAAGCTGCACACGCTGGCGATCGTGCGCGCGGCGGAAGCCGTGAGTCTGCCCCCCGAGCTCCTGCCTTTCGTCGTGCCGCTCCTGGCTGCCGCGGAGGCGGGCCGGCACCGGGATCTGCTCCGCAAGGTGCGGATGGTCGAGATGACCGACAGCGCCGACCTGGTCGCGGCGGCCGCCCAGGCCAAGTCCGCCGCCCCCCAGCTCGTCGTGGCAGCGCGCATCGAGCTCCAGGCCGGCAGCGCCGACCGTGTGGCGGAGCTGGCGCGGGGGGCGGTCAAGGTCTTCCACCTGTGCGCGGACCTGCATGGCCGCGAGCAGCCGGCCGGCGCGGCAGAAGGCCGGCACATCAAGGATGTGCTGCGGGAGATCCACGGCCGGCTCGTCAAGGACGGCCTGCGGGACGAGGTCACGCTGGTCGTGACCGGCGGCATCGCCCTGGCGGAGCACACGGCCAAGGCGATCATCTGCGGCGCGGACCTGGTGGGCGTGGACGTGCCCCTGCTGGTCGCGCTGGGCTGCCGCGTGTGCGGAGGCTCGCACGCCGAGCAGGGCACGCCGCACTGCCCGGCAGAGATCGAAACGGCGGAGGCAGCCTACGCCGCGCAGCGCATGGTCAATTTGATGGGCGCCTGGCACTCGCAGTTGATCGAAGTGCTGGGCGCGATGGGCATCCGCGAAATCAGGCGCCTGCGGGGCGAAGTCGGGCGCGCCATCTTCATGGAAGATATCGAACGCGAGGCTTTCGGTGACCTTATCCGGAAATAACGTCGAGGTCTTCGCGGCGCCAGCCGGGAAGGGGGCGGACAGCGCGCAGGCCGGAGGCCAGCCGGCGGGCGAGCCGGAAGGGCGGACGCCCGCCCCCGTTTCGCGCGCGGTCCGGCCGGCCCCCGACCGCTACCGCAACGCCATGGCCAAGTTCAAGGTCAACCGCTCCGCGGCCTGCAAGGCCTGCGGCCTGTGCGCCGCGCTTTGCCCCCACGGGGTGCACATCAAGCCCGACAACTACGCCTTCACCGTCCGCCCCCAGGACCACCGGTGCATCGGCCCCGCCTGCGCCCGGAGCGACCACTACTGCGTGGCCCGCTGCCCGCAAAAAGCCTTGACCCTGGTGCGCAACCCGACGACCGACTGCATGGGCGATCCGCGGTGGACCTCGGAACTGATCCTCTCGACGTGGCACGAGGCGGAGACCGGCCATGCGCCCGACAACGGGCTGGAGCACCGCGTCGGCGAATCGGGCGGCGGATTCGACCGCATCCGGTTCTGTTTCGAAGCGCCCGACGGCCGGCCCGCGGCGCCCGACCGGACCGCGGTCGCCCCCGACGCCATCGACACGGGACTGGACCTCAACCACCGCGACGACGGCCGGCCCCTGGTGCACATCGACATCCCCGTCTACGGCGGCGGCATGTCGTTCGGCTCGGTGAGCATTCACACGATCGTGGCCAAGGCCCGCGCGGCCATGGCTTGGAACAGCTTCACCTGCACCGGCGAGGGCGGCTATCCCGACCGGCTCAAGCCCTACGACGAGCACGTGATCACGCAGGTGGCCACGGGGCTGTTCGGCGTGCGCGAGGACACGATCCAGCGGGTCCGCATCGTGGAGTTCAAGTACGCCCAGGGCGCCAAGCCCGGCCTGGGCGGGCACCTGCTCGGCGACAAGAACACGCCCGCCGTCGCCCGCATGCGCGAGGCCGTGCCCGGCAACGCGCTGTTCTCGCCCTTCCCCTTTCACAGCGTGTACAGCGTCGAGGATCACAAGAAGCACCTCGACTGGATCAAGCAGACCAATCCGCACTGCCTGGTGAGCGTGAAGGTCTCCACCCCGACGGACGTGGACATGGTGGCCGTCGGCAGCTACTACGCCGGCGCGCACATCGTGCACCTCGACGGCAGCTACGGCGGCACGGGCGCCGCCCCGGACATCGCCAAGAAGAATATCGCCATGCCCATCGAGTACGCCATCTCGAAGGTGCACAAGTTCCTCACGGCCGAAGGCATCCGCGACAAGGTCACGCTGGTGTCCAGCGGCGGCCTGCGCACCGCCTACGACGTGCTGAAGGCCATCGCCCTGGGGGCCGACGGCGTGGTGATCGGGACCGCCGAGATGGTGGCGCTGGGCTGCGTGCGGTGCGCCTGCTGCGAGAGCGGCCGGGGCTGCCCGCGCGGCATTGCCAGCACCGATCCCGAGCTGATGCAGCAGATGAGCCTGGAGTGGGCCACCCAGCGCCTGATCAACCTCCACGCCGCCTGGCGCGAGCAGATGGTCGCGGCGCTGAGCCGCCTGGGCCTGGCCAGCATCCGCCAGCTGCGCGGGCGCACGGACTTGCTGTACTACCTGGACCAGGAACCGCGGCGGGGCGCCGGGCCCCGGACGGAGGCTGCCGGATCATGACGGATTTAGCCGAACACCTGCTTGCGACGCGCCACGCGCTCTACACGGGCCAGCCATTCGAGAAGGCCAAGGCCGCCGAGGAGGGCGGCTGCGGCGTCACCGGCTTCGCCTGCACGCTCCCGGTCGGCGGGCGCTTCATCTACGAGCCGTCCGTGCAGATGCAGAACCGCGGCAACGGCAAGGGCGGCGGCATCGCGGCCGTGGGCATGGTGCCCGCGGAGATGGGCGTCAGCCGCGAAGTGCTCGACTCGCACACCCTGCTCCAGGTCGCGCTCCTGGACCCCACCGTGCAGAACGAGCTCGAGCGCCAGTTCATCGTGCCGCATTTCGACATCGCCCTCGCCGCGCGCCTGCCGCATCTCGCCGACCACCGCGACATCGGCCTCGAGGTCCGCCCGCCCGACGTCGTGCGCTACTTCGTGCGCGTGAAGCCCGCGGCGCTGGCGGCCTTCGCCAAGGCCAACGGCCTGGAGCGGCTGAGCCCGCGCGAGGTCGAGGACGAGTTCGTCTGGCGCAACTCCTACCGCCTGAACGACGCGTTCTACGCCTCGCTGGGCGACAAGCGGGCGTTCGTGCTGTCGCACGGCCGCGACCTGATGATCTTCAAGCTCGTGGGCTTCGCCGAGCAGAACGTGCAGTACTACCAGCTGGAGGACACCAAGGCCCACGTGTGGATCGCCCACCAGCGCTACCCGACCAAGGGCCGCGTCTGGCACCCCGGCGGCGCCCACCCGTTCATCGGCCTCAACGAGGCCCTCGTGCACAACGGCGACTTCGCCAACTACCACTCGGTCTGCGAGTACCTGAAGCAGCGCAGCATCCGCCAGCAGTTCCTGACCGACACCGAAGTGTCGGTGCAGCTCTTCGACCTGTGGGACCGCGTGTACAAGTACCCGCTGGAGTACATCATCGAGGCGCTGGCGCCCACGACGGAGCTGGACTTCGACCGCCTGCCCGCCGAGAAGCAGCGCATCTACCGCCAGATCCAGGCCACGCACATCCACGCCTCGCCGGATGGGCCGTGGTTCTTCATCATTGCCCGCAGCCTGCCGGACAAGCAGCAGTTCCAGCTGCTGGGCATCACCGACACCGCCATGCTCCGGCCGCAGGTGTTTGCGCTGTCGAGTTCGCCCGACGTGCAAATCGCCCTGATCTGCTCGGAAAAGCAGGCCATTGACGCCACGCTGCGCAGCCTGGCCCGCGAGGACAAGCGGTTCTGCCCCGTCGCCGATCGCTACTGGAACGCGCGCGGCGGCAGCTCCACGGATGGGGGCGCTTTCATCTTCACGGTCAGCGCAGACGCCACGGGCCGCAAGAGCCTCTCCTGCGCGGACAAGTTCGGGCATGAGGTGCAGGTCGCCGCCGGCGGCGTGCGCTGCGACCTGGTCGAGCCCGAGGCCGTGCCGGGCCTGACGGCCGAAACCATCGCCGCGCAGCTGCAGGCCGGGCAGGTCCAGGCGCTGTTCGACGCTGCCATGGCCGTCCCCGCCTGGCCCGCCGGCGGCCTGCGCTGGTTCTGCAACGCCGTGCTGGCCAGGGCGGACAAGCCGCCGAGCATCGCCGCGGCCATCGAACTCCTGACCCTGCTGCGCGACCGCAACTTCAACGTGGGCGACAAGCGGCGCTGCACGGTGCTGCAGGTGCTCGACGAGTCGCTGGAAGCCCTCTTCGACGCGGCGCCGCGCTTCGGCGAGCCTTCAACGGGGTTCTACCGCCGCATCGACTGGGAGACCCGCGACCGCCTCGCGGCCCCGCACGGCGACGAGCAGCGGCTGCTGGTCGACGCGCACAGCTTCCCGCCCGAGGGTGACCACTGCGACGCCGTCCTGCTCCGCAAGGCGTACGAGCTGAAGTGGCGCCGGTTCGTGGTCTACCGCCTGCGCGGCCAGCGGTTCACGGGCGTCGGCCTGGGGCCCGACACCACCGGCGTGCGGATCGACGTGTACGGCTCCAGCGGCGACTACCTCGCCAGCGGCGCCGACGGCGAGGAAATCCACGTGCACGGCAACGCGCAGGACCAGCTCGGGCAGATCATGAAGCGCGGCAAGCTGGTGATCTACGGCGACGTCGGCCAGACCTTCATGTACGGCGCCAAGGGCGGCGAGGTGTTCATCCGGGGCAACGGCGCGGGCCGGCCGCTGATCAACGCCGTCGGCAAGCCCCGCGTGGTCATCAACGGCACCTGCCTGGACTTCCTGGCCGAGTCGTTCATGGCGGGCGACCCGCTGACCGGCGGCGGCTTCGTCATTCTCAACGGCATCGAGCTGGACGCCGGCGGCGGCCTGCTCGAGCAGGCCCTGCCCTACCCCGGCAGCAACCTCTTCTCGCTCGCCAGCGGCGGGGCGATCTACATCCGCGACCCGCGCCGCAAGGTGGTGCAGAGCCAGCTCAACGGCGGCGAGTTCACGCCGCTGACGGAGAAGGACTGGCGCCTGATCCGCACGTACCTGACCGAGAACGAGCGCCTCTTCGGCATCCGGATCGCGGACCTGCTGACCGTGGACGGGGAAGTCCGCGATCCGGCCGAGGTCTACCGCAAGGTCCACGCCGTGAAACTCAAGGTGCTGGCGGCAGCCACGGAGAAGAAGACATGAGCGCTTCGGCCCCCCTCCAACTGGCGCCCGGGGCGCGGGCACTGTCGCAGGAAGCCCGGCAGGCCGGCGCGAACGTCCTGAACTGCTACCAGTGCCGCAAGTGCACGTCCGGCTGCCCGGTCGCGGCCCGCGCGGACGTCAAGCCGCACGAGCTGGTCCGCCTGGTTCAGCTCGGACAGCGCGACAAGGCGCTCGGCTGCAAGGCGATCTGGGAATGCACCGCGTGCCAAACCTGCGTCACGCGCTGCCCGCAGCAGGTGGATATCGCCGCGCTGAACGACGCGCTGCGGCGCCTGAGCCGCCAGTCGGGCCAGGTGGCCCCGGGCACGGCGGTCCCCGCGTTCAACGACATCTTCCTGGGTACCATCCGCCGCTTTGGCCGCATGTACGAGATGGGCCTGATGGTCGCCTTCAAGCTCCGCACGCGCACGTTCTTCGCCGACGTGGGCAAGTTCCCGATGATGCTCTGGAAGCGCAAGCTGGCGCTCATCCCGCAGTCCGTCCGCGGCGGCGCCCAGCGCAAACGCCTGTTCCAGCAGGCCCGACGGGGAGGGACACCGCCATGACGTACGCCTTCTATCCCGGCTGTTCGCTCGAGGGCACGGCGCGCGATTTCCACCTGTCCACGCTGGCCGTCGCCAGGGCGCTGGGCCTGGCGCTGCCCGAGATTCCCGACTGGATCTGCTGCGGCTCCACCGCGGCCCACTCCAGCGACCCGCTGCTGGCGCTGGCGCTGCCCGCGCAGAACCTGCTGGCCGCCGCGCGCATGCGGACGGCCGGGGACGCGCCGACGGTGGCGGTTGCCTGCGCGGCCTGCTACAGCCGGCTGAAGGTCGCCAACCACCAGCTTGCGCACGACCCGCAGGCCCGCCGGCAGGTGGCGCAGGCCGTCGGCGCCGACTACGCCGGCGGCGTGCCCGTGAAACACATGTTGGAGATCCTCGGCCGCGACCTGGGGACGGCGCACATCGCCGCCCGCGTCCGCCGCCCGCTCAAGGGCCTGAAGGTGGTGTGTTACTACGGCTGCCTGCTCTCCCGTCCGCCGGAGATCACGAATTTTGACGACGCAGAGAATCCGCGTCTGATGGACGACGTGATGGAGGCCGCCGGCGCGACGGTCCTGGACTGGCCGCACAAGACCGAGTGCTGCGGCGCGAGCTACTCCATCACCGACGCGACCGTCGTGGCGCAGCTCTCCCGCGAAATCCTCGCGATGGCGCGCCGGGCCGGCGCCGACTGCGTCGTGACCGCCTGCCCCCTGTGCCAGCTGAACCTGGACCTGCGGCAGAAGGATATCGAAAGCCGGTACAACGAACAGTACGGGCTCCCCGTTTTCTACTTCAGCCAGCTGCTGGGACTGGCTCTGGGCCTGTCAGGGCAGGAGGTGTCCCTGCGGAGCCTGGTGGTCGATCCGCAACCCCTGCTCCGGGCCAGAGGCATCGCGGTAACGGGAACCCCCAAGACCCCTGATGAGGCGGAATCATGACCGTCCTGAACGACAACGTGCAACGCATCGGCAAGAGCGGGCCGGAGACCGTGGGCGCCGTCATGGTGCTCGGCGCCGGCATCACCGGCATGCAGGCTGCGCTGGACCTGGCCGAGTCGGGCTTCAAGGTCTACCTCGTGGAGTCCAAGGCCGCCATCGGCGGCAACATGGCCCAGTTGGACAAAACGTTTCCCACCGGCGACTGCGCCATGTGCATCCTGTCGCCCAAGCTGGTGGAGTGCGCCCGCAACAAGAACATCGAAATCATCACGATGGCCGACGTGGAGTCGGTGCAGGGGCAGCCCGGGAATTTCCAGGTCACGCTCACCTGCCGCCCGCGGTTCGTGGATGCCAGGAAGTGCAACGCGTGCGGCGACTGCGTCGAGGTCTGCCCGGTCAGCCTGCCCAACGATTTCGACCGCCGCATGGGCTCGCGCAAAGCGATCTCCCGGCTCTATCCGCAGGCCATTCCCAACCTCTACAGCATCTCCAAGGCGCCCGGACGTTCGCCCTGCAAAGCATCCTGTCCGGCCGGCGTCAACGCCCAGGGCTACGTGGCCCTGATCGCCGCCGGCAAATTCAAGGAGGCGTACGAGCTGATTCGCGAGCGCGCGCCGCTGCCGGCGGCCTGCGGACGGGT
>CAYOBW010000269.1:0-10146 GCA_964402115.1 uncultured Victivallales bacterium
CCCGGCCGAAATCCGTTCGGCCCCGACCTCGCGAGAAGAAATCGCTCAGGGTCATTATGCCTCCTGTGGTTGTACATACACTATGTACAATCCCGGCGGAACAATACCCCGCATGCAAGGGAAATCAGACCTCCGCCTCACTTCACCGGCATCAGCGTGAAGTGATTCACCGTCACCCGTGCCGGGCCGTGGAATTTCAAGACGTTCCGGCCCGCCTTCAGCTCGATTGTGATTGGCGCTGTCTTGCCCCAGAGGCCGATCGTATAAGGCAGCGCCATTTCAACAGGAGTCCCGCCATTCGCCGTCGCAAAGAGGCGCTGGTCCCATTTGGGCGTCGCGACACTGGCGACGAGCGTGTACGTGCCAGCCCGGGGGGCGTCAAACGTATACTCAAACGAGTCAGACTCTTTGCTGTACCGCGAGAGATGCAGACGCGTTTCGCCTGACGTGTTCTCTTTCACATAAACAATCAGATCTGTGAACCCCCCATGGTACAGGGACTTTGTGCTCTCCGTGGGACTGCTGCAGGCTGCCGATGGAATGGTGATGACACCCTTGTCATCGACCGTGATCTTCCCTGTCGCCGCAGGTGCTTTCCCTGCGGCGGAGGCAATAGCCGATGATCTTCCACGCACTGACTCCAGCCCGGCGATGATGCGCCGTTGCTCCTCCAGCGCCAAATCATTCCAGAAGATCGGTTTCGCAATCTCCCCCTTTTGCGGCGGCTTCGGGCCTGTGGTTTTGCCGCTGTAGGTAATGAGCCCCGGCTTCCGCGGCTCGCCCGCGAGGGCGCCGACCCATTGGGCTCTCCTGACCCTCATGAAGGCGGTCGCCTCTTCATGAGCCTGACTCATGGCCACAAAATTGACATCCGCACCGTAGAACTGGAGCCTGCCACCCATTTTCGAATAATAGCCTCGGTTTGACTTGCCAAAATTGCCGCCCAGTCTGGTTTTCCACCCGTCAGGATGCCAGTGCGCCAGCGTGGAGTGCCCGGGTTCCACCCGTTCCACGGCGGGCACGCCGAACGCCATCAACACGAACCGTCCAAAGAACCCGCGCCGTCCGCAGATGCCGCCGTTGGCCAGGATGTTCTGCATGAAGGCATTCTCAGGACGGTCGTTTTTGACCTCGCTACTGCCATACTTGATCTCTTTATCAACGACATCGACGTAGACGGAGGTGTTGCCATCGGCAGGGATGCAGTCAGGCCGCAGGGTACGGAGCATCTCGCGCGCCCAGGCCAGGATCTCGTCGGGATCGACAGAATCCACTGTCAGTGCCAGGTTCCAGACGCTCAGGTCCTTGTAGGCCGGATGGAGCTCTCCCGCCAAGTACCACTTCTCGTAGCTCAAGTATCGCTTCACAGGATCAATATACATGGATGCGAGGCCTTTGCCGCCTTCAGCCTCCGAGCCAGAGCCCTCCATGCTGTCACCGCCGACGGAGACGTTCCGCTTCTCCAAAGGCACCGCGTGTCCGAGGCTGACCGCCACTGCGAGCCGCTGGAAGAGTCCCTCCTTTGCCTTTGGACTGGCCTTCTGGATGTCGGTGTAGATCTTCATCGCCTCGCCGTATTTACCGGAACTGGGGCCGTCCGCGACGAGCATCTGAATCATCAGCTCCTCGTTGTCGAAAAGCTGCTGAACCAGCTTCTCATGCTCCGGACCCTTTTGGGCGAATTCCGCCAGTCCTCGGGGCGTTGCGTCCGTGAGGACCATGAACTGCGCCAGCTTCCCGTCCAGCTTGTCGCTCGCGAGCAGATTGCTGACGCCCAACGCATCCATGGCTTTCCACGTGGCAGCCATGGCCTTTTCATGCGCCTGCTTTGCTGCTTCAGCCGCCTTGATGGCTCCGGGAAGCTTCGCTTCGGCATCCTTCACCTCCGCCCTGGCCTTTTCGATTCCAGCCTTGAGTTGATCCACTTCCTTCTGCCTGCTCGCGAGGAAGCTCTCTGAATCGGCCAGCAATTTTGCCCTTTCGGGATCCTCCTCCCCTCTTGCCCTGGCCCGCTGCAGTTCAGCCTGCGCGTCCTCGAGCGTTTTCGGACCGTACTTCAGATTCTCTTCCATCTTCCTGAGGTTCTCCTCGGCACCCTGTAGTTTCGCAAGTTCAGCCGTCTTAGTCGCCGCCTCCTTGGCTGGCCCCTCCTCCGCCTGGATCTCGGCACGCCATGCGGCGACCTTGGTCTGATCGAGCGCCGGCAGTTGCTTCTCAAGGTCCGCCCTCAGCGCGTTCAACATTCCGGTGTATTTTGCCTCCAACGTTATACCCGTTTGTGTCAGTTCAACGGCGGGCGGCGTGCCCTTCGCCGGCGTTGGCGCAGCCGATGTCGGTCCCGCAACGAGAACGAGTCCGCAAATTAATGATGTGCATGCGATGTTTGATACCATGATGTGTATAGTGATAAGAAATCGCTTTTCAGGCGGCGCGGGCACACACCCACTGGGCCGGCCATGAAGGAGCGCCTTCATGGGGGAAACGGTAGCAGGAGCGAACTTGATGGGTCAAGATGAGCGTTGCCGTGCCGTTCTGCGGGAGTTGCCCGCGCCGCGAGGCTCGCGCGCCTGTTTCGTCCCTTTCTCATGCGGCTCACCGCAGGTTCGCCCTCCAACCCGCTATTTCACGAGTGGCGTGAAGTAATCTCTGGAGGGCGCTTTGACGGGGCCAGAGACACCGGCGTAAGGCAGACCTCCACCGCCACGAGCGGTCAAGGCATTAGGGTCTTTGAGACTTTGATTAAGTGACGGCCCAACCAACGGCGCCGGGGGAGTCGTTGCGACAGATTCCGGCTCGCGACGAAGAGCAGGCGAGGGGGTGGGCGGGTGCGCTGGTGTGGCGCGGGTATGCGGAAAGGGACGAAATCGTCCTCGCCCTCAGTGAGCGCAGCGAACGGTCCTCGTCCTCGAAGGCGTGGGGCGAGGGAATCGAGGACGAGGACGAGAACGATGACGCGGACGACCCGCGCGAGGAAGATGCGGAGTGAGGGGTGAGGCTGGCGTGACCTGGGGAAGCGCGAGGCCGCCTGCTCGGCTCTTGGCATGGTCAGCGCCGGTCGGATACCGGCGCCACGGGGGAGGGGGAGGGTTCTGCCGCGTGCCGCTGTAGTCTCTGGCCCTTGGCCGGAACCGTGATTTCCGACGTGAATGTCCGCGGGACGGCGGTTGGCTGCTGAAGGACGGAGGAAGAGGACAACGGCCGGTACTCTGACGTGCAGCGGGGACGAAATGGCGGGGGACGCGGTGGCGCCCGAGCAACACGGGCCAACACGCCGTCGCGGCGTAGCCTCGCAAGCTCGCGCCCGTGAACGCCAACGTTCGGCATGAGGATGTGGAATCTCGGAAGTGAAGGCGAGCTTGACCGGTGCACCATTTCTGGTACACTGAGTCCTGATGAGTATCGGTGACATACGGCTGAGGGTTGTCTTCTTCCGGACGGATGCGGGAACCGAACCGGTCCGACGGTGGCTCCTGTCGCTCTCCTCGTCACACAAGAAGGCGATTGGCGAGGATATCAAGACCGTCCAGTTCGGATGGCCCCTGGGAATGCCACTGGTGGAGAAGATCGAGCCGTATCTGTGGGAGGTCCGAAGTCGCGTACCGGATGGGATAGCGCGAGTGCTGTTCACCGTGGACGGTCACACGATGATCCTGTTGCACGGGTTCATCAAGAAGACGCGGAAGATTCCGCAGGCGGAGATTAACACCGCGAGATCCCGGCTCAGGCAGTACCAGGAGGCTGGCACATGAAGAAGAACGAACATATCGGGAGTGATTTCGACGAGTTCCTCCAAGGGGAGGGTTTGCTGGCCGAGGCGGAAGCCGTGGCAGTGAAGCGTGTCCTCGCCTACCAGATCGAAAAGGAAATGGCGGAACGTCGTATCTCGAAGAGTGCGCTGGCTCGTGTGATGCAGACAAGCCGTTCCTCGCTTGACCGCCTTCTCGACCCGGAGAACGCGTCAGTCACCCTTCTCACTCTCGAAAGCGTTGCCCTGGCACTCGGCAAGAGACTGAAGGTCCAGTTGGCATGACTGCCGAACCAGGCAAAATGCTCGGTACGGCTTGGCCTCCCGCGATTTGCGGCGTTGGCTGCGGAAAATGAAAGGATGAGGAGCGAGGGGCAGGTCTTTTGATAAACCGATTAGATGACGACCCTGCTAACGACGTTGTTGAGTCGTTGCGACGGACTCCGGCGCGCGACGAAAAGCAGGCGAAGGGGTGGGCGGGTGGTGTCGTGTGGCGTGGGTAACGGAAAGGAACAGCATCGTCCTCGTACGCGAAGGTGTGGGGCGAGGGAATCGAGGACGAGAACGAGGACGACGACGAGGACGATCTGAAGGCAGACTCGCGCGAGGAAAACGCGGAGCGAGGGGTGAGGCTGGGCTGACCTGGGGAAGCGCGAGGCCGCCTGCTCGGCTCTTGGCCTGGTCAGCGCCGGTCGGATACCGGCGCCACGGGGGAGGGGGAGGGTTCTGCCGCGTGCCGCTGTAGTCTCTGGCCCTTGGCCGGAACCGTGATTTCCGACGTGAATGTCCGCGGGACGGCGGTTGGCTGCTGAAGGACGGAGGAAGAGGACAACGGCCAAGCGAACGGATCGCGGGAGGAAAGGTCATTTCGGGGTCGGGGTCGCTATCGGGGTCGGTATCGAATTCCCGCCTGAGTCGGGGGCTGACATGCTAGAGAGTCGGAATCGACCCCGATACCGCTACCGACCCCGACGCCGATGGGAACCGGAAGGGAGCGCACCAACGTGGTCCATGGTAGGCTCGCAAGCTCGCCACCATGACGCCGGGCGTTGGCAGCACGCGGCAGGAAGCAGGTGAGGCGAGGAATGGCGGAAACCCGTCGGAGTCCCGCCTTCAGGCGAATGGCACGTAGTTAAGCTCTTTCAAGGTGCAACCCACCCCGGCCTGCGGCCACCCCTCCGGAGGAGGGGAGTGTATGTAAAGCATTCCGAATCAACAAGCTCCCATCCTTGGAGGGGTACGCGAAGCGGGGGGTGGGTGCGGAAGGGGAACTCCCTATCTACGTGCCGCGCCTTCAGGCGGAAGCTGGCGGCGGGGCTTCAGGCGGCCGCGTCCGGCTGAAGCACGGGCGCATACTTTCGGCTTGCCCTTTCCCGGTTCAGCGCGCCGCGGCGCCGGGGGGCGTGGCTTCGCTGACGAGGCGGAAGCCGACGTTGAAGACGCGCTGCCACGGGGGATAGGCCAGGCGCAGGGACGGGCCGCAGCGGTTGGCGGGGTCGAAGAACGAGCCGCCGCGCACGACCTTCCGGTCGGAAGCGGCGCGGCCGTTCAGCGGATACGGCGCATAGGCGGAGCGTGTCCATTCCGCCACATTTCCGGCCAGGTCGTGCAGGCCCCAGGCGTTGGGCGCGAAACGGCCGATGTCGGCGGTGACGACCACGCCGTCGTCCGGTTCGGGCGAGATCGGCACCGCGCCGTCGGGCAGCAGGTGCTCAAGCCCGCCCGTGTTCAAGCCGTCCGCACGGTGCGCGCCGGTGAAGGCGAGGTCCGCGCTGTTGGCCTGCCGCGCGATCGTGCCCGCGTCGGCCCATCCCGGCGGCAGCCGGGAAACCGAACCGGCCCGCGCCGCGTACTCCCACTGCGCCTCGGTGGGCAGGGTGAACGGCTGGCCGGTGCGGTCGGAGATCCAGCGGCAGAAGGCCATGGCGTTGCTCCACGACACGCGCAGCACCGGCTGCTTCGGCCCGTTCAGCGGCAGGCCGACGTCGTCCCGGGTGGCATGGCGCTTGGCGTAGTAGCGGCTGTCGTGGGACGGATCGAACCGGGCGTACTGCTCGTTGGAAACCTCGCAGGCGCCCATGCGGAAAGGTGCGACCTCGGTCGCGAAGGCCGGCCGCTCGTCGGCCGGCCCGTCGGCCTCGCCCATGACGAAACGACCGCCGGGCACGCGGACCAGGTCCAGCGTGACCCCGCCGCCGAGGTCGACCGTTTCCCGCGCGGCGCCGGCGGCCTGCTGCCGCCGCATGGCCTCCGCCGCGTCGAAGGGCCAGCCCGGCACGGACGGCGGCGGCAGGATGGGCGGCTCAAGCGCAGGCCGCGGCGTGGCGTCGTACGGCGCGGCGGCCGGGACGGCCTCGGGATCGCCCGGCGGTCCGCCGGCGATCTGCCGCAGGGCCAGGCGCCGCTCGTGCATGCCGCCACGCCGTGATGGCCCCGCTGCAGCAGCTGGATCAGGGGGCTGGCGCCGGCGTGGTACTCGCCGGGGATGAGCAAGGAGACGTCGTCCTCGATGCCGACGCGCCGCACGCGCGGGACGAGCGCCTCGTAGGCCGGGGTGTATCGCAGCAGGCCGCCGGTCCGGGCCCGCATCTCCGGGTGCAAGCGGTCGGTGTCCAGCCGGCTGCCGGGCAAGCCCGCGTAGTCGGGCGCCTGCTCCTCCGGCCGCAAGTCGGGCCGCGCCGGCTTCCCGCCGCTGCCGTCGTGGCAGGCCACGCAGTGGCGGTTGAGCACCGGCTGCACCTCGCGGGCGAAGTCGAAGCCGCGGGCCGGCCCGCGCCAGGGCTCGATTTCGCGCGGGGTGCGCCGCGCGGCCAGGGCGGGCAGGGGCGGCGCGGCCTGCGGAGGCGGTTCGTGGCAGCCGGCGCAGGCCACGTATTCGCCCGGCATGGCGGTGAACCAGCTGCGCATGAGCTGCACGGCGCGGCCGTCCGCGTCCAGCGCCTGGAAGGCCAGCGGCGTCTGCGCCGGCACGCGGAAGAAGGCGGAGCCGTCCGGCTCGACCGGCACGGTGCCGACGATGCGCATGACCTCCCACGGTCCGCCGCGGCCAACCTTGTCCGGCCCGGCCAGGTTGAGGTAGCCGAAGTGGTAGGCCACCAGCCGCAGGCTCTTGACGACGCCGCGGGGCACGCCGGCCAGGCCCGGGCCGGCGTAGACGTCCTGCAGGTAGACCAGCGCGTCGGTGCGCGCCGGATCCACGCGCGACGGGAGGGTCGGCGGCCGCGGGCGCGGGGCCAGGGGCACGGGCTCCAGCAGCGCGTAGTCCGGGTCGCGGTGCAGCACGGCCAGGTTGTCGAAGGTGTCGGCCAGGCACAGCTGCCACGGTCCGCCGGGCGCGAACTGGGCCGAAACCAGAAAGGTGGCGTCGTCCAGCGGCCACGGGGTCAGGAACTTGGGCCAGTCGTCGCCGACCAGGTTGTCGCGGACGACCCGCGTCAGCGGCAGGTTCGCGCCGGAGAGGCGGGTGAGGCCTTCCCCCTCGCGCCAGCCGCGGCGGGTGTCCAACAGCACGAGCTGGCCCATGCGGCAGGGGCCGTGGTAGCCGGAGAGGATGCACACGAAGCGGCCCGGCTGCCCCGGCAGCTCGCGCGGGAAGTAGAGCGCGTTGGGGTACCAGGAGTTGCTGCCGTAGACGGCGCGCTGGCCGGTGCCGTCGGGGTTCATGGCCATCAGCATACGCAGGTAGATGTGGCTGATGCCGGTGTAGTCCCAGCGGCTGTACATGACCTGGCCGTTGCCCAGCACCACGGCGTGAAGGTCGTGGTCCTGGTCGAAGCAGAGCTGCCGCACGTTGCCGCCGTCGGCGTCCATGCGGTACAGGTTCGCCACCCGCTTCAGCCCGTGCCAGCAGGGCACGGACTGGAAGGTGGCGGTGGCGCCGAAGACGATGGCGCCGTCCGGCAGGCGGCAGGGATCGAAACAGTGGACGTCCTCGGGCAGGCGGGAGACGACGCGGAAGCCGGCGCCGTCCGCGCCGATCTCGCAGACGCGCCAGGTGGCCGCGTCGGACTGGGTGAACAGCAGGCGGCGGCCGTCCCAATCCAGGTCGACCTCGCCCACGTAGCCCCCGTCGGGCGGACGGTACAGCGGGCGCATGGCCGGGCGGCCGCCGGTCCATGACAGCACGGCGATCTCGTTGTCGTGGCCATCGCGCTCGATGGAGCTGTTGCACTCGTGGTTGGACGGCAGGGCGAGCTCGCGCCCGGGCTCGCTGCCGAAGCTGAGCCGCCGGTCGGGGTTGGCCACGCGGCGCTGTTCGGCCCGCATCTCCTTGGGCCGGCGGCGGACGACGAGGATCCGCGCGTCGCGCACGAGCGGGTGATCGCGAAAAGCCTCGTCGCGCAGCGACTCCAGCTCGCGCACGAGGCCGGCCTGCCGCTCCGGCACCGCGCCGGCCGAGACGGCCTGTTCCACGCGGTTGCTGAGGTCGGTCAGCCGGGTCAGGTACGCGCCGGCCCGCGGGAAGCGGGCGCCATACGTCGCGTCCAGCGCCGCCAGGGCGCGGCCCAGCGACCCGCAGCGGTGCGTCCGCCACAGCGCGATCTCCGCCGGCCGCGCCGTCGCCGTCGGCGGCGCATTGGCGCAGAGCGCGAGGGCGGGCAGCAGGGCGACCAGAACGACGAGGACGCGCTTCCGGGGCGCTGCGGCCGCGCGCCTTCCCTGAGCGCCCTGGGCAGGTGTTTCCATCGGGCAGAGCGTGCCAGAAGCGGGCCGGCTGGATCAACCCGGATTTCCTGATCTGGAAATATTCCTTGGGATGCGGTACACGGGGATGGGATTCCGCAGCATGTTGGAAGACGCAAGGGGGAGAAACCGGACATGTCCGTACAGGTTTCCATGTTCCGAACGCCGGCGGGCCGTTGAGGTGCGCGTGAGGCTGGTCTTGCTGTTAGGGCTTGCGGCGGCGGGCGCAGGGTTCGCGGGCGATCCGTCCGCCGGACTGGCGGGCGAACGCGCGCTCGGCGCGACCGTTTTCACCGACCAGGTGCTGGCCGGGGATTTCCTCGGTTTCGGCGTCGAGTGGGAGTACGAGGGGGACCGTCCGGACAACAACCTCGACAATCCGGCCTGGACGAACCACTGGCCCGAGATGGTGCGGCGTGTTGACTTCATGCGGCCGGCGATGCTGCGTGTCATGCACGACGCGCGGATGTACACCCGGCTGGAACAGGAGCGCATCGTTCCCGACTACGATTCGCCGCGCATGCAGGTCACGTATCGCATCCTCGATTACGCCCGGAGTCGGGGGATCCCTGTCATTTTCGGCGAGTGGTGGCTGCACCGGACCTACGTCAAGCCGCTGGGTGGCGTCGCCAGTCCGCGCTGGTCCGGGGAACTCAGCGTTCCCTTCCTCGTGCACCTCCGCGAGCAACGGGGCTATACCAACATCGTCTGGTTCAACCTGCTGAACGAACCCTCCAGCCTGGAGCGCGAGCCGGGGGTGCCGCTCGACTTCCCTGCCTGGAAAAGCGTCATCACCAACCTGTACAAGGCACTGCAGGGCACAGGACTGGAGCGCAAGGTGCGCATCGTGGGTCCCGACGGCGCCGGCGACTGGAACCGGTGGGTCGAGATGACCGCCGCGGATGCCGACCTGCGGGGCTGCCTGGGCGCCTACGAATATCACCTTTATGCCCACCTGCGGACGGACAAGTGGTTGCCGTCGCTGCTGGAGGGTAAACTGGAGACCGAGGAGCTGAGGCCCAAGCGGCAGCTGGTGAACGCCCTCGACCCGGCCGGCGCCTCCAAGCCCTTCTTCATGGGCGAAGCGGCCATTGACGACGGCAACCGGGGAGATCAGCAGACCAACCGCTTCGACTTTGCCTATGGAGTCTGGATGGCCGACTACGCCATTCAATCCATGCGGGCCGGGCTGTCCGGCTTGGTCGCGTGGGACATGGACGATGCGATGCACACTTGGGGATCTTACGGAGCCGCGGGGCTCAAGGGCTGGGGCTTCTGGAACAGCCTGGCGGGTTCCGGGGGCTATCCGGCTGACGACTTCAAGTTGCGCCCCTGGTTCCAGACGTGGTCGTTGCTGTGCCGTCTCTTCCCACGCGGGTCGCAGACGTTCGCGGTCAGTGCCACAGGCGACTCCGCCTGCCGCGTCGCTGCCGCCCGCCTGCCCGACGGCCGGGGACTCTCCATGGCCATCGTCAATGAGTCCGACGCCCCGCTGGCGCTGACGTTGGCGACGTCTTCCCGCGAACGCGCCACCCTGCACGAGTACCGGTACTTCGCGGCTGACCGGCCCGTTGGCGAACGCGGCTTCCCGGCACCCGGCGGCGTGCACCGGAACGTGGACCTGGCCTCCGGCCTGAAGGTGCAGTTGCCTGGCATGGGTGTCGTCTTCCTGACCACGCAGGATCCGGCAGATCGGCACGTGCATGGCTTCTGAACCG
>CAYOBW010000270.1:0-10133 GCA_964402115.1 uncultured Victivallales bacterium
GTCCGGCGTGCGCGGCAGCGTCTTCACCGGCTGGCCCGCGCAGACCGCGCCGCTGGCCGACTTGCTGCGGTCGGACGCACCGGCCCGACGCGCGCTGGGGTTGCGGCTCGTGCGCGAATTGCCGGGACCGGCCGTGGCTGCCACGGTCGCGGAAGTCCTTGCCCGCGTCTCCACGGACGACCAGGTGCAGCTGGTCGAGGCGCTCGCCGACCGCGCCGAACCCGCGGCTGCCGGAGCACTGCGCGGCGCCTGCGCGTCCGCCGTCCCGCAGGTCCGCACGGCCGCCCTCGCCGCGCTGGGCTCCTGCGGCGACCCCGCCGCGCTGGAAACGCTCCTCACCGCCCTGCGCGGCGCGCAGACGCCCCCCGAAACGGCGGCAGTGCTGGCCAGCCTGCAGCGGCTGCCGCTGGCCGAGACGGGCCGCCGCCTCGGCGCCGCGCTGCCCGCGCTTCCGCCGGCCGTGCGGCCGGCCGTGCTCAAGGTTCTCGCCGAACGCAACGCGACCGACGCGCGCGACGCGGTGGTGGCGCAAGCCGCGGAGTCCGATCCGGCGATCGCCGAGGCGGCCTTCAAGGCGCTGGGCAAACTCGCCCGCCCGGAGGATCTGCCGCGCCTGGTCGCGCTGATGCTGGCGGCCGGGACCGACGGCGTGCGCGAAGTCGCCCGCAGGAGCGTCGTCGCCCTCGCCCTGGCCCAGCCCGACCCCTCCCCGCGCGCCGACGCCGTGGCCGAAGCGCTCGAACGGGCCAAGTCCCCGGCCGAACGTATCCTGCTCATGCGCACGCTGGGCGGCATCGCCAACTACCGCGCCTTCGTGCTGCTGCGGGCCGCGCTCGACGACGCGGCGCCCGAGCTGCGGGACGCGGCCGTGCGCGCCCTGGCTGCCTGGCCCGACGCCACGGCGGCGGCCACGCTGCTGGACTTCGCGGAGCGGACCGGCGACGCCGTGCCCCGCACGCTGGCCACGCGCGCCGCGATTGGCATGGCGGGCCTGGTTGCCGCCGACAGCGCCACGCTGCCCGCGCAGGTGGAGACGTGGTTCCGCCGCATCGCCGCGCTGACGAAGACCCCCGATGACCGGAAGATCCTGCTCGCGCAGCTCGGCGCCACGCCGCACGCCACGACGCTGGCGCTGGCGGAGGCCTGGCTGGCCGACGCGGCCATTTCGAACGAAGCCGCCAATGCCGTGATCCGCATCGCCACCGCCCTCGGGGGCGCGGGGGCCGCCGATCCCGCCCGGCGCGCACTCGAGCGGGTGCTCAAAGAGAACGGCGACCCGGCCCTGCAAGGTGCCGCGCGCGAAGCCCTCGGCCGTCTGCGCGGGTTCACGGAGTACATGACGTCCTGGCAGGTGTGCGGCCCGTTCGCGCAGGACGGCAAGGAGTGCCAGGAGCTCTACGGCATCGCGTTCCCGCCCGAGACGGCGCCCGACCAGGCCGCCTGGCGGTCGCTTGTCGACAGCGCCGTGCCCAACCAGTCCCACCTCGTGCGCATCGACGGGACGTTCCCGGGCAACCACCGCGTCGCCTACGCCCGCACGCGCATCGTGGCGACCGCCGGTCAGCCGGCCCGGCTCGAGTGCGGCTTCGATGACGGCGGCAAGGTCTGGCTGAACGGCGGCGTGGTCTGCGAAGCCAATACGGCCGGAGCGTGCGTGCCGGGAGGCCACAAAGCCGACGTGACGCTGCGCGAGGGCGAGAACCTGCTCTTCGTCAAGCTGACGCAGCATAGCGGGCCGTGGCACTTCTGCGCCCGGCTCGTCCGCCCGGACGGCACGCCCCTCACCAACGTCACCGTCTCCACGCTCTCCGTGCAGGCGGCCACTCCCGCGGCCCTTGCCGCCGCGCCGGAAACCGCCCTCCGCCTGGGCGCACCCCTCGCCCTCTTCAACGGCCGGGACCTGGCGGGCTGGGAGGGCGATCCGGCCTGTTTCCGCGTCGCGGACGGCGCGATCGTGGCCGGCCAGCTCAAGACGCCGATCGCCAAAAGCGACTACCTCGTGACGCAGCGCGAGTTCGGCGACTTCGAGCTGACGGCCGATGTGCGCCTGCTGGGGGCCGGCTGCAACGGGGGCCTCCAGTTCTGGGGACAGCGCAAGCCCGGCACGCACGAAATGAGCGGCTTCCAGGCGGACGCCTGCGATGGGGCCTACTGGGGTTCGATTTACGACTGCAACCGGAACCGCATGCTCGTGCATGCGCCACCGCAGGGGCTCGCCCATGTCGTGCGGACGGGAGACTGGAACGAATACCGCGTCCGCGCCGCGGGCGGGCGGCTCCAGCTCTGGCTGAACGGCTGCCTGACAGCCGAGTGGCTCGAAACGGACGCGACCATACCCCGGCGGGGACGGATCGGCCTGCAAACGCATCAGGGGCCGCCGGGCGAAGGACGCTACCGCAACCTCGTCATACGCGACGTGCTGCCGTAGCGTCGCGGAAAGGGGTCAGCTTTTCCACGGGCGGGTGCGGTTGACGTTGCTCAGTATCGACTTGGCGATGCCCGCGTCACCCTCGATTTCGAAATCGAACATCCCGGCCAGCACGTGGTCGGCGCCGTTCTCGAACGCGTACTTGAAGGCGTCCTGCGGGGGGATGGCGCCCGCCGCCATCACCTTGAAGGCGATCCACGGCTTCTCGACCGTCTTCATGACTTCGATCGTGGCCTGCGGATCCTTGCACCAATAGCCGGGATCCTCGGCGTGAGGCCCCTTCAACTGGTCCGGACGCGGCGCGCTCGGGTACTTGTGGTGGTGAAACGTCTTGATGTAAAAGTCGGCCGGCACCTTGTTCTTCTCGCACTCGACGACGACCTGCAGGTCATGGCACCCGACCCCCGACGGCACGCCCAGTTCCTTGGCCACTTCGACAGCCTTGGCAATGAGATCGATCCGGCCACTGGCGGCGAGCGGGTCGGAGCGCACGCCCCAGAGGTAAATCGCCTCGCAGCCGGCATCCACCAACTCCTTGACCTGGGTGCGGTACGCATCCATGTTGTCTTGCACCGGCGCCGTCGGGCAAATGATCCACTGGATCTTGCCCCCCTGGTTCCGATACTTCTTCAGGATGGCCATGGGGCCGGGCGGGTTGTGCATGGAAAGGGTGTTGATCCCGTACTGCTCGGCCGTCGCCAGCGTCTCGAGGATCTTCGCCTCGGTATTGTAGTGGGCGGTGAGGTTGTACACGTACTTGAGGTCGCGGCTGTGGGTGTAGTGCGTCAGCAGGTTTCCCCCCAGCAGCATGCGGCTGACGGGAAGGCCGGCGAGCTTGCCCATCGGCAGTTCGAGCTTGCGGGCTACCGGAGCCGGGGGCGCTTCCTCCGCCGACCGCGCCACCGTTGCGGCTCCAGCTGCCGCAACCGCGAGGGTTCCCCCCAGAAAGCCACGCCGAGAGAGTGCCAGATCCTGCATGTCGCCGCCTCCATCTTCGCTTGTTGCGCGCCCGACGCCCGGTTGCGACCGTGCCGCAGGACGCTTGCACCTGATGGAACGTGACGGAACGGAGCCCGAACCGCAAGCGCGAAGTGCGCGAATTTGCAGTGCATCAGTGACGTGGGGCGCCTCCTGCCGCCTCGCGCGGCAGGGGCGCAGATTTCCGGCTCCCGTGGCGCAAGGCCACGGGGTGCCGCCCACGTCACTGACCCGCTACGCGAATTCTTCCGTTCACGGCTCCCGGAAACGCCAGTTCGCCCTTGCCCTTTCGCCCCTGAGCCCCTAGCTTCCTCACACGCGTTCACACCGAACATACAAGGAACTATGCACCCAAACGACGGACTTGCGAGGCGGGCTGGCTGGTGGCTGGCGGTGTTGCTCGGTGCGGGCGTGCTGCGGGCCGGGGGCCAGGAGCCTGCGCCGCGGGCTGACGCGATCAACCCCTATCCGCGCCAGACCATCACCCGGGGCGTGGTGGCCCAGTGGGACTTCGCGGCAGGCCCGGCGGGGTGGACGGCCGGCAACGACTGCACGGTGACCGCGCAGGCCGGCAGCCTGCGGATCCTGTCGTCCGGCGCCGACCCCTTTGTCTGGGGTCCGGCCATGCGGCTGGCCGGTCCGCTGCAGGCGAGCCTGCGGATCCGCTGCGCGACGGCGAGCGGCGCCCAAATCTTCTGGCACACCGCCGAGGCGCCCGGCTGGCGCGAGCCTCAGAGCACGCGCTTCGACTTGGTAAACGATGGCGCCTGGCACGCCTACACCGTGGCCTTGCGGGCGAGCGGAACCGTGACGGCGCTGCGGCTCGATCCCGGCGGAGAGCCGGGGCTGGTCGAAGTGGCGGACGTGCGCCTGATTCAGGCCAACCTGCACGCGCTGGAAGTCGAGCGGGTGGAGGTCGCGGACCGTACGGTCGTGGCGTACGTGCACAACCACGCCACGAACGCGGTGCCAGCCACCGTGAACGGGAACGGGGTGGTGTTCGAGGCGGGGCGGACCTCACCCGTGCAACTGATTTCCACCAGCAAGGCGGCGTTCGAAGCTTTCACCGTGGACATCGTGCCGCAAGGGTATCCGCCCCTGCGCCGCACGCTGCACCTCTTCCACCCCGGCGGCGAGGGGCAGTGGGTAGACCGGGAGGGGGACGGGTTGCGTCTGCGCGTGGCTTGCGACGGCAAGGGGGCGCTGATCGAACGTGCCGGACAAGCTGTCGCGGTCATCGCCCCGCTCGTGCACGGGGTGGATGGCACGCCGGTCCTGCTGCAGGCGGAGGCCTCCGGCACGGGACCGGTCACGCTGCGCGGCGACGGCGTCGAGGTCACGCTCACCCTGGCCGGAGACGTCATCCGGGTTGCCATCGTCGGCGCGCAGGATTACGAGGGACCCGTCGTGCGCGCGCCAGGCGAGCTGCGGCAGGGTGTGTTCGCCGGGCTCGAGTACCTCAGCCGGGGCGAGGCGTCATCCTCGACGCTGGACATCGAAACCCCCGAGCACGTGCGCTTCGCGCCGGATCCGTTGATGGTGACCCTGCCGCTGATGGCGTGCGTAACGGAGCTGGCCACGGTGGCCGTCACGTGGCAGGAGATGTCGCTCCGGCCGGTGTACGCCGTGCCGAACTTCTTCGAGGGCACGCCTGACAACCGGATGGCCCTGCGCGGAAAGAAGATCGAGGCGGAGATCCTGGTCCGGGCGGCGGGACCGATCGAGGAAGCCACGCTGTGGGCGGTGCGGCAGCGCGGGCTGCCCCCCCTGCCCGTCCGGCCGCGCGACCAGGCCGCGCAGGATCAGCTGTGCCTGGCGGCGTTGCGGGGCTGCCTGCGCAACGAACAAGGCTGGGGCCACTGCGCGGAAGCGAGCTGGCCGCGCCAGCCGTTTGCCGACGTGGCCTCGACGCTCTGGCGGCTGACAGGCGAGCAGCCGGCCTGGCCCAACCTCGTGCCCGGGGGCAGCCACATCCGCAACGAGGCGATCTACCTGGCGACAGGTCACGCCGCGGAGTGGCTGGCACGCTGTCGGGAGCAGGCCGCCGACTTGATCCGCACGCAGAAGGAGGACGGCTCCTGGCGCTATGCCGGACCGTACCGGCGGGGACACAACGAGGATACGGCGAGCGGGCTGTGCGCACGCCACGCGGCGGCGCTGCTCGACGGCGCGTGGCTGACGGGCGACGCCGCAGCCCAGGCGGCCGGCTTGAAAGGGCTCGAATTCATCACCCGGCACTTCGACACGCCGCGGGGCGCCCAGACGTGGGAGCTGTCGCTGCACACGCCCGACATTCTCGCGTCGGCCCACCTGGTGGCGGCTTTCACGCGCGGCTATGAACTGACGCGCAACCCCGCCTATCTGGCCGGGGCGCGGCGCTGGGCGCTGAGCGGCATGCCGTTCGTGTACCTGTGGGGCAGCTACCCCGTGATGCCTTACGCCACCATCGCGGTGTACGGCGCGACCAACTGGCGGGCGCCCAACTGGATGGGCCTGCCGGTGCAGTGGTGCGGGTACGTCTATGCCCACGCCCTGGCCGGTTTGGCAAAGCACGATCAGACCCTGGACTGGAACCGGGTGGCCCGCGGCATTCTGCTCACCGCGGAGCAGATGCAGTGCCCGGACGGCCCGTATGCCGGCTGCCTGCCGGACAGCTTCGTCCTGGCCACGCAGCGCCGCAACGGCCCCATGATCAACCCCTGTGCGATGCTGAGCCTGCGGCTGGTCCTGGACGGCGAACTGGATGCCCTGGCGGTGGCCCGCGACGGGCAGCATTGCGTGGTGGCGCCGTTCCCCGTCACGCTGCGGGACGGCCGGGCGCACGTCCGCGCCAAGCCCGGCGTGCGCTACCAGGTGATCGTGGACGGCGCGCGCGTCGTGGACGTGGTGTCGCAGGGTGAAGACGTCGTCGAACTGCCGGCGCGACCGTAGCCGCGTCCCCCAACCTCTCGCCCTCCGCCGGGACGGCCCGGGAGGGCCATCCCGCGTAGGACGGTGCGCCCGGGCCGTCCTTGCAGGTCCCCCAGGGGAAGGATGAACGGCCATGTTCAAAGCGTGCCGGCGACAAGTGCGCCCCCTTCCAAGCACAAGCAGGCCAGTTTGCGGGCATCCGCCTGCTCCGCATCTGGAAGCGTCAGCGCCGGTCGGATACCGGCGCCACGGGGGGAGCGGGCGTGCGTGGGACAACGGCGGGTGGAGGCCGACCACCGCCGCCCCATCACCCGCCACCGTCGGGAACCGCCGGACTCCCGTCCGTTGCCCGGTCTCCTCCGCCCACGACGCCCTCGCCCATATGCAGGGGGCGCCCGTCAGTCGGCACCCGCCCCCACAACGCCGTTGCAGCCGGCCTTCGCCCAAGGCCCATAGCGGCGCCCCGCGACTATCCAATCTCCATAGCCCCGTACGCCGCCACGGGAGTCGACCGCCGGACTTTCGTCTGTTGCCGTGTCTGCCCCCCACACTTCAGGCCTTCAGGCCTCCGCCCGCCGTTTTACCTTGTGCCTCCACCCCTGAAGTTCTAGTTTCCGCCTTGGTGACGGGGGGTGGAGTGCTGCACACGTCACGTCCACCCCCGCCGTAGGCGCTGCGGTAGTCCTTGGCCCTTGGCCGGGCCCGTGACTTCCGACCTCGACGTCTACAGGACAGAGGTTGGACGAGAGAAGATGAACGACCAATCGCCATATCCCATCTCGACTGGCGCTCGAATCGGTCTCGTGGTGGTTGCCAGTCTGGCGGCTGGGGCTGCCTGCGCCAGCACCCTTGTCGTTGTGGGCTTTCTGGCCTCGTTCTACGCCGGTTATGTCACTGGTAATGGCACGTGTATCTGGGTTGGTTGCTGGGGGGCTATGGGCCTTTCCCCGTTTGCATTCATCATCGGTGCAGCCGGAACTGCGGTGCGCTGGACCCGACGGAAATGTTGGTCGGTACGTGACGCGGTCAAGTTCATCTCGATATGCTTGGCTCTGGCCTTGTTGCCGCCATTTATTGTCGGGTGGTTCGTTTGACAACCGAAGACACAAAACGGAAAAGGAAGACCAAGTCCAACAAACAAAAGCAACACTACCTCGCGTTCCGCTCGGAGGTTGATTTGTAACGTTGGGCGCAGAGAGTCGCATGAAACAACACGCCACAGGTCAGACCGTCGCAACCCTGATGGGCACATCATCTTGGTTACTTGTTGCGCTGGTGTGTTTTTCGCCGAGGCTCGCACAAGGGATAACTCTCTATGTTGACTTAAACAACCTCGCGCCTGCCGCGCCGTACACGAACTGGGCCACGGCCGCGACGAGTATTCAGGATGCCGTGGACGCGGCCGAGGACGGAGACACAGTGCTGGTGACCAACGGGGTCTACGACACCGGCGGCAGACCGGCGTCATCGGGAACGATGACCAACCGCGTCAACATCGGTCGCGCCGTCGCGGTGTGCAGCGTGAACGGCCCTGAGTTTACGGTCATCAAGGGAGAAGGGCCAATCGGCGACAGCGCCGTCCGCTGCGCCTACGTCACCAACGGCGCGGTGCTCGTCGGCTTCACGCTGACCAACGGCGCGACGCGCGCCTGGGGCGACTACAGCCGTGAATGCAGCGGTGGCGGGGCGTGGTGCGAACCCGCCGGCATCCTCTCGAACTGCACCCTCACGGGCAACACGGCCGACAAATCAGGGGGAGGAGCGTACGGCGGCACGCTGAACGACTGCAAACTCATGGGCAACACCGCCCCTGATGGAAACGGCGGCGGGGTGTACGGCGGCGTGCTGAATCGCTGCACGCTCACGGGCAATTTGGCCGGAGACAGTGGCGGCGGCGCTTTCGCAGGTACGCTGATTTGTTGCACCCTCACAGGCAATGGGGCTTTCAGCGGTGGGGGGGCGTCCAACTGCGATTTGACCGACTGCACACTCACGGGCAATTACGCCTACTACGGCGGTGGCGGGGCGGGGGAGGGTAGACTGAACAACTGTGTCCTTTCGGCCAACTGGTCTCAGTATGGCGGCGGAGCCTACGTTGGCACGTTGAGCAACTGCACGCTCACGGGCAACGCGGCTACATGGGGTGGTGGGGCGTCCAGTTGCGATTTGACCGACTGCACACTCACGGGCAACTCCGCCGACCATAACGGTGGCGGGTTGTGTTACGGCACACTGAACAACTGCGTACTTTCGGCCAACTCGGCGTATTTCGAGGGTGGCGGGGCGTACGTAGGTACGCTGAGTAACTGTGTGCTCACTTACAACTCCGCCAGGTACGGCGGCGGGTCGTACGAGAGCACGTTACACAACTGCACACTCGTGGCCAATGTGGCCAACGGTTGGGACACCGTCGGCGGAGGGGCGTTCGGAGGCACGCTCAACAACTGTATCGCGTACTACAACATAGCGCCGAGATACGCAAATTGGTATGAGAGCAGGATGTCGCATTGCTGTACAACGCCGGCTGCTGGCGGAACGGCCAGCTTCACCAACGAACCGCAGTTTGTGAACCTGACGAAAAGCAACTTCCATTCATTGGCCACGTCGCCGTGCATCAACACGGGCAACGATGCCTCTGTTTCCGGCACGACCGATCTGGACAGCAACGGGCGCATTCAGTGTGGGCGAGTAGATATGGGCGCCTATGAGTCGCCTTACTGGGGCACGTTCTCGGATGTAGATGGGGACGGCATGAAGGACGCCGACGAGATTGTTGCTGACACCGACCCGACCAACGCCGAGTCGGTGCTGTGCCTTCTCTCGATCCGTGAGCAGTGGGGCGGCGTGCGTCTTGACTGGAAGGGCGGGCGCGACGCCTGGCAGTTTCTGGAAATCCGGACCGACCTGGTGAACACTACCGAGCAGTGGACCGCGATCTACGGGATACCGCCGCCCACGCCGTTGACGAATGCCGTCATTACCTTTGGAGCAACAAACCGGATGCTTTTCTTTCGGATTCGGGCGAGGCATTGAAGAAGGCTGCCCCAACCATGCGGTGGAACACTACGCCACGAAGCGCGGCGAGGTTCACCGCCATCGTTGGCCGAACGTGACAAGGGGAACGATCAAGAGGAGTGAGTGTAGAGGATGATTAAGTGTGGGGACGAAGTGTAGCGAGCAAGTGTCAAACCGCCCTGTATCTACACTTACTCGACACGCTTACTCCCGCTCTTAATCGGTTACACTTACTCCACCCGCTTAGACGATTGTGGGAAGAAGCGTCGCCGCAGATGGTCGCGGAAGAACGCGGATCGGAAGGCGGAGTTTTCGGCGTGCGCTTGCCTTGCCAGGCGGAAATCGCCATGATCGGCAGCAGAAGAAGGTGCCAGCACGGCGCGCCTGGTAGGCTCGCAAGCTCGCCACCATGACGCCGGTCGTTGGCCCGGCGCGCGGCAGGAAGCGGGCGAGGCGCGGATGGGCGGAATGCTTGTCGGAGTACCGCCTTCAGGCGGAAGCTGGCGGCGGGCCTTCAGGCCGCCGCGCCCGGCTGAAGCCGGTACTCTGACGAGCAGCGGGGACGACATGGCGGGGGACGCGGTGGCGCCCGCGCAACACGGGCCAACCTCGGCGCGCAGAGTAGGCTCGCAAGCTCGGCACCCTGAACGCTGACGTTGGCGGAACGCACAGAGAAAGAGGAAGAGCGAAAGGGTTGAGGGAGGAATGCCCACTCGGCGTCGGGGTCGGTATCGGGGTCGGTATCGCCATCCCCATCCGATGGTGGCCATGGGAACACCACCCGAGGAGAGCGACCCCGATA
>CAYOBW010000271.1:0-10059 GCA_964402115.1 uncultured Victivallales bacterium
GCCGCGGCCGCGGCGCGCTGTGGCGAGCGCGCGACCGCGGCCCGCCTCGCCGCCACGGCCTGGCAGGCGGCTGAAGGTTGTGCGAGCCCCGTGCCGCGGCTGGGACTCTGGGCGGAATTGTGCCTGCGGTTGGCGGAACAACCGGAAGCGTGGCCGACAACTGTGATGCAGACGGTTCGGGAGGGGGTCGCCCGCGGCGTACCCGCGAAGGGCCCGGGTGGCGCATGACGGCGTACGCCACACGGCGCTGCGGTCAGGCACGGCGGGCCGCGGGGCGCGCCGTCGTGCGCGGCCTGCGGACTGCCGCGGCGCTGGTGCTCGCGACGGTGGCGGCACGCGCGGCGGACGAACCCGCCGGCGGCGTGCGCGCCGTCGTCACCGACGCCGAGTTCGGCGGCCCGGTGCCGCAGGTTGACGTGCGGGTGCTGGAACTGCAGGCCCGGTCGAAGACCGGCGCGGACGGCAGCACGTTCTTCACGAATGTACCGCCAGGAGCCTACACGGTGTTGTTCAGCAAGTCAGGTTACGAACGCCGGGTCGAGTCGTCCGTGGTGGTCGCGTCCGGCCGCCTGGCCGACATCGCGCTGAAGATGCGCGGCGAGTTCACCGACATGGAGGAACTGGTCGTGCGCGACATGGACCTTGCCGCCGCGTCCGAGGCGGGCCTCCTGCAGGTGCGGCAGGAGACGCCGGCGGTGATGGATGCCGTGGGCGCGGAACTCATCGGCAAGGCCGGGCAAAGCACCGTGGCCGGCGCGCTGAAACTCGTCGCCGGCGCGTCCGTCGAGGACGGCAAGTACGCCGTCATCCGCGGCCTGGGCGACCGCTACACCAGCGCCCAGATCAACGGCGTCCGCCTGCCGTCGGCCGATCCCGAGAAGCGTGCCGTCCAACTCGACCAGTTCCCGACGGCGCTCATCGAGAGCTTGCAGGTGACCAAGACCTTCCTCCCCGACCAACAGGGGGACGCCGGCGCGGGGTCCATCAACCTGATCACCCGCAGCCTGCCCGAGGAGCGGGGGTTGTCGGCCAAGCTGAGCAAGGGCTACCGGCGGGGCATCACGCAGAACGAGCAGTTCATCTCGAATGCGCGCCGCACGACCTACTGGGGCGAGGCCACGGACCGCGCGCTCCAGATGCGCAGTTTCGACATCCCCGTCCTCGATCGCCGCCGCGATTTCGATGGCAGCGTCTCGGCGAAGGAGGACGCGTTGGACCAGATCACGCGCCGCCTGACCACGGCGGTGGGCACGACCCGGCGCGCGCCGCCGCCGGACGAAAGCTGGGGCTTGACCGTCGCCGAGCACTTCGATCCCGGCTGGGGCTGGCGTTTCGGCGGATTGCTCTCCACGGCCTACAGCCGCAAGTACGACGGCTACTTCGATGCCGTCAAGCAAGTCGTGCGCGCCAACACCGGCGACGAGGAGGCCATCGAGGTCAAGCAGGCCCTGCACGAATCGCGCGGCGTGGAGAGCGTGCTCTGGGGCCGCGTGCTCACCCTCGGCCTCGAGGCCGGCGAAAACCACTCCTTCTCCTACGCCTGGCTGGCAAGCCACGCCATGGACAACATCTCGACCGAGCAGCGGCGCGACATCGAGGTCGAGGAGACCGTCTACTCGCCGCAAAACGTCGGCTTCAAGGACATCCTGGACTACACGGAGCGCGACCTCGACACGCGGCAGTGGCGCGGCCGCCACCGCTTCGGCTTGTTCGACGGGCTGCCTTTCGCCGGCAGCCTCACCCTGCGGGCGCCGGAATTGGACTGGACCTCCGCGCACAGCGTCTCGCGGCTCGACCAGCCCGACCGCACCGAAAGCGAGGCGATGTACAACACCGCAGGCACGCCCTTCTGGGGCAACCCCTCCTGCGTGCGGACGTGGTACTTCATCGAGGAGACCAGCGATCAGCAGGCCTTCAACTTCAAATTCCCGTTCGTGACCGCCCACGAGGACCCGGGCAGCCTGAAGGGCGGCACGTTTCGCGATGTCGTGCACCGCGCGTTCAGCAGCGACTACGTGGCGTACGACTACCCCCCGGTCAGCACGCGCATCCGCGTGGACGGCCGCAACCAGACCTATGCCGGCTACCTGGACAACGCGTACCCCGTTCCCGATCTGCGCTACACACCGTCCATCTCGTCCACGGGGCGCACCCCCCTGTGGGACACGCTGCACGGCAACAACCTCGGCCGGCTGGGCCGGCCCGTGGACGTCTTCGGCACGGTGGTGAAGCCCGGCAACTTCGCCCAGCAGGACCCCATTGACTACGAGGGGCGCCAGAACATCGAGGCGAGCTACGCCATGTACGACCTGCCCGTGGCGCCCTGGCTGCGGCTCGTGGGCGGCGCCCGGTGGGAGAGCACGGACATGGACACGGTCGTGGACTCCCACTCAGCCAACGACACGTTGCTGGTGTGGCGGCCCGAGGAGGACGAGAACGGGGCCAAGGTCATTCGCCAGGCGCAGGTGCCCGAGACGGAGGCGGGGGTGGCGATCCACCGCACGGACATGCTGCCGGCGTTCGGGCTCATCCTGGAACCGCGCGAGCAGCTCTTCTTCCGCCTGAACTGGAGCCGCACGATCGCCCGTCCGACGTTCAAGGAGATCACGCCCGTGCTCTCGCCGGTCTACGGTTCCAACGACCGTTTCGTCGGCAATCGCGATCTCGTCATCTCCGACATGGAGAACCGCGACGTCCGCGCGGAGTGGTTCTACGGCAAGGGGGCGCTGGTCGGCTTCAGCGCCTTCGAGAAGGAGATTGCCAACGTCATTGACCGCGATCTCTGGACCAAGGACGCGGACGTGTTCATCCTGCCCGTCAACTACCCGGAGGCCGAGGTTTCGGGCATCGAGCTGGAGTGGCGGCAACCGCTCGGCGCGCTGACGGCGTGGCTGGACGGTTTCACCGTCGGCGCCAACTACACGCGGCTGAACTCCTCCGTGCCCTACGACGAGCAGCGGATCGCCGACCTCGCACCGTTTTCCGGGAACACGGAGCGCGCCATGCAGGCGCAGCCGGACCGCCTGATGAACCTCAACCTGACCTTCGAGAACCGGCTGGGCACGAGTTTCAATGTCTTCTACTCCTACAGCGGCCACATGCTGATCGCCGGCGAGTCGTACAGCGAATCCAGCGGCGGCGCGTCCTACACCCCCAACCTGTACCAGGCCGGCATGCGCCATCTCACGTTCGGGATATCCCAGAAACTGTTCAAACACTGGACGGTCGGCTTCAGCGCCAAACAGCCGCAGAAGTCGGAGGTCCGGCAATACTACGAGGCGGACGGCCAGTACTGGTCGCGCAGCGAGGTGCCGACGAGCCGGGAGTTCGCCTTCAGCCTCAGTGCGTCGTACTGAGCGGCGGGGGCAGACGGCGGAGGGAGCGAGACAGCATGCATAGCGAGAGACGAAGGACGGATTGGCGGAGCCGGCTGGGCGGCCTGGCGGCGCTGGCGGCGGCCTGCGCGGCGCCCGCGGCGGCCGGCGCCGCGGAGGCAACGCCGGCGGTGACGGCGGCGGAACTCGATACCCAGCGCGCCGCGCTGGAGCAGTGGGTGGCGACCCGCCGCCTCATCTCGCAGGAGCGCCAGGAGTGGCGCACGGGGCAGGAGTTTCTCGGCGAGCGCATCCAGCTCGTGCAACGCGAGCAGGAGGGGTTCCGGACACGCACGGCCGAGACCCGCGCCGAAATCGGCGTCGCCGACACGAAACTCGCGGAGCTGCAGGCGCAGAACGGCGAACTCCAGACCGCCACCGCCGGACTGGCCGACGCCATCGCCCGCCTCGAGCAGCGGGTGCGGGCGTTGACGACCCGGTTGCCGGCCCCGCTGCGCGACCGCCTCAAGCCCCTCAGCCAGCGCGTGCCGGCCGATCCGGCCAAGACGCGGCTCGGCCTTTCCGAGCGCTTTCAGAACGTCGTCGGCATCCTCAACGAGGTGAACAAGGCCAGCCGCGAGCTGACGGTCGTCAGCGAGGTGCGTGCGCTGCCGGGCGGGACGAACGCAGAGGTGACGGTGGTCTATGTCGGCATCGGGACGGCCTACTACGCCAGCCCGAACGGCGGCATAGCCGGCGTGGGCGTGCCCGCCGCGGAGGGCTGGCAGTGGACGCCAAGCAACGCGCTGGCGACAGCGATTGCGGACATGATCGGCATTCAGCGCAACGAGCGGCCGGCAGCCTATGTCGCGCTGCCGCTGGACGTACGGTGAGCGCGGAGAGACGGGAGAGCGAGAGCATGAGCAGCAGGCGATGGATGCGATCATGGGCAGGCGGCCTGGCCGCCGGCATGCTGGCGACGGCGCACGGCGCACCCGCCGGGGCGGGGACGAACGCGGTCGCGGCCGCCGCGACGGGCGCGGCCGGGCGCGCCACCGCTCCGGCGACGGCACTGGCCGCGAGCCTCACGGAGCTGGCGGCCCTGCGGGCCGAGATCGCCGACGCCAAGGTGCCGCTCGCGGCGGAGCTGGCCCGCCACGAGCAGACCCTGCTCGACGCGCGGGCGGCACACGAGGCGGTCCGACGGCAACTCGACGGCCGCAGCCTCGATCTGAACAATATCCGCAACGAGATCAAGACGCGCGAGACGGAGAAGGCGTACCTCGCGAATCTGCTCGGCGAGTACGTCCGCAACCTGGAGACACGGCTGCACATCGCGGAACTGGCCCGCTACCAGGCCGTCATCGAAACGGCGCGGCTGGCGCCCGAAAACGGCAACCTCAAGCCCGCGGAGGCCTTTGCCGCCCAGATCGCGGCGACGACCGCCAGTCTCGACCGGCTCGACGAACTCGCCGGCGGGGCGCGTTACGAGGGCCGGGCGGCCGGACCGGACGGCATCGTGCTGCCGGGCACGTTCGTGCTGCTCGGGCCGGTGGCCTACTTCGCCGCGCGCGAGGGCGCGCTGGCGGGCGTCGTCGAACAGCGGCTGGGCTCCCTCGAACCCGCGGTGCTGCCCTACGCCGATCCCGCCTGCGCGGCGGCCACGCGCGCGCTGGTCGAGACGGGGCGGGGCTGCATGCCGTTCGACTCCAGCCTGGGCAACGCGCGCAAGGTCGAGGAGCTGAGCGAAACGCTGGTTGAACACATTCTCCGCGGCGGGGCGGTGATGTACCCCATCCTTGGCATCGCGGGGCTGGCGGCGCTCGTTGCCGCGTTCAAGTGGCTGGCGCTGACGTTCACCCGGCTGCCGGGCAAGCGGAAGCTGAACCGGCTGCTCGCCGCCGTGGCCACGGGCGACGCGGCGGCCGTGCAGGCCGCGGCCAAGGGCATCCGCGGCCACGCCGGCCGGATGCTGCGGGCCGGCGCCGCGCACTACCACGGCCCCAAGGAGTTGATCGAGGAACTGATGTTCGAGCAGATGCTGCGCACGCGCCACGAGCTGCAGCGCGCCCTCCCCTTCATCGCCGTCACGGCAGCCTGCGCCCCGCTCCTCGGTCTCCTCGGCACGGTGACGGGCATCATCACAACCTTCAAGCTGATCACCGTGTTCGGCTCGGGCGACATCAAAATGCTGTCGGCCGGCATTTCGGAAGCGCTGATCACGACGGAGTACGGGCTGTACGTGGCCATTCCCTCCGTGCTGATCCACGCGTTTCTCTCGCGCAAGGCGAAGGGCCTGCAGGATCGCCTGGAGCGGATCGCCATCGCCTTCCTGGGCGCCATCGAGAAGCGGCGGGCGGCGGGGACCACGGCAGCGGGCGCCACAGCCGCGGCGCCCTCCGCCCCGGCCGCACCGGCCGCGGAGCCGCCCGCGCCCGCCGGACCGGTGGTCGCCCTGGCGGCGGCGGGAGGCACGGCATGAACGAAGAGGCGCTGACAGCCCTGCTCGCGCACGCCTGGGAGGCGGTACGCCACGTGGCGGCCCGGGCCCAGGCGGCGCACCCGTTCGTGCAGGAGGCCTGTGCCATCTGGAAGTCGGGCGGCTGGGGCATGCTCGCGCTGGCCGTGGACGGCATGGTCATATTCACCCTGGGGCTCTTCATCCTGTTCCAGCTGACGGCGCGCAACTTCTTCGCCTCGCCCAAACGCGCCTGGCGCCGCTGGGAGCGCAACCCCGCCGTACGCGGCGTGCTGAGCCGGATCATCGGCGAGGCCATGGCCTGCGGGACGCTGGCCGAGATGGAGCACTACTTCGCCGCCCTGATCAACGCCGAGCTGGCGCCGATCCAGCGCGACCTCCAAGTCATGAAGGTGAGCGTGACGGCCGCGCCCCTGCTCGGCCTGCTCGGCACGGTGACGGGGATGCTGACGACGTTCAAGGCGCTGGCCAGCGGCGGCGGCGGCGAGAAGACGATGGGCATGATCGCGAGCGGAATATCGGAGGCGTTGATCACGACGGAGACCGGCCTCGTGCTCGCCCTCAGCGGCCTCATGTTCCAGTTCGCGCTGACACGCCAGCAGCTCCTCTACGGCAAACGGATGGCGCAGGTGGAAAGCATGTGCATGCAGGCCTGGCAGCGCGGAGCAGACGGCACGGCCCGGGCGGCGTAACGGCGGGGCAGACGGAGACGGAGAACTCATGGGACGCTTTCGCAACATGGGCGGCGACGACGGCGGCGATGCGGGCATAGACATGTCCGCGCTGATCGACTGCATTTTCATCCTGCTGCTCTTCTTCATCGTCACCACCTCCTTCGTGGAGGAGACGGGCGTCGAGGTGGACAAGCCGCAGGCCGCGGCGGCTGTGCAGCTGGAGAAGAACAGCGTGCTGCTGGCCATCACGGCGCAGGGCGCGGTCGTTTACGGCGGACGCGACATCGGCATCGGCGGCGTCCGGCCGACCGTGGCCCGCATGCTCCAGAAGGAGGACTTGCCGGTCATCGTGCAGGCCGATCAGACGGTGCCGTCCGGGCTGCTGGTGCGGGTGATTGACGAAGCCAAGCTGGGCGGGGCGAAGAAGGTCAGCCTCGCCACGCGGCGGGAGGCGCACTGAGCATGGGCCGTTTCGTCATGGCGCTGGCACGCATGCTGACCGCCCTGGGCCGCCTGGGCCTGGCGCTGGCGCTGGCGTTCGGCCTGACGTTGGTTTTCTTCCTGATCCTGCCCTTCCTCGAGCAGGTCGGCAATCAGCGCAAGGAGGATCTGGAAGTGCGGTCGGTTGCCAGCGTCAGCCTGCCCCCCCCGCCCCCGCCACCGGCCAACGAGCCGCCCAAGGAGGAAGCGCGACCGGAGACGCCGCCCGAGCTGCCGGATCTCGCGGCCCCGCTGGATCTCGCGCAACTCGAGCTCGCGCTCAACCCCGGCGGCGCGGGCGACGGGGTGGGCGGCGATTTCGCCGTGCGGCTGCCGGGCGCAGCCACGGACCGCCCGCAGGACGCGGGACAGGACGCCGAAGCCGTCTTCTCGCTGGAAGACCTGGATCAGGCCCCGCGGGTCGTGCACCAGCCGCCGCCCGACTACCCCGCCGAGTTGCGGAAGCGCAAGCTCGCCGGCTCCGTGCATGTGCTGTTCCTCGTGGATCCGGGCGGACGCGTCGTCAATCCGCTCGTCCAGAAGTCCACGAACCCCGCTTTCGATCGGCCGGCGCTGGAAGCCGTGCGCAAGTGGCGTTTCGAGCCGGGCAAGCGCAACGGCGCGGCGGTGTCGTTCCGGATGCGGGTTCCCATCACATTCATGGGCGGGTGACAGTATGCGATGCATGTTTGCGACAGTTTTGATGGCCGGGTTGACCGCCGCCACGCTGGCGGAAGGCGCCGACACGAACGAGTGGCCGCTCGAGGTCTGGCACGACCCCGCCTTCCGGCGCCAGTTTCTGGGTTCGTACGGGACGCGCGCCGAGATCGAGCCCCGCGTCACCCCGCTGGAGCGCGAGCAACTGGAGCAGGCGCTGCTGCTCATGCCGCAGAAGGGCGGGGACGAACGCGCGCGCAAGCTGCTCGAACCCCTGGCGAAAACGCCGGGGGCCACCGCCCTGTTCGACTTCACGATCGGCAACGTCCACTTCCAGCACGAGCGGCTGGAGCTGGCCGCCGCCTGGTATCGCCGGGCGGCGGACAAGTTCCCGTCGTACCTGCGGGCCCACAAGAACCTGGGCGTCGTGGCCATGCGGCTGGGGCAGTTCGACAAGGCGGCGCCGGCGCTCACGCGCGCGCTGGAGCTGGGCGAGAACGACGGTCTGACGTACGGTTTGCTGGGCTTCGCCTACCTCCAGACCGACCGTCCATTGCCGGCGGAGAGCGCCTATCGCCAGGCCATGTTGCTGCAGCCGGACACCACGGATTGGCAGACCGGGCTGGCCCGCAGTCTCTTCAAGCAGGGCCGCTACGAGGAGGCGGCCACGCTCTGTCAGACCCTCATCGCCCGCGCGCCGGACCGCCCGGAGTACTGGATCCTCCAAGCCAACGCCTACCTCGGCATGAAGCAGCCGGTCAAGGCGGCGGAGAACTTCGAGTACCTTGCTCTCGCGGGTCAGTCCTCGGCACAGAGCCTCAACACGCTGGGCGACATCTACGTCAACGAGAACCTGCCCGATCTCGCCGCCGATGCCTACCGGCGCGCCCTGGACAAGGGCGGCGACGGCAGCCTCGCCCGCGCGCTGCGCAATGCCGAAGTGCTCGCCGCCCGCGGCGCCTCGGCCGAAGCGCGGACTCTCGCCACCGCCCTCAAGACGCAGGCCGGCGCGAACGGCCTGCCGGCCGACGACAAGCGGCGCCTGCTGAAACTCGAGGCCCGCCTCGCAGCCACCGGCGCCGGCGGTGGCGAGCAGATGCGTTTGCTGGAGGAGCTGGTCGCGCTAGACCCGCTGGACGGCGAGGCGCTCATCATGCTGGGACGCCACCAGGCCGGAGCCGGCTTGACCGAGAAGGCGGCTTTCTGTTTCGAGCGCGCCGCCGGCCTGTCGCGCTTCGAGGCGGAGGCGCGCCTGCGGCACGCCCAGTGCCTCGTGAAGGCCGGCCGCTACCAGGAGGCCGTGCCACTGCTCAAGCGCGCGCAGGAACTGCGCCCGCGCGACGACGTGGCGCGCTATCTCGAACAGGTGGAACGGGTCGCCCGCACCCGCGGCTGAGGGGCCGGAATGCGCGTGACGGGGGAACCGTCGGAAGCAACAACAACAACACGGCAAGCAAGCAGAGAGCAACAGAAGCGGAGGAACAGACGATGCAGACAAGAACACGGGGATGGATGCTGGGGTGGAGTCTGGCGGCGGTCTGGACGGTCGGCGCGGCGGAGTCGGCGCTGGACGTGCCGCCCGCGAGTATGGACGCGACCGAGACAGAGACGGAGAAGCCGGCGGCCTGGAATATCGCAGCGGGCGCGCAGACGCGCGTGTACATCTACACGCACGACGCCCTGCAGCACCGTGCCGACTACGAGGCCGACAAGTCCGAACGGTGGCGCGACGGTTCGTCCGACGGCCTGGGCTGGGGCTTGCATGCAGCCATCAGCCGCGGCGGCGGCATCCTGGATCTCACGCTCATGCTGTCGGACTACGACTTCGACTACCGGGACGACAACTGCACGCACAAGATCTCGACCACGCGCCGGGACGTGATCGGCATCTGGCGGCAGCCGACCGACAGCAACGACTGGGCCGCGTGGGGCTGGACGGTCGGCGCCCGCTACCTGGGCACGACCAAAGAAATCCGAATCACCGAAAGCGAGGACGTCCTCGAGGAAAGCGATGGCGTGACGTGGTATCTCATCACCGGCGGCTACTATGGCGAAGTCCGCCCCTTCCGCGGCGAGCGCTTCCGGGCGTATGGCGACATCGGACTGCTCTTCGGCGAGGCCTCCGGCCTAGCGCGCAACGGCAACGACACGGCCTGGGCCGACGGGCGGATCCGCGACGAGTACACGGATCAGCATGCCCTGGCGTACGGGCTCGACGGCGTCGTGGGCCTCGCCTACGCGTTTCCGCAGCACTTCCTGCTCCGGCTCGACTACCGGCGCGAGTGGCTCTACTCCTTCGCCGCCACGGAGACCGGCATCGTGACGTTCCCCGACAACGCCGACGCGCTCTTCATGGAGATCCAGCACAGCGTGACAGCCTCGCTAGAGTATCGGTTCTAATGTGGGCTTCGCCCTCAACCCTCACCCCGCCCCTCTCCCAGCGGGAGAGGGCTGA
>CAYOBW010000272.1:0-10029 GCA_964402115.1 uncultured Victivallales bacterium
CCCGGCGACCTGTTGAGCCAGGACGGCCTGCTGCAGACCAGCAGCGCCTGCCAGCACGACCGGCCGCTCTCGTACGCGCAGGTCCTGGGCGGCGGCTTCGGCGGCTGGTTCGACACCAACAACGAAGAGAAGCCCTGGGCGCAGGTCCAGCTGCCCGGCGAAGGGGAGCTGAGCGGCATCGTGCTGCTGAACCGCTACGAGTCCGCGGCGACGGATGCCGAGTTCCTGTGGGCCGCGCCGCTGAAAGTCTCGGCCTCGCTCGATGGCAAGACGTGGCAGGACGTGGGGTCGTTCGAGAAGGCTGAGGCCGTCTTTCCCGTAGACCTCGCCGGCAAGGGCGTCAAGGCGCGCTACGTGCGCATCGAGCGCGTTCCCGGCACGGACAAGACCCAGCCCCCCGGCCGCTTCCACTTCCGCGGTTTCCGCGTGTATGGGCGGAAGCTTTACTGAGCGATGTGAATATCAATTGACGCACGTCGCGATCTCTGCTTGTAGTTCTGCGGTTTGAGTTAAGAAATGCAAGATCGGTACTGTTCTTGAGTCCACGAACGTTTGTTGTCCTACGTACCCCAGGGGCGGACACTGCCAAGGAACAGAAATGAGGAACGGATGCGGACTGATGATTTCGCACATGTGGATCATGGGGACTGCATGTGTATCGACGCTGTTTCTGTTGGCAACCGGAGCGGCGGCCACCGAGTTGCTGTCGAATAGATCCTTCGACCAGTGCGGCTCGAATTGGGAGGTGGCTGTGGGACTCCCTCCCTTTTTCAGCCCCTTTGTTACCTTCGGGACGGTCGGGGAGGCGGATCTGCAAAACGCCGCACCCTATCCTACTGTTCAGAATCTCTTATGGCAGACTTTGTCCGTGACCAATGCGGGAGGGGTCTCGGGCACCGCCAGCATCACCATGAACAAGGGCGGGGGGGCTCTTGGCAATGGGCTCGCCGTCTATCTGGAATATACCGTCGCCAACGGCGCCACCCACCGTCAACTCCTGCTGAACCCCGACAATGCCGCCGTGGTTAACTGGCCGGCCAGTTCGTTTTTCAGCGCCAACTTCACGCTGCCCGCCGAGGCCCGGCGCATTGTCCGCTTTGTGATGGACAAGCTCACCCTGGGACAGTTTCGCGTGCAGGAATTCAGTCTGGACATCACCGTGCCCACTCCGCCAGCACTGCGCATCACCGTCTCCCCGTCCGGCGGAGGAACAACTATTCCGACTGCGGGTGAAAACCATGTCTACACTGCGGGTCAGAAGATCACCCTCACCGCCAGCAGTGCGTCCGGATACCGGTTCGCCGGGTGGACCGGGGACGCCACCGGGAATCTGGCCAGCGGGACCGTGGTCATGGACCGTAGCCGTACGGTTACCGCGACCTTTACCCCGGTTGCCAAAATCGCGCCGGGGCCGGACATGAAGGTTGCGCGCATGGGGCACGGCGCGGTGGCTCTGCCGAACGGCACCAACGGTGCCGCCCGTGTGGCCGTATTCGGCGGCCACGGCGCCGGGTTCTCATCCCTGGCGAGTTTCGAGATCTGGGACGACGTCGCCAACGAATTTGCGCTGCACACCCTGCCCTTCCCCTTTGACGGTGGGGCCCTGGTCCAACTCGCCGACGGGACGTGGTTACTGGCCGGCGGTGCCACCGACCTGGGCGGGGCCCCGGGGTATGCGACGGCCCAACTGTTCGATCCAGCCAGTAACACGGCGGTATCAACCGGCACCACCCTGACACGCGCCCGTGTCAACTGTAACGGTGCGCGGTTGTCGGACGGCCGCGTACTGATCGCGGGCGGGTGGTACGACCTCGCCAGCGCCTCCCACGGCGAGATCTACAATCCGCAGAGCAAGGCGTTCCTTGCCACCGGACCCCTGAACGTGGCCCGAGCCCTTCCTTTGGTCGTGCCCACGGCCGATGGCGGCGCCGTGGTGGCTGGAGGCTTAAGCCCGTTCGGCCAGTGGACGGTCGAGACCGTGGAGGCCTACAGCGTGGCGTCCAACGCCTTTACCATCAGGTCTTCCTCCCTGTTCGCCAACGACCCCGGGTGGATCCTGACGCCGTGGATCCCGCTCGCAGTGAGCGCCCAGCGTCTAGGCGATGGCCGGTACGTATTCGGCGCGCGGCGGGGTACCCGCGACTATGCCCTGGCCGTGTTCGACCCCGTAACCAAGGTGTTCACCAAGGTTCAGATCGATCCCGGTCTGCCTCAGGATGATGCGTATGTGTTTCCGCCGGTGCTAGCCGCCGACGACTCTGCCGCAGTGACGTTGCTCATAGCCACCCGCCGGCCGGGCAGGGTCGAGTCGCTGGTCTGGCCGTCGCGGGTCAATCTGACGACGGGTTTGCGCACCTCGTCGCCGTCCATTGCTGTCGCCAACGATTACTGGGTCGGCAGTGCCGGCGTGGTTCGTCTGGCAAACGGCCGCATGTTCCTGACCGGCGGCACGACGTCGGTGGACGCCTACTACAATTTCCACCCCACCGCCCACACGGTGATGGTGTCTCACGACGAACTCACGGTGGGGACTCCGACCGTGATCGACAACGACGTGTTCGGTTTTTTCGCCACGCCTTCGAACCGGCGCCTGGTGCGTGACCATGAAGGACGACTGTTCGTAGCCTACACCCCGTGGCGTGCCCCGGAAAACGCTGGCAAAGGGTTCAACTACATCAAGAGCACTACGGACAACGGCGTCACATGGTCGGCCGCAGTGCGCACCGAAGACATGCCTGACTCCAGTTCCGTGCAGTCACTCGACGTCGACACCAACAACGTTCTGTACCAGGGCTTCACGTTCAACGTCGGCTCCTACCTCACAACCTCCACGAATCATGGCCGGACCTGGACACAGCCGGTACCGCTGCTGGACGGTGGATGGGCACTCTTCGACTACCAGCCCCATATCGCGTTCGACAGCGCCGGCGCGCTGGCGGCTGTCATGCTCCAGGGGTTCGGGTGGTTAGACTATCCGCTCAACGTGATGTTCAAGACGTCGGCTGACAAGGGTACAACGTGGAGCGGCAGCCTGGACCTGTCGTTGCTCCCCGATACCGACGCCATGGACTACGGTGCGTTTGAGCCCCGTTTCTGTTTTGGCCCGGGCGACCGCCGCTTCGTCACCTACGACTCTCTGGCGGCCGGCGGAGCCAAGGCCCGAATGCTGGTGGTCGGCGACGCAAACGGGTGGGCTACGCCGGTCCGGATCTCGAGCGAGGGCGTTCCCGGGTTTGGCGGCGATCAGGCCGTGGACGACGCCGGACTTCTGCATCTGGCCTGGATCGAAACAAACGCGCAGACCCAGAACGGCCAACTGGTGTACGGCGCCTACTCGTACCGGTCGCGCTCGCTGTTCGAACGCCGTGTCCTCACCGAGTCCACCGTCAACGTTTCAGGCGCCACCGTAGGCGTGTATGCCGACAACCGGGTCTTGATCGCGTACGACCAGTACAACCTTCAGACAAGGGCGTATGAGGGTGTTTATGTCAGGACATCCGCGGACGACTTCGCCGTGGCACTGGCCGTCTCAGACTGCCCCGGCGCCCGCAGTCCGGGACTGCGCTGGTCGCCGAACATGGTCCGTCCCGATACGGTGGACCTGACGTGGGTCGAACCGGGCGCCGCCTTCGGTTTCAACCTCATGCACAACCGTCTGCTGTGGTCCTTCGCAAACCCGGACGCCGGCACGCTGACCCTCACCAGCAACGCGGACAATGCTCCCTTTTCCGTGACCGGGCCAAGACCGGTCAGTGCCGACACCGGGACGGTCAGGGAATGGTCCGACGTCGCGATGCCGGTAGGCAGATACACCGTGACCTGGGGCGACCTGCCGGGCTTCACCGCCCCCGAACCGGTTGTCGTCGACGTTTCCCTGGCTACGCCGGGCACGGCGGTTGGCACCTACACTCCAGGTACGCCGCGATTCCTCACCCTGACCGTCAACCCGGCGGAGGGCGGCACGCTTACGCGTGTTCCAAGTGGAACCGTGGCTGCCGGTCGCTACGCCTATAGCCCCGCCGAGGTGGTGACTCTGACCGCAGCGCCGGCATCCGGTTTCCGGTTCGTTTCGTGGACCGGTGCCGTGGACACGCCACGCTTCAGTTCCGCCACGATCACCCTGGGGGGCGATCAGGTCGTGGCTGCAAATTTCGCCGCCTCCAACCAGTTCTTCGTCACGGTGCAACCAACGACAAACGGAACCGTCGGCCTGTCTGCAACCACGGTCGCCCTCGGCGGCACGCTGACCCTTGAAATGACCCCGGATGCGGGGTATCAGGTTGCCGATGTCATCGTCAACGGTGCGTCGGTCGGTGGCACGCAACACTACGATCTGACGGGGATCGACGCCGACGTCTCGGTTGCGGTCACGTTCCTGTCCTCCAATCACTACGTGACGGCCACCGCCACACCTTATGGCGGCGGAACGGTTCGGCCTGACAAGGCGGTATACCTGCACGGCGCGACGGCTCAGATCACGGCCACTCCGGCCGACGGTTACGCTTTCGCGGGTTGGTTTGGCGACGCCGCCGGGACCGACCGGGTAGCCCACGTTGTGATGAGCGGCGAGAAACAGGCCGAAGCCCGGTTCGCGCGTGTTTCGGGGCCGGTCTGCGGCGACGTCAACCAAGACGGGGTTCTGCGCATCGATGATGCCGCCCTGGCGAAACGCATGGTGCTGGGACTGGACTTGCCGAACCTGCCACTGGCGGACCTCGACGCGGACGGCCGTATCACGACGGCGGATGTCGGCGCGATCCTGCGCAGCGTGGTCGGGAGGTCCCGAACTTTGGTTGATCAGACCGTGGAACCCGCGGCGACTCTGCAGATCATAGTCGGTGCCGGCGCGGCCCGGGTCGGCGTGCCGGGAGGCCTGCTTTTGGCGTCGCAGTCCCTGACGCTGCGTGAACTCACCGTGGCTCCGGCCATGGCTGCGCCTCTGGTCGCGTCCGCTATCGCCTACGACTTGCGACTTGGAACCCTAGCAGCGTTTGTTCAGCCGATCGAGGTAGAAGTGCCTCTGGACCCCGCCTTGGTGGCGCAAGCCACCGCCGACCCCTCGAACGCGGTGCGCGTCGCACGCTGGGACGAAGGCATCCGGCAGTGGACGCCCATTGTCGCCACAGTCGACTCCACGTCGGGCAAACTGTTGATGGCCGCCGAGCGACCGGGGCTGTTGCTGCCGTACGTGGTGCCCATCGGTAATCAAGCGGCCGCGATCCCGGCGGCTGACCGCCAGGCCGCCCCCCCTCCGCCAGGAACCCGGATGGCCTACACCGAGCATTTCATTTACACCTTCGACCAGCGCCTGAACGGCACCATTGACGGCGTCACGTACGATGCAGAGGTCATTATGCAGGTGTTGAGCGACATTTTCGAAGCCGCTTACAACACCTACGACAGCACCGCCTACCCGGTGGCGGAGTACGGCGTAACGCCGGGCCTGCTGTGGGGGCAACGCGACCGGCGCGGGATGGTCAACCTGCCTTTACAGGGCGTCCCGATCCCCGAGGCCGAGTACAACGTGATCGCCAAGTGGTACAACATCCCGCTCGATTACGACACTCTGGAGAATCTCGTCGGCACCGTCGGCCACGAGCAATTCCATATGGTCCAGAACCAGACCTGGACTTTCCCGACGATGCTGGCCAACCTGTGGTTCATGGATGTCACAGCGGACTACGCCGGGTTCCGGGAAGCCTACGTGCCGCCGCAACCCCTGCGCTCACGTTACACGATCGACCCGGGAACCACCATGACCAGTGCGGACGGCAACCACCGCTATGCCGTGATGTCGTTTATGCTCTACCTTGTCAACCACGGTGTCAACTTCAAGGCAATGTATGACTATGCACGCAATTTCTCAACAGTCACCCACGCCCTGGACAATTACGTGCTGTTCCGGACCAAACGAACCATGGCCAGCCTCTATCAGGATTATCTCCAGGCCGTGCTGTTCGACCAGGACTACCGCGAGACCGGCGCAGACCTGCTGCTGCCCGCCCTCACGTCATTCCGAACGGCGCTGGCGGTCGACACGCACCTCCAGATCGCAAACCCGGAGTCCATGGCACTCCTGTATGCTCAGCCCACCCCGCGCAATCCCCAGGACAAACGTGAAGAAGCCGTGACCGTGTGCCAGTTCCGCAGCCCGATCCCGAACTCGCTGTTCATCGACCTGTTCATCGTGCCGCATGCGTTTGCCCCGGTGGGCGAAGGCACACCGCTGCCTGGCGGACAGACCCCCTGGGCATCGTTCGACGCGAACTCCGTCACCCCTGCGTACCATGTTCTATATACGGGACCCAAAGATTTGCTCTTTCTGACGGCCTTCAGTTATCAGGCGGACGCTGCGGTGGACGTCCGCCTGAGCCAGGTCGTGTTGACGCTGACACCGAGCCAAATCGCCAGCGTTCAGCCCGACACCGCAGTTACGTTCCAGGCCCATGTCGAGGGTTTGCCGAACTGCATCGGCCCGGTCAAGGTCACTTGGGACTTCGGCGACGCTTCGCCAGAAGTCGAGTTCTGCCTGCCGCAACCGACCACGGACTACACGATCAGGCACAACTTTTCGAATAGAACATCGAAGTATAACAGCGACGTGCAGTTCTGGCTTTGGGACCGGGTCAAGGACACACGCCTGGCACACGGTACCGCACACGTCACCGTCGACCCCGTTCCCTTGACGCTGCGTGTTGTCCCGGCGACCGTGACCGTGACAGTCGGCGATAGCGTTTCCTTTGCGTTGAGCGTCTCTCCTGTGGCACTCGTGGAGAGCCAGCAACGTGCGGATTGGGATTTCGGCGATGGGACCGTAAAACTGGGGACGGGCGCAGAGGGCTTTACGGAGTTGCACGCTTACGCTACGCAAGGTCGCTACACAGTCAAAGTGAGAGTCTACAACCGGGATGAGCCGGACGTGACGGTGGTGCGGGCCAGCTCCCTGGTCACGGTCGACGCCCCGCTCAACAATATGGACCATGTGTGCGTGCCCGACGAGGGGATCGACTATACCAAACTTCACAAGGTGGTTGACACGCGCACCGGCGGCGGTGCCGACGTGTACTATGTCAGCACCAACAACGTGCGCCAAGGGCGGTTCCACACGTTCTACGTGTACAACAACGCTTCCGCCGCGCAGGTGGTCACGGAAGTCTGTGCCTGCTACGTTAATGGCCAGCTCGAAGGTCTGCAGCGGGAGTTCTGGCAGGACGGCGGCACCGTTCGGCGCGAGGTCCATTATCTGGCCGGCCAGCGCGACGGATCGGATCTGGGCTGGGACAACACGGGCGCTCCCATGTGGAGCCAACACTACGTTCACGAGCGGCTGGAAGGGACGTCGTTCATGTACGACCTGGGGGCGGCTGGCGAGAGTCACTTCCCGGAACTGCACACGCCGGACGGCGTATTTGCCGAGTTGGTTTCGGGCGAGAGCGGACAGGTCCACGAGAGCTGTCCGTTCGCGGGCAACCTGCGTCATGGCATCTGCGTGCGGCGCTACGGCGCCTCCAACGGCACGCTCGAACAGCAGGGCACGTTCACGCGCGGGGCTAAAACGGGCGTCTGGCAATACTACACGGCTGACGGGAAGACGACGTCGGTCAACTACGGCAACTGATGCGAGGTGGACACGTGGACAGGAGATCGCATGGGCTGAGCCGAACCTGCGGCGTGTTAGGCGCCGCGTGGGCCTTGGCAGCCTCCGGCGCGCAGGTCATGATCAGCGACGTGGATGTGCGCACGTTAGCCGTCGGATCCCAAATCAGGGTGCCGATCACGGTCGACGGCCTGACCCCCGGTACGTTCGCCGGGTTTCAGTTAGGTCTGGAGTACGACCCCTCGACGCTGCACTTCGAACAGGCCGAGCGCGGCCCCTTGATCGCGGCCACCGCGACCTCGTGGGCTGCCGTCGGCTATACGCCAAACCTATGGGCGCTGGAGAGCCTTGACACGCCGGGGTGTGTCAAGGTGGCTGGGCTGATCTTGCTGGACGGGGTGCACGTCTCCGCGGACAATCTGGCTCAACTGAACGCCGCGCGGGTTCCGGCAGCCAGTGGCATCCTGATCAATCTCCGGTTCACGCTGCTAAGGGTGACCGGATCGGATTTGTCATTTGCAGCGGCCGTGACGTATCCAACCCTGTTTGTTGACGATTCGCTCGTACAGGGATCGACTTGTGAGGCCTCATCTCCGGCCACAATGACGGGCGGACTGATCACGACCGGGCTGCCCAACTGGTGGCAGATCGAGTACTTCGGCCACACCGGGGTGAATTCTGACGAAGACCCGGACAAAGACGGGGTCGTCACTTGGAAGGAGTATGCCGCCGACACCGACCCGACCAACGGCGTGTCGTACTTCCGTATCGCCGCCGTCAGTAACTTCCCACCGTTGAAGGTATATTTTAACTCTTCCGCCAAGCGGCAGTATACGCTCAACTGGAAAACCAACTCGGTCTCTGGCGTCTGGACGAACGTTCCTGGCCAGGGTCCGCGCATGGGCGCTGGGGGGCCGGACTGGATGCAATGCACGAACACGGTACCGGCGGGATTCTATCGCATCGATGTGAGGGTGCCATAACCCGTCTTTGCCTCCCCTACATCCGGCATGGGCGAGATGCGGCTTTGCTGTGAGGCCGTATCGGCGCCTGCCGCGTCGGTTGGCAGGCGAAACGCGTCGATGGACGGGGGCGGGAGGTCGGGCGCTGCGAGCCCGACGTGTCTCGCGCCGTTTCCAGGATGAACGCAGAGACGGCTTTCAGGTGTAAGCGGACGATACGGAGCTCGACGCCGCCGTATGCGCTGCGCTGGAAGCCTCTCCGGCTGCCGGATCAGCGGAGCGCGGCCAGCTTGCGGGCTTGCTCGGCCAGGCACTGCCGGGGCGTGTTGCGCCGAACCGTGGGCTAGGCTTCCGCCCAGTTGATGGCCTCGGTGATGAGGCGCCAGCGTTCGCGCGTCCCACTGGCGGTCACGCTTGCGAGCTTCCTGTTGCAGGAGGTTATGCATGTGCAGGCCGACCCTCATGGGATCGTCAGCTCCAGGCGGGCGGTTGCGGCGCTGCGGGGGTCGGCGCGCTGCTCCAACGATTCCCGGATGGCCGCCTCGCTCCGCCCGACGCGGCCCTTGAAGAGCACGCGCTCGCCGGCCAGGACGGCCTGCTGCAGACCAGCAGCACCTGCCAGCACGACCGGCCGCTCTCGTACGCGCAGGTCCTGGGCGGCGGCTTCGGCGGCTGGTTCGACACCAACAACGAAGAGAAGCCCTGGGCGCAGGTCCAGCTGCCCGGCGAAGGGGAGCTGAGCGGCATCGTGCTGCTGAACCGCTACGAGTCCGCGGCGACGGATGCCGAGTTCCTGTGGGCCGCGCCGCTGAAAGTCTCGGCCTCGCTCGATGGCAAGACGTGGCAGGACGTGGGGTCGTTCGAGAAGGCTGAAGCCGTCTTTCGCGTAGACCTGGCCGGCAAGGGCGTCAAGGCACGCTACGTGCGCATCGAGCGCGTTCCCGGCACGGACAAGACCCAACCCCCCGGCCGCTTCCACTTCCGCGGTTTCCGCGTGTATGGGCGGAAGCTCTACTGACGGTCAGGTCGAGCGTTGCGCAGCAGGGGCGCGAGCTTGCGAGCGTACTGCCTGCGCTGGTTGGCGGATGCTTTCCTGTTTCCGCGTCCACGCCTGGCGGAAGGGACGCACGTGGCTTGCGCCTGCTCCATCGTCAACCGTTCTCGTCGCCGTTATTGTCACCCGACGCTTCCGCTTTCCGGTGGACGATAGCGGCGACGAGAACGGATTACGATTATCCGTAGCCTCCCCTTTCTCTCTCCTTTCGCCAACAACCGGCGCACGCCGTGGCGCGTGAAGACGTAATGGGCCAGTGACGTGGGGGTGGATCCCCGTGGCCTCGCGCCACGGGGGCCGGGAATCCTCGCTCCTGCCGCACGAGGCGGCAGGAGGCGCCCCCACGCCACTGAGGCCTTACGGGGCGCATATCAGCTCCGTAGGGTCTGTAGCCTCGCCGACAGCGGGAGCGGTCG
>CAYOBW010000273.1:0-10023 GCA_964402115.1 uncultured Victivallales bacterium
GCCGCTGAGCCGCCCTGACGGGCCGAGCCTGGCGGGCCGGCGCCGCTGCGCGGCAGCAGCGCGCCCTGGCCGCCGCAGGCGTGCGCCGCGAGCGCCGCGCAACCGGCCGCGAGATCGAGGTCGGCGTTGACGCGCGCCGTCACGTCGTCGAAGCGCGCGCCGGCCGCGCCATCCGCCCACAGGCCGAACCGTGTGCCTGGCGCGTTCGTGGCGGCGGTGGCGGCCTGGAGCGCGACGGGCGGCAGCGGCACGTCGAAGACCCGGCAGCGGTCCAGCCACGCTTCGAGGCGGTCCGGGAAGGCGCGCACGCGCAGGTTGACCCACTGGTTCGTCGTGAGCGGTGTGCCGGCGGCGGCGAACTCATGGCGGGATGCGGCCGGGCCCCGGCGTTGCCACAGCGCGAGGCGGGCGGTGTGGCCGTCGGGCAGGCACGCAATGGTGAAGGCCGTGAAGTTCGACGCGTCGTGGATGTGCACCGCGAGGCCCTGCTCGCCGGGGCCGGTGCGCACGGCCGCCTCAACGTCGCACATGGCCGCTAGCGGCTGAACCGCCGCGAGCAGCGCCTGCGTGCCGCGGCCGAGCACGTCGTAGTAGTTGGCGCTGCGGGCGTTGTCGGGCAGGATGCCGCCGTTGTGCGTGTCGCCATGTTCGAGCACGGTGTCGGCCGCGGAGTGCAGTGCCCACGTGCCGGCCAGCGGGGTCCACAGGGCCAGGGGATTGGTCGCGCCGGCGGGCGGCATGAAGTCGGCCTGAAAGACGATTCCGGCCGCGGGCCGCGGCGCGGCCGGTGCCGCGGCTGCGGGCGCGGGCCGCGGGGCAGGCCCAAGCGGTAGCCGGCCCAGGCCGATCAGCAGGAGTGCCGTGGCCAGGCTCAACAGGGCGACATGACTGAATCTCGTCGGAACCATACGACTCCATTGCCAACACAAGGGGACGTCTGCTACTGTCCGCAGATGCAAACCGCGTAACAGTAGGACGCGCAACGACCGGAGGCAAGCGATGATCATCCGAAAAAACGCTTATCCGCGGGTTGGGTTGATCGGCAACCCCTCCGACGGATATTGGGGTAAGACGATTTCGTTCTCTTTCACCAATTTCCAGGCCGAGGTGATCCTCTATGAGACGCCGGAGCTGGCGATCGTTCCGAACGAGCGCGACCAGTCCGTTTTTCCCGGCATTCATGCGCTGACGGCGGACGTGCGGCTGTTCGGGTACTACGGGGGCGTGCGGCTGTTGAAGGCGGCGATCAAGCGGTTCTGCGAGTACTGCGTGGCGCAGGGTATTGTGCTGCACGACCGCAACTTCACCGTGCGTTACCAGTCCAACATTCCGCACCTCGTGGGGTTGGCCGGTTCGAGTGCGATCATTACCGCCTGCCTGCGCTGCCTGATGGCGTTCTACGGGGTGACCATCCCGAAGCCCGTGCTCGCGAACCTGATCCTGGCCGTCGAAAAGGAGGAGTTGGGTATCTCGGCGGGACTGCAGGATCGTGTGGCCCAGGTGCACCAGGGTCTCGTATACATGGATTTCAACAAGGCGCTGATGGAGCGGCAGGGGTACGGCTTCTACGAACCGCTCGATCCCGCGCTGCTGCCGGCGCTTTACGTGGCCTACCGCACCGAGCTGGCGGAGGGGTCCGAGGTGTTCCACAACAACATCCGGTTCCGCTTCGAACGTGGCGATCCGGAGATTCTCGACGCGATCGCGTTCTGGATGGACCTGGTGGACCAGACGCGGGCGTTGCTGCTGGCGGGGCGTGGCGGCGAGATCGGGCCGCTGCTGAACGCGAACTTCGACCGGCGGGCGCAGATCTACCGGATCAGCAGCGGTAATCTGAACATGGTGCGCGCCGCACGCGAGGCTGGCGCGACGGCCAAGTTCACGGGATCGGGCGGGGCGATCGTGGGCACGTACACGGATGAGGCGATGTACGCGAATCTCGTGCGGCGGCTGGAGCCGCTGGGGATCCGTGTATTGAAGCCGGCGCTTGCACCGGCGGCGGAGTGAGCGGGGGAGGGGACATGCAGGGCACAACCGACGCGCAAACGGATGCGGTGCAGTGGCGGCGCGTGGCGCGGCGCACGGCCTGGGGCGTGGCCGTGGTGGCGGGCTGCTTCACGGTGGCCGTGGCCGCCCTGCTGCTGGCCAACTGGGTGCAGATGACGGTGCACGACCCGCTCGACAACCCCGCCCTCACGGCGCTGCGCGAGCGCGTGACGCAGACTCCCGCGGATGCGGTGCTGCGCGACGGCCTGCGCGTGCTCGACCTCCAGTCACGGCGCGCCTTCTTCCTGCAGCAGTCGCTGGCTGCGTCGGGCGCCTGGTTGCTGCTGGTCGGGGCGGTCGTCTTTGCCACAGGGTTGCGGGTGGGCTGTTACCTGGGGCGCCGTCCGCCTGAGCTGCAGGCCGGCACGCCGCCTGGCGACAGGCAGTGGCAGGAGCGGGCCGTGGCGCGGCGCGTGATCGCCGCCGGCGGCCTGCTCACGCTGCTCGCCGCGGGCGCCGGGTTGCTGGTCTGGCAGGGTGTGCTGCGGGGTTCGATCCTGTCGCGCGGTGGCGTCCCCGGCGCCCCTCAGCCCGCACCTGCCACCCCTGGCATTCCCGGCAAGTCTCCCGTGCGCCCGCAGCCCATTGCTGCCGCGGTTGCGGACAAGCCGGACGAACAGGCAGGCGCCTTGCCGGATCGGTCTTCCGCGTCCATCCCTCCACCTGCTTCACCCACCCCGCCTTCCTCGGCAAACTGGCCGTTCTTCCGTGGTCCCGATGCGACTGGCGTGGCGGTTGCACGGCAGGCGCCGACGAACTGGCACGGCGCCTCCGGTGCGGGCATCCTCTGGAAGAGCAAGCCGCCAAAGCCCGGCTTCAGCTCGCCCATCGTCTGGCAGCGGCGCGTGTTCGTGACCGGCGCCGACGCGCAGTCGCGCGACCTGTACGCGTTCGATGCGGACACGGGCGCCTTGCAGTGGACCGTGTCCGTCACCGCGGCGGATTCGCCTGGCGCCAAACTTCCGGAGGTCAGCGAGGACACCGGCTTCGCTGCGCCGACGGCCGCCGCCGACGGCGGCCACGTGGCGGCGATCTTCGCCACGGGCGAGCTGGTCTGCGCCGACCACGCCGGGAAGCGCCTGTGGGTGCGCAACCTCGGGCAGCCGGAGAATCACTACGGGCACGCCTCGTCCCTGGTGCTGCACGAGGGGCTCGTGCTTGTGCAGTTCGACCAGCGCGAGCATGCGCGGCTGCTCGCCGTGCAGGCGGTGGACGGCAAGACGCGCTGGGAAGTCAAACGGCCGGTGGATGTGTCCTGGGCTTCGCCCGCGCTGTTGCGCACACCCCAGCGGGTGGAACTGGTGCTCTCCGCCAAGCCGTTTATCATCGGCTATGACCCCGCGGCGGGCACGGAGCTGTGGCGCGTGCCCGGCATGGACGGCGAGGTCGGTCCGTCCCCGGGCTATGCCGACGGCCTGATCGTGGCGGCGAACGACAACGCGGTGCTGCTGGCGATCGATGCCCAGACACACGCGGTGCGCTGGAAGAGCGAGGACGATTTACCCGACACCGCGAGCCCGCTGGTTGCCGGCCGCTTCGTCTTCACCATCTCGAGCGGCTGCGTGCTGACCTGCTACGCCGCGGACTCCGGCAAGGTGCTGTGGAAACAGGAGTTCGATGAGCCGGCACTGGCCTCGCCCGTGCTGGTCGGCGATCTCGTCTACATGCTCGACCGCAAGGGCGTCATGCGCATCTTCAAGAACGCTGACCAGTACGTGGCCGTGGCCGCGCCGGAGCTGGGCGAGCCCGCGGTCTGCACACCGGCCATCGTGGACGGCCGTCTGTACCTGCGCGGACTGACACAACTCTACGCGGTGGGTGCGGCGGCGGGCGCGCCACGCTGACCACTTAGCACTTAGCACTGAACACTGAACACTGAACACTGAACTCTGACAGTGGCTGACGAAGTCAACATCAAGGACGTGGATGCGATCGTCGACGCCGTGGGCACGGCGCCGGAGGCCGTAATTCCCATTCTCCAGGCCCTGCAGGCGCGCTACCATTACCTGCCTGCCGTCGCGCTGAAGCGCGTCTGCGCCCGCACGGCGATCACGCCCGCCGTGATCCAGGGCGTGGCGACGTTCTACGCCCAGTTCCGCCTGCGTCCCGCGGGCGAGCACACGATCCGTGTCTGTCACGGGACGGCGTGCCACGTCAAGGGCTCGGAGAACATCCAGGAGGCGCTGGTGCGCTACCTGCGTGTCCCGTGCGATTGCGATACGAGCCCCGACAATGCCTACACGATCGAGCGCGTGGCCTGCCTCGGGTGCTGCACGCTCGCGCCGGTCGTGCAGGTGGATCGGACCACGTTCGGCCACCTCACCGCCGACGGGATCGGCCCCATGCTGGCGGACGCGGCAGCGCTCGCCGGCGACGTGGCCGGCGACGTGGATGCCGTGGCGGGCGACGCACCCGGCGCGGGGGCGGAAATCCGCGTCGGACTCGGCTCGTGCTGCATGGTCAAAGGCAGCGACAACCTCTTTCACGCCCTGCGCGCCGCGACGGACGGGCTTGGCCTGCGCGTGGCCGTGAAACGCGTGGGCTGCGTGGGCATGTGTCACCAGACCCCGATCGTCGAGGTGCATGTGCCCGACCACGCCCCCGTGCTCTACGCGCGCGTCACGGCGGGCGATGCGGGCGATATTGTCCGCCGCCACTTCCGCCCCGTTGGCGCGCGCCGGCGCGCGGCGCGGTGGTTCGAGGGGCTGCTGGCGCACGGCATTGCGCCCGACGGCGGCGCCGCGGGCGTCGTGCTCGACCCGCGGTCGCCGCCCGCCGCCGCCTTCCTGGGGCGGCAGGTGCGCATCGCGACGGAGGGGTTTGGCGAACTCGATCCTCTCGACCTCGACGAGTACCTGTCGTGCGAGGGGTTCGCCGGGCTCGAGCGGGCGCTGACGCTGGAACCCGGGGCAATCATCCGGGAGATCGAGCAGAGCGGGTTGCGCGGCCGGGGCGGGGCGGGCTTCCCGACGGGGCTGAAGTGGTCGCGCATGCGCGCCGCGCCCGCGCCCGACGGGCAGAAGGTGGTCGTCGTCAATGGTGACGAGGGCGACCCCGGCGCCTTCATGGACCGCATGCTGATGGAGTCGTTTCCCTACCGCGTCATCGAGGGCGTGCTCATCGCCGCGCGGGCCGTGGGCGCGAGCGAGGGCGTGATCTATGTGCGGGCCGAGTACCCGCGGGCCGTCAGCCGCTTGCGCACCGCCATCGAGCGGCTCGAGGCGCGCGGCTACCTGGGCGCGCGCGTGGCCGGCCGCGATTTCGCGTTCCGGCTGCGGCTGTTCGAGGGCGCCGGCGCGTTCGTGTGCGGCGAGGAGACGGCGCTGATCGAGTCCATCGAGGGCCGGCGCGGCGTCCCGCGCTTCAAGCCGCCGTATCCCGCGGAGCGCGGCCTGCACGGGCGGCCGACGCTGATCAACAATGTCGAGACGTTTACGCTCGTGCCGTGGATCCTGCGCCGCGGGGCCGCGGCGTTCAGCGCGCTCGGGACCGCGGACAGCAAGGGCACGAAGGTCTTCGCGCTGGCGGGCGAGGTGGTGCGCACGGGGCTGATCGAAGTGCCCATGGGCATCACGTTGCGCGAGATTGTCGAGGAGGTTGGCGGCGGGTGTCCGGGCGGCCGCCCGTTCAAGGCCGTCCAGATCGGCGGGCCCTCCGGGGGCTGCATTCCCGCCGCGCTGGCGGACCTGCCCGTGGATTTCCAGGCGCTGACGGAGGCGGGGGCGATCATGGGGTCGGGCGGGCTGATCGTGCTCGACGCCGACGACTGCATGGTGGACGTGGCGCGGTACTTTATGTCGTTCCTGCAAACCGAGTCGTGCGGCACCTGCACGTTCTGCCGCGTTGGCACCAAGCGCATGCTGGAGATCCTCGACCGGCTCTGCGCGGGCCGCGGCAAGCTGGAGGACCTCGACCGCCTCGAGGAAGTGGGGCAGTGGGTGCGCCAGGGCAGCCTGTGCGGGCTGGGCCGCACCGCCCCCAACCCCGTGCTCTCCACGCTGCGCCATTTCCGCGCCGAGTACGAGGCACACGTCCAGGGCCGCTGCCCGGCGGGTAAGTGCAAGGCGCTGATCGCCTACGAAATCAACGAGCGCTGCATCGGCTGCACCCGCTGCGCCCAGCGCTGCCCCGTGAACGCGATCGCCGGGCGGCCCTTCGAGCGCCACGTCATCGACAACGCGCTGTGCACCCGGTGCGACACCTGCCGGCAGGCCTGTCCCACCGGCGCCGTGCGCATCGTCAGCCGGGGGCGCCCCCCCGCGGCGCCATGAGCAAAGCGCGCGCCAGCCGTCCGCCGCCGGTTCCGTTCCTGCCCATGACGCAGGCGGAGCTGGCGCACCTGGGCTGGGCCGAGCTGGACGTGCTGCTGATCACCGGCGATGCCTACGTGGACCACCCGGCCTTCGGCGCGGCGCTGCTCGGGCGGTGGCTCGTGGCGCACGGGTTTCGCGTCGGCATTGTCGCCCAGCCCCGCTGGGATGCGCCGGCGGACATCGTCCGGCTGGGCCGTCCGCGGCTGGCCGTGGGCGTGACGGCCGGCGCGCTCGATTCGCTGCTGGCGCACTACACCGCGTTCCGGAAGAAGCGGCAGGACGACGCCTACACGCCGGGCGGCCGGGCCGGGGCGCGGCCGAATCGGGCCTGCACCGTCTACGCCAACCTCGCGCGGCAGGCGTTTCCCGGCGTGCCCGTACTCGTTGGCGGGATCGAGGCGTCGCTGCGCCGCATCACGCACTACGACTTCTGGACCGACGGCCTGCGGCGCTCGCTGCTGCTTGACGCGAAGGCGGATCTCCTCGTCTACGGCATGGCGGAGCGCGCACTGCTGGAAGCCGTGCGGCGGCTGGAGGCCGCCGCGGCGGCGGGTACGCGCCCGGCCGCGCCCGTGCTGCGGGGGGTGCCGGGCACGGTCTGGGTCGCAGCGGGCGCGCCCGCGTTGCCGGCCGGCGCGGAGGTGCTCACGCTGCCGGCCCACGCCGACGTCGTCGCCGACCCGCGGCGGCTGATGGAAGCGACGCTCCTGCTCGAGCGGCAGGTGCACGCGGACGGCGTCTGGGCGACGCAGGCCGTGGACGGCCGCACGCTGGTGCTGGCCCCGCCGGCGGCGCCGTTGACGGCGGACGAGCTGGACGCGGTGTACGCGCTCCCCTTCGCGCGGCGGGCGCACCCGTCGTACGGCACGGCGCGCATCCCGGCCTTGGACATGGTCCAGTTCAGCATCACCGCTCACCGCGGCTGCGCGGGGGGGTGCACGTTCTGCTCGCTGGCCCTGCACCAGGGACGGCGCCTCCAGTCGCGCAGCCGCGCGTCTGTGCTGGCCGAGGTGGACGCGCTCGTCGCGCACCCGGACTGGCGGGGCAGCATCACCGACGTGGGCGGGCCGACGGCGAACATGTGGGGCGCGTCGTGCGCGATCGACGCGCGGGGCTGCCGGCGGGCGAGCTGCCTGTTCCCGGCCATCTGCCGGCACTTCACCGCGGACCAGGGCGCGCTGGCGGCGCTCCTGGCGGAGGTGGCGCGGCGGCCCGGCGTGCGGCACGTGCGCACGGCCAGCGGCATCCGCCACGACCTGGCCCTGCGCGATCCCGCGTACCTCGAAGCGCTGGTGTCCCGCTACGTGGGCGGACAGCTGAAGATCGCCCCGGAGCATGGCGACGATCGCGTCCTCGCACTTATGCGCAAGCCGCCGTTCGCCACGTTCACGCGGTTCATGGAGCGCTTCGACGCGCTGTCCCGCGCGTGCGGCAAGGAGCAGTACCTGGTGCCGTACCTCATCAGCGCCTTTCCGGGTTGCACGGACGAGGACATGCGGCGGCTGGGGCGTTGGCTGAAGGCGCGCGGCTGGAGCCCGCAGCAGGTGCAGTGCTTCATCCCGACGCCGGGCACGGTGGCGACGGCCATGTACGTGACCGGGCAGGACCCCGAGGGGCGGCCGATCCCTGTGGCGCGCACGGATGCCGAGCGTCTGCGCCAGCATCATGCGCTGGGCGCGTAGGTCGGGGTCGCCATCCGGACCGGACCCATGCGGCGGATGGTGGGGCAGGATGCTGTTGCGCGCGTCGTCTGAGGGCGGCGGGTTGCCGGTGCGAGCCTACTCGTCGGGTGTCAACCCGGGCAGCCCGATGGTGCCTTCCCACTTCTCGGGGCGCCCCCAGGGCATGACCGGCTCGCCCTTGTCGCGGTCGGGCTGCACGAAGACCTGGGTGGCCTGCGCGGCGTCGATCTGGAAGTAGACCCTGCCGCGGAAGTCGCGCCGCATGGGCTGCGTGACGTCGAGCGTGGACGAATGGGCCACCCCCGCCGCATCCTTCCAGACCAGTGTCGCCCGCCGGCTGGCCAGGGCGGGGGTGGGCGGGAAGTAGACTTCGCCCTGGGCGGGGACCACCGCCGTGCGGTAGGGCTGGGCCTGCGGACCCAGCACCAGTTCCACATCGTGCACCGTCTGCGTGCCGGCGTTGCCCACGGCCAGCTGGCAGCGCGGCGTACGGGTGGTCACGCAGCCCGTGAGGCAGCCCAGGGCAAGGAGCAGGAGGGGTCCGGCCAGGCGCCGGACCGGGCAGGTAACGCGTCTGATGGTTGTCGAGTTCACAGTGGCAAGCATACGCGGCCGTGGGGCTGGGTGCAAGTGGACTTCTTTTGCTTGCTTTCCCGGCACGACTGCGGCACGTTTACCGCCCGCGCGCCAGAGGAAGGTGTGGGTGACGCTGGGAGCGCTAACAAGGAGTGGGTTATGAAACTGATTTTTCTGGGTCCGCCTGGCGCGGGCAAGGGCACCGTTGCTCAGCATATTCAGCAGGGCATTGGCGTGGTGCAGATTTCGACGGGCGACCTGCTGCGTGCCGCCGTGGCAGCCGGGACGGAGCTCGGCCGCAAGGCCAAGGGATACATGGAGGCCGGTGAGCTGGTGCCGGACGCGCTCGTGATCGGGCTGCTGAAGGAGCGGATCGCGCAGCCGGACTGCGCGCCCGGTTTCATCCTGGACGGTTTCCCGCGCACCATCCCCCAGGCCGAGGCGCTGGCCCAGGCCGGCGTGGGCGTGGACGCCGTGATCAATTTCAACCTGGCCGACGAGGCCATTGTCTACCGCTTGTCAGCCCGCCGCATTCACCAGCCGACCGGCAAGGTTTACAGCATCAACCCCGATGGCGTGCCGCGGCCGCCCGCGGGGTTGCCCGAGAGTGAACTGCTGCAGCGCGCGGACGACAAGCCGGAAGCGATCCTGAATCGCCTGGTTGTCTACCGCCGTCAGACACAGCCCCTGATCGAGCACTATACCCGGCAGGGCCTGCTGCGCGACATTGACGCGGCGGCGCCGTTCGGAGAAATCATAGCCGCCGTGCAGCGGGCGATCGGGACGACGAGCCGCTGAGTCTGTTTGCGATTGCACGAGGATGGAAACCCCGAGGGAGATGTCACGTATTATGCCCACCAAGAAGAGTCTGAACACGAAGATCGCGGTCACGGCCGTTGCTGAAGTTGAGAAGCCGGTTGAACCGGTTTTGACGCCCAAGGAAATCGCGCAGTTCAAGACGTTGCTGCTGCGCCTGCGCGAGGCGACCATGGGCAATGTCTCGTTTCTCCGGAAGGATAGCATGGGGCCGAGCTCGTCGAAGGAAGAGGATCCCGACAGCTACGATCCGGAATTCGCGTTCAACCTGGTGGGTAACGACCAGGGGCTGGTGGCGGAGATTGACGCCGCGCTGAAACGCATCGAGCTGGGCGGGTACGGTGTCTGCGAGATGACCGGGAAGGTGATCAACCGGGAGCGGCTCAAGGCCATTCCCTACACGCGCCACTCGATCGAGGCGCAGCAGGAACTCGAAGGCGCCCGCAGCCGCCGCAAGCGGATTGTCATTTGAGCAGGTTGCAGGCTATGGGCTTGTAGCCTGTCGTCTTTCATCGGGGTGTAGCGCAGCCTGGTAGCGCGCCAGCCTTGGGCGCTGGAAGTCGCGGGTTCAAATCCCGCCGCCCCGACCA
>CAYOBW010000274.1:0-9980 GCA_964402115.1 uncultured Victivallales bacterium
GCAAGCGGATGTCGCAAATCGCTTGTGACCGCATTCGTGCAAGGTTACATTGCCCATAGACCCCGGACGGCTCCGCTGTCGCGGGGGTGAAGAAGAGCGAGAAGTCGGCGGATGGCCGTATTTGCAGAATCGAGGCGGCTCATACAGATGTTATGAAAGAGATGACATACATACTCGCCAGCGTGCTAGCCGTGGCCTGTTGCCATGCGTTCGCGTACAACTCCAATCATGGCCCATTTGCCGACGATGCCAAGGTCGCGCGCGTCATGCTTTCCGAACTCATCCAAGAGCCTTATGCCGATGACACGACCGCCACCACGTGCTACGCGTTTCGCATCCCCAATCAGAAGGAGTCTCGACTCAATCTCGTTTGGAAAGCGAACGAGTGGTTCGCTGATCTCGTCCTTCAGGGACAAACAGTTCTGAAGCCAACAGCGTTCAGCGACTTCGGCGCCATTGGAGGACTGGCTGCCTACTCTGCCGATCTCAATCAAGATCGAGTAGATGACTTTGTCGTCTACTCGTATTCAGGTGGCTGTGGCCTCGCGTGTGGGTACTGCAACGTTGCCTTCATTCTCTCCTCGGGCGAAACATATACCGTCACTACGGTCACAACCCTTTTTCCTGACGAGAGTGATTTCATAGTTGTCGACAAGAAACTCTACTTCATCCATACCTCGTTTCTCGGCGTCGATGAGTGTAAGGACGGCAGAAATCACAATTTCTGGATCTATAACCTCCTCGCCTTCGGTAAGGATGGGGTCAAGGTGAAAAACGGCGCTCACTCTGCGTTCCCGAAACTGATATGGTACACGTTTAAACCAAACCATACCGAAACCACGATCATTACAGATGAGCAGAAGGCCATACTCAGGGAGGAGTCACTGACCTGCATCTTCTGGAAGAAGGAAGATCCATAACAATCCATTGAAGGGTACGGCGTACCGCCGACCGTTAGTGGTGGCGTTCTGCAGGAGGAAGATGGAGGGATTCCGGAGTACATCGTCCTCGTCCTCAGTGAGCGCAGCGAACGGTCCTCGTCCTCGTCCTCGAAGACGGCGAGGCGATTCGAGGACGAGGACGAGAACGACGACGACGACGAGGACGAGTGGGGATGCGTTGATTGGGCGGGCCGTTCAGGAAAGGACGATCATAATCGACGCATGAGAGGGCGATGAACGAGGAATTCGTCAGCGAGAGCCTCAAGCCCGTGACGGCGACATTCGACACGGCGCGCATGGCGAGGGGCGAGCCCGGGCTGCCCGGTGCCTTCACCTGGCGCGACCGGACGATCAGGATCGTGCGCGTGCAGCGGGAGTGGCGGGAAACCGGCCCCTGCCATCACGGCAGCGGCGAGCAGTATGTCCGCAAGCACTGGTACGAGGTCGAGGACGACAACGGACGCCTGCTGAAGATCTACTTCCAGCGCCAGGCGAAAGGATGGCAGGCGCAGGCGCGGTGGACACTGTTCAGCGTGGCGGAGAAGGGGCCGACACCAGCTTTCGATGCCATGTCCTGAAGGCCCCGCCTTCGCCAGCGTATGGCGGGGGCAAGCCGAGATTGAACAGCGGGAGCGGCGCGCGGCTGGCGTGCCGGGTGGGGATCAACGGCCCCGTGTGATCGTCACGCCGCTGATCGTCGCGCCGCCGGCCGTTACCCCTTGGATCGTCACCCCGCCGGCCGTCACCCCTTGGATCGTCGCGCCCCAAGGGCCTCTTGAAGACGCCTGCCACGCGGCTCCGTGCTCCAGGTATTGCCCGTAGTAGTAGGCCAGCGCCGACAGCTTCCCGGCTGGCAGGGGCGCATGCCCGACCTTCTCCATGAAACACGTCTCGCAAGCCACCCCTCCATTGCGCGGCAGCAAGGCGAAGCGGGGAGCATTGATCCGGCCGCAAAACGGGCAACGTTTCATTTCCATGGTTCCAGCCTCCTGCGGTAGACAACCTGCCCGCGCTCGTGTAACCTCCCCGGCATACACTGCGAATACGCGCTCGTATCCGCCCGGGTGGCCGCCCGGCCAGGCGCCAAGCCTGACCGCGAAAGCAGCGGACGAAAGCAGGATGATTCTAAGATCGGCGCCAGATGAACTCAAGACCGAATTCCTACGGGTGGCGGCACGACGGCATGGTCGCGGCGGGGCTGGCCTCCGCTGGGTCCGGCTGCGCAGACACGAGCTGGCTCGCCTGGCGGCGGCGCATGGAGGCGTTCGATGCGGACCGCGTCCGGCGCCTCCTGGCCCTGACCGAGGAGGCGGGGCAGGCGCATGCCTGGGACCGCGCCGAGAACGCGGCACGTGAAGCCCTGCAACTGGCGCCCCAGAACCCGGCCTGTCACCAGGCGCTGGGCAACCTGTTCCTCGCCGCCGGCCGGGCCGAAGACGCGCTGTCTGCCCATGAGCGGGCCCTGGCACTGGCCCCCGGTGCGCCGGGCATCCTGAACAACCTGGGCGCTGCCTGGCACGCCCTGGCCGACTGGCGGCGCGCCGCCGACCACTTCACGGCCGCCCTGCGCGCGGACCCCGAACTCCCAGCCGCGCACGTCAACCTCGGCATCCTCCGTCTGCTGCAGGGCGACTACCGCTCCGGCTGGCCGCATTACGAGTGGCGGCTGCGGATGCCACCGGGTCGGCCCCCCCGCGCTTCCAGCCCGCTCCCGGCCCGCCTGCGGGGCCGGCCGCGCCGTCTTGTGCTCGACGCCGAGCAGGGGCTCGGCGATACCATTCAGATGGCGCGCCTGGCCCGCGAGCTGACCGCCCGCGGGTACGAGGTCGTGCTGCGCTGCCAGGCCGCCCTGGTGCCGCTGCTGCGCCAGGCCCGGCTGGCCGCCGAGGTTCGGGCGATCGCGTCCGAGGCGTCGGAGGCCGCCGCCGGCACGCCCCTGCTGAGCCTGCCCGGCCTGCTGGGCGTGCGCCCCGGCGCCATTCCCGGCGGGGTGCCGTACGTGGTGGCCGAGCCCCGGCGCGTGGCGCGCTGGAGGCGGGAACTCGCCCTGCTGCGCGGCCTGCGCGTGGGCATCGTCTGGCAGGGCAATCCGGCCGCCCCCAACGATGCCACGCGCTCCATCCCACTCGCGGCCTTTGCGCCGCTGGCGCTGCCCGGCGTGTCGCTGATCAGCCTCCAACATGGCTGCGGCCTGGACCAGCTCGCCGGTCCGGCCGGCATCGCCGTGCCGCTGGTGAACCCCGGCAGCGCCCTGGACGCCGATGGCGCGTTTCTCGACACGGCCGCGGTTCTGCGCAACGTGGACCTGCTCGTCACCTGCGACACGGCCGTCGCGCACCTGGCGGGCGCCATGGGTGTGCCCGTGTGGCTGGCGCTCTCGGTGGCGCCGCACTGGACCTGGATGCTCGATCGCGAGGACTCGCCATGGTATCCCAGCGTCAGGCTCTTCCGCCAGACGCGGCGTGGCGACTGGGCGACCGTGTTCGCGCGCATGGCCCGCGAGCTGGCGGCTCTCGCACATCCCGTGAGCCTGAACACGGCAGCGTCGGCCGCGGAACGCGCCGCGCCGCCCGCGGTTTCCCTCGTGCGTGCGACGCGCGGATGGCTGCTGGCCCCGGCCGCGGACGTCTACGTCGGCCGTGCCTTGCTGCGCTACGGAGAGTATTCCGAGCAGGAGTCGGAACTGCTGGGCGCCTACCTCCGCCCGGGCGACGTGGCCGTGGATGTCGGGGCGCACGTCGGGGCGCTGACGCTCGCGCTGGCGCAGCGCGTCGGCGCGACGGGGGCCGTGTTCGCGTTCGAGCCGCAGAAGCCGCTCTGCCGGCTGCTCGCCGCCAACGTGGCGTTGAACGGGCTCGCCAACGTGACCTGCCTGGCAGCCGCCGCGGGCGCCCGGGCCGGCCGGCGGCGCCTGCCGGCGCTCGACTACGCGCGCGAGGGCAACTTCGGCGGAGTCGCGCTGGGCGGCGGCGCCGGGCCGTACGTGCGCGTCCGGCGCATCGACAGCCTCCGCCTGCGCGCCTGCCGCCTCATCAAGATCGATGTCGAGGGCATGGAGGCCGACGTCGTGCGCGGCGCGACCGCGACCATCGCGCGGCACCGCCCGATCCTCTACGTGGAGGCCGACCGGGCGAAGAGCACCCCGGCGCTGCTCCGCCTGCTGCGGAGGCTGGGCTACCGGCTCTACCTGCACCTGCCCCCGCTGGTGCAACCGCGGAGTGACGGCGACGCGATTCCGGACGCCACCCCCGCGCTTGTGTCCGTCAACCTCCTGTGCCTGCCCGCGGGCGAACCGTGCCGCGCGGAGGGGTTGCGGGCCGTCCACGGCGACGAAGACTGGGCGACTGTGCTGGAACGGGTGCGGGGCGCGCCCCTGCCGCCCGTCGCACCGGCCGCGCGCGGGGCGGCGCCGCTGTTCGCGCCCGTGACCCCGGCGGAGTTGCTGGACCGGATCAGCGTGCTCGAACTGAAGGCGGCGCGCTTGCCGGAGCCCGCGCTGCGCGCGCGAGCCGCGGCCCGGCGGGCGGAGCTGGAGGCGGTCAGCCGCGACCTGGCGCCCCTGCCGGCTGCGGTCACCCGCGCGCTGGCGGCGCTCCGCGAGGTGAACGCCAGGCTGTGGGACGCCGAGAACGGCATCCGGCAGTGCGAGGCGGACGGCGTCTTCGCCGCGCCGTTCGTCGTGCTGGCGCGCTCCATCGTGCGCCTGAACGATAAACGCGCGCGCCTGAAGACGCGCATCAACGCCCTGTGCGGCGCCGCCGACAACGACGACAAAGGGTATACCAGCCAGCAGCCTACAGCTTGCGCAGGTGCGAGGGCGGGATGCGCATGACGATCCGGTACTTGGCGACGGTGCGGCGGGCGATCGGCACGCCCTGGGACTTGAGCCGCTCGACGATTTCCTGGTCGGAAAGCGGGTTTGCCGGATCTTCGCGCCCGACCAGGTGGCTGAGCATGTCCTTGACCGCCTTGTTGGAAATCGTCGTGCCGTCCGCGGTGCGGATGCCCGGCGTGAAGAAGTACTTCAGCTCATACAGCCCCAGCGGCGTCTGCATGTACTTGCCCGACACGGCCCGGCTCACCGTCGTTTCGTGCACGCCCACCTTGCTGGCCACTTCCGCCATCGTCAGCGGCCGCAGCTGCGAAACGCCGTGGTCGAGGAAGGCGATCTGGGCTTCGACAATCTCCGTGGCGATGCGGCGGATGGTCTTCTGGCGCTGGTGAATGCTTTTGATCAGGAACGCGCCGGAACGGATGCGCTCGCGGATGTACGACTTGACTTCGGCGGTGGTCGAGGGATCGCTCAGCAGCTTGCGGTAATGGTTGCTGATGCGCACGTGCGGCAGCTGGTCATCGTCCAGGATGACGACGTACTTGCCGTCCACCTTCTGCACGACGACCTCGGGGAAGATGTACTCGGCCTCCTCGCTTGTGTAGCGCCGCCCCGGTTTCGGGTCCAGCGTCGCGATCAGCTTCGCCGCCTGCTGGACGTCCTCGACACGCACCTTGAGTGCACGCGCGATGTCGTTCAGACGGTGTTCGCCCAGGGCGTCGAGGTGGTCGTGCACGATGGCATGGGAGAGCGTATCCTGCTTGCCGAGGCGTTCGAGCTGGGCCAGCAGGCACTCGCGCAGGTTGCACGAGCCGATGCCGGTGGGGTGGAAATCCTGGATGACGGTGAGCACGTCCTCGAGGTGCTTGAGGTCGCAGTCGGCCGAGACGGCCAGCTCCTCCAGCTTCACGTTCAGGTACCCGTCGTCATCGATGCTGCCGATGATCATCTCCCCGATGCGCAGGTCGGCGTCGGACATGCCCCCCAGGTGCAGCTGATTCATCAGGTGCTCCTGCAGCGACTCGCGCTGCGGGAGCGAGTCGAGCAGGAACTGGTGTTTCTCCTGGTCCGCTTCGGAGTACGAGTTCTGCTGGAGGTCCTGGAAGAAGTAGTCGCGCCACTCCTCGTCGAGCTTGGCGATGGCCTCGAACTCCTTGTCGAAGTCCATCTCGTGGTGGTCTTCGGCCACGCCCGGGGCGCCCGGTTCGATCTCGACCGTCACCTGCGTCCCGCTGGGCACTTCCTCGATCGTCGGGTTTTGTTCGATTTCCTGCTGGATCATGGTGCGCAGTTCCATGATCGGCACCTGGAGCATCTCCAGCGACTGGCGAAGCTGGGGCGCCAGCACCATTTGGAGCTGCTGGCTCTGGGACAATGACATGGACTGATGCACCATAGACGCCTCTTCCTCGGAGGTGGTACTGTAGACGGCGCAACGGCATTCTCAAGCAAATAGTGACCGGAGGGGGTATTCGTGCGCCTGTGTGTACTGGCCAGCGGGAGTTCGGGCAACTGCATCTACGTCGAGTCCGGCGGCACAGCCCTGCTCGTGGACGCGGGTGTCAGCGCGCGCGAGACCGAGCGCCGGCTGACCGCGATCGGGGTGGACCTGGCCGCTGTGCGGGGGATCTGCCTGACCCACGAGCACGACGACCATCGCGCGGGGTTGTGCGTGCTGCAGCGGCGGACGGGGGCTGCGCTGTACGCCAACGCCGGGACGATCGAGGGGGTGGGGCAGGGGGAGGACGCCGTCGGGCTGAACTGGAACGTCTTTCAGACGGGGACGAGCTTCCCGGTCGGCCCGCTGACGGTGACGTCGTTCTCCGTGCCCCATGACTCGTACGATCCGGTGGGCTACGTCATTGAGGACGGCGCGGTGCGCGTGGGCATCGTCACGGATATCGGCATTCCCACGGGCGTCGTGCGGCAGCGGCTGAAGGCTTGCCGCGTGCTGGTGCTGGAGGCGAACCACGACGAGCAGCTGCTCAAGGAGACGCAGCGCCCCTGGGCGCTGAAGCAGCGCATCCTGGGGCGCCAGGGCCATCTCTCCAATACGCAGGCCGGGGAGCTGCTCTGCGACGTGGCGTCCGAGGCTCTGCAGACCGTGTTCCTCGCGCATCTCAGCAGCGAGTGCAACCGCCCGGAGCTGGCCCTGCGCACGGTGCGGCACCTGCTGGAGCGCGGCGGGCACGGCCACATCGCCGTGAAGCTGACCTACCCGGACCGGCCGAGCGAGATCGCCGAAGTGTAGCCGCGGGGGCCGCCCAGCCCCGTGGCGCCGGCTCGCTGGCGCACCTCGCGCCAATGTGGGCTCCGCCCACAACCCTCACCCCGGCCCTCTCCCAGAGGGCGAGGGTGGAAACAACTCGTTTTTTGTTGTCGTTGTTGTGCCGTAAGGCGCTACGGGGCGGGGGCCGCGGCCGGCGCGCCGGCGGGGCGGGGGAGGCGCCGGTCGGCGAAGTCGAGCATGATGCGCCAGTCCTCCGCCGTGACGTCGTGCTTGCCGGTGCGCAGGTAGTACCCCACGCGGCTGTTGACGAACGTGCCGGCGGCGGGCCAGTTGGTCTGCGACATCCCCTCCGCGCCCAGCAGCCGGTAGACGGACGTCGCGCCGACCGTGCTGAGGAACTCGCCCTTGGGATCGGCCCACTGGTCCTCCGTCGCGCTGAGCACGAGCAGCGGCCGCGGCGCGATGAGGGCCAGCAGCTCGTGCTGATCCACCGGGCAGGCGGCCTCGTTGCCGGCGTAGCGCGCGTGGTTGGCGCAGAACCAGCGGCGGAAGTTGTTGGTCATGTGCGCGACGGTTTCGCCGAAGATGCGCCGGCCGAGAGCCGCGCCGCCGGCGCCGGAGCAGTTGGAAACGACGATGGCGAAGCGCTCGTCCTGCGCCCCGGCCCACAGCGACGCCTTGCCGAGCCGGCTGAAGCCGGTCAGGACCACGCGGCGGGCATCCACGCGCGGGTTGGTCTCGAGGTAGTCCATGGCGCGGCTGAGCCCCCAGGCCCACGCCCCGAGGCACCCCCAGTCGCCCGGGCCCGGCTCGGACGCCAGCCCGCGCGGTCCGGTCTTCCAGTTGTCGTTGGCATCGGGCTCGATTTCGCCGTAGGCCGCCGTCGCGACGCCGTAGCCCCGCTCCAGCGCCAGGTCGAGCTGCCAGAGCGGGCTCTGCGCGCCGCGGTTGTCCGCGGGCGGCTTGGCCGGCGGCGGCGTGGCCGTGGGGCGCAGGGGCATGGTCGCGTGTCGCGCGAGCGGTATGTCCGGCTCGTCCGTGATGGTCCAGTTGCCACCGAAGTTGAGCCCGAGGAAGAGCGGGGCGGGGCCCTGCACGCGGTTCGGCAGGTACACCAGCAACTCCATCTGCCGGCCATCCTCGCGGCCTTCGAAGAGCACGCCGACGCGCAGGCGGGTGGCAAGGCCGCCGCGGGCGGCCGGCTGCGTGTCGCGTACGACAAAGCGCAGCGCCTCGGGGCGGCCGAGGAGCGTGCGGCCGTAAACCTCCCGGGCAAAGGTCTCCAGCAGCTCGGGCCGGCGGCGCGCGCGCCACGCCGCAGCGTCGGCGACCGGCGTGCCGTCCGCGCACACGAGCGGATCGGGCAGCGTGTAGGGGGGCACGGCGGCTTCATCGAGGTTCGTGTTGGGCGGCACGGCCAGCAGCGGCGCGGCGGCGAGGAGCAGGGGCAGGGTCCATTTCATGGCGGGGTCTCCGGGAGCGGGGTTGTGGTGGGGGCCGGACATGACCGGTGGTTCAGCCGAGATAGGCGCCCTGGGTGACGAGCAGTTTCTGCAGGGCGGGCACGTCGATGGCGCGGGGCTGCCGCGCGGTTTTGACCGCGAGCGCCGCGGCCGCGCCGGCCGCGTGGCCCGTGAGGAGGCAGGCGCCGATCAGCCGCATGTCCTCGATCCACCCCTCATCGCAGCACACGCAGCGACCCGCGGCGAGGAGGTTGTCGAGCCGGCGCGGCACGAGCACGCCGTAGGGGATGGGCCACCCGATGTGCTTGCCGCTTTGCGCGCCGCCGACGGCGATCGTGTCGGGGTACGTCCGCCCCGCCCGCGCAGCGGTGCGCGTCAGCTGCTGCGTGCCGGTCAGCAGGCGCGAAATCCGCACGCCGAGCTGCGGCGCGGTCTGGAGCAGGAAAACGGCCTCGCCCCCGGGCGTGCGGCGGATGCGCTGCACGTGGTCCCAGATCGCCCGCCGGTGGTCCATCTCGAGCTGCGTCAGCTTCTCGATGTCCAGCGCATCCGTGCTCGGGCCGCGCAGGTTCACCCAGCGCACGCCGGGCAGCGGCTCGATCGACCCCAGGGAGTTGATGCCGGCGGCCTTGAGCTTCGCCATGTCGGCGCGGTCCGTGTTGCCGAGGCGGTGCACGAGGCCGATCGCGTGCAGGCGCTGTTCGTGCTCGGCGCCGGCCGCGGCGAAGATGTCGCCGTCGCCCGTGGCGTCCACGATCACGCGCGCCAGGATCGCCTGCCGCCCGGACTTGCTCTCGAAGACGACCCCGCGGATGCCCGTGTCGTCCATGACGGTGTCCACGGCCCAGCAGTGGTAGCAGGCCCGGACGCGGGCTTCGCGGAGCATGTCGTCCATGACCACCTTCGTGGCCTCCGGGTCCACGGTGGGGTTCACCTTGCCGGGGGTGTGGTTGACGATCGCGCCGTCGAACCGGGCCAGCCGCTCGAGCGTTTCGCCGCCGATGCCGCGGACGGTCTGAACGCTCTGGCCGTTGACCGTGGCGTGCGTCCCGATGACGAGCAGGACGAGCCCGCCGGTCCACTGGCCGCCCAGGTAGCCGTAGCGTTCCACCAGCGTCGTCCGGGCCCCCGCGCGGCCCGCCGCGACGGCTGCGGCGAAGCCGGCCGGCCCGCCGCCCACCACGAGGACGTCGGTCTCGTGATGCACGGGGAGCGCGTACGCGGGCTGGAGCACCTGCCCGTTCGCCAGCAGGGCGGGGTGGCGCGGGCGGTTGGCGTTCGGCACCAGCAGCCCCTCCGGCACGCTGGCGCGCGCGGGCGCGGCGTTCGTCTCGTCGGCCACGACGCGGCTGGCGAAGGCCGTGCCGAGTCCGGCGGCGGACATGAGCTGCAGCAGTTCGCGGCGCTTCAGGATGAAGGGCTTCATGGCGCGGCCTCCGGCGCGGGCGCTGGGGCGGGCGCGGCCACCGGTGTGTCCGATTGCGCGGGCGGCTCCGCGGTTGCGGGTGGCGGCG
>CAYOBW010000275.1:0-9976 GCA_964402115.1 uncultured Victivallales bacterium
AGATGATATCATCCTCGCGCTCGCGTAAGTCATCGCTGACGTAGCTGCCGCTGACCCGTTCCAAGGTGTCCATTTCCACTTCGGCCACCCAGGGCTCACGGACGAATCCCAGCAGCAAATCCGCAACCATCACGCGATGGGCAAACACTCGCTTGTAACCCAAATCCTGCTGTCCCATGTCTAGGATTATAGCCGACAGAGCGGCGTTTGGGCAGACTCGTCTGGCTGTCGAGAGCCGTTTTCGGGGCAAGTGCCTGAATTCGCCGAACCTGGATCCACCGGCACGGGTCCGCCGAGGACCTCAAAAATCCACCGCTTCGAAGACACCTGTCCTTGCCTTGGGGCAGTGCTAGAATATCCCCCTACTACAATAATCGAGCCGTCCTGGACCAGGAGATCGACCAACAACTCGCGGAGTTCGAGCGGCGTCGCGGGGCTTCGCTGAACTCACCAGGGCGACAACGACTATGGGCCCTGGGGAAGTCCGGTCTGTTGCGAGCGAGTTCACCATGAAAACCACGCCTTGGATTCCACCCGCCGGTCGTGACGCATTCTTGTTCCCGACACGGACGCATCTGGCTGCCGGTCTGATACTCGTGGCACTTGCGGGTTTCTCGACAACATAAGAGGCGAAAGGTGTACCGCTATTCCCTCACAACGTTGGTCTGGGCCGTCGCGGCCGTTGGTGTGTCTCCGCTCTTCGCGGAACAGCGTCCCGCGGTGGCGCACTGGAGCCTCGATGGCGACCTGCTGGACCGTTCGGGCCGGGGGAACGATGCGTTCGCGACGTCCCCGTCCTTCACGGCCGGGCACAGCGGCCAGGGCCTGCGGTGCGGTCAGGGCGCGGTCGTCGTGCCTGACAGCCCGGAGCTGCGGCCGGCACCTGGACTGCGCGTCGAATGCTGGGCTAAACTCGATGTGATCGGGACCAGTTGGCAGCCGCTGCTGATCAAGGAGGGCGAATACCAGATCCGTCTCGACCCGCCGCGGGAGGGAGGCCGGTTTTCGTTCTTCCTGCATCTGGACGGCTGGGAGCCGCGGGTCCGTTCCAACACCATGGCCAAGGTCGGCGTCTGGTACCACCTGCTCGCAGGCTGGGACGGAAACGAGATCTGGCTCGACGTCGATGGCCAGCGGGCAAGCGTACCGCGGTCCGGGGTCCCCGTTGCGTCCCATGAACCGCTCGAACTTGGCCTGTTCGAGGGTGTCCTGGACGAGGTACGGATCGAGAACCCCGGCGCCCGGAATTCCGGTGTAGCGCAATGGTTATTCGACGGCAACCTCCGCGATTCGTCGAAGAACGGATACCATTTGGTGGGAGAAAGCGGTGATTTCGTGCCTGTTCCCGGCGGACAGGCGCTCAAATCGGGATCCGGAAAAGTCCAGACTCCGAGCCATCCCGAGTTCCAACTGGCGCCGGGGCTGCGTATTGACTGCTCCGTGTATTTTGAACAAGTGCCAACCGAGAGCCGCCATATCGTCCGGAAGGATGGGGAATACCAACTCCGCGTGAATCCGCCGGAGGAAGGGGGAGGTTTCGCTTTCTTCGTGAACCTCGACGGCTGGGAACCGCGTGTGTGTTCGGACGAGCGTGTGGTGCCGGGCCGATGGTACCGGCTCACGGCCAAGTGGGACGGGCGTGCCCTGACGCTGGACGTCAACGGCCGGCGCGCCCGCGTGACGCGGTCGGGGATCCCGAAACCTACCGGCAATCCCCTCGTGGTCGGCGGTCTCGGTGGGTGGATCGATAACCTGACCGTCGAGAACCCCAGGCTGCCGACCCTGCAAGTGCGTGACGTGAGACAGGAGCATGCCATCCTGTGCGCCGGGCGTCCAGAGAAGCTGACCACGTCGATTCGCAATGTCGGGATGGACGCCGGGCAAGTGGTCGTCAGTCTCGAACTGCCGCCGGGCACACGCTGCCTGGACGAAGCCGTCCGTGATCTTGGCGCCATGCCGATGGGTGCCGAACGGGTGCTCGAGTGGTCCGTGCGGGCCGATGTGGCGAGTCTCGGCGCCGCCGAAATCCGGGTGACCGCCACCGGCAGTCCGCCCGTGACGGCGCGGCATCCCCTGGTGTTCTTCCCGAGCGAGGATGCCTTGCCGGCGTCCGCCTCGGAAAGTTTTACGGCCGCGAAGGGGACCCTCGCCCCACTGGGGAGAGGGCAGGGTGAGGGGGCCGATGAACCTCACGCGGTGACCTATTACGTCGACAGTGCGGCGGGCAACAACAGCAACGCGGGCACGTCGCCGAATGCGGCCTGGCAGGATTTCACGAACGTCAATGGACGGACCCTCGGTCCCGGCCAGCGGCTACTGATCCGGCGCGGGAGCATCCTCAACCAAGAACTCACCGTCTCCGCCTGCGGTACCGCGGACAATTGGGCGGGAATTGGGGCGTATGGCACCGGCCCGCGCCCCGTCATCCGCCGGAACTGGGACATCGCCGACCGCTGCGTCCTGGTGCGGAACCCGAACTTCCTATGCATCCGCAGTCTGGTCGTGTGCCATGCCGCCAAGGGCTTGGTTGTCACCTATACGGAAGCCGGGCATCAGGGACTGGTGATCGAAGACTGCCTCGCCCATCACATCGAGGGCCTCTATCGGCCGAACAGTCACGGGATCCCCGAATGGCGAGACCGCCAGGGGCCTGCAGGAGACGGAGTCAACGGCTCCGCCGGAATCGCGATCACCGGTGTGACGGCCACGGATCTGGTGCTCCGAGACTGCGAAATGTTTCAGACATCCTCGGGATACTTTGTCCGAGGCGACGACGTGATCGTCGATCGTGTCTACTGTCACGACAATTACGTCCACAACACCTCACCCCATCCGTTCCTGGTCGGCGTCCGCCGCACGGTTCTGCGAAACAGCATCTTCGACGCATCGGGGTGGCATGCCAGTGCCGGTACAATGGGCATCATGCTGGGCGATCCCCAGGGCCTGATCATCCGGAACTGCATCTTCCGGAACCAGCCGGATTCGGGCAGCCATGACGAGGGCGGCATTGATTTCGAAAACAGCGGGAACGGCTGCCTGATCGATCACTGCACGTTCGAGAACAACGCCGGGGCCGCGATCGAGGTCCTGGGCCTGAAATCGCCTCAAACCACCAACATCGAAATCCGGGATTCGCGCTTCATCAAGAACAACACGGCCAAGAAACTGGGACCATCCGAAGTCTTTATCTGGGGACGAACGCCCGACGCGGCCGTCTGCTGCAGCACGGGGACGATCCACGGCAACGGCTACGTCACGCTCCCCGGTGTCGAGTTCTTCGTCAACGAGGCCCCGAAGCTGACATCTTGGACGCTGCGCGACAATACTGCGTATGCAACGGTCGAGGAAATCGAAAATGCGATGCCTTTCAACCGGCCCCCGCTTGTGGACGCCGGGGCCGACGTCCGGACTGACCGCCTGAAAGTTGCCCTCGCCGGGAGTGTCACCGACGATGGAAAGCCCGCGGGCAAATCGCTGTCGATTGCGTGGGAAGTCCTCGAAGGGGCCGGCAGCGTCACGTTCGACGACGCGCATGGACCTCGCTCCGTGGCCACTTTCGAGAGGCCAGGAGACTACCTCCTGCGTCTGGTGGCCGATGACGGCGAGCTTTGGCTCAGTGACATGGTTGTCGTGCATATCCTGCCTGCGGGCACGTCCGTCGCCGCGGGCTGGGAGTTCAACACGCCCTTGGACAAGGAGGGATGGACCGAGGTCAACCCCGGCACGCGCGTCCAGCAATGGCCGGACCCGAACTGGCCGACCACGTCCCATCCAGTGAAATACGTTGCGGGAGGGTACTATGTCCTTGCCATCGAGGACAGCTCAGATGCTCACCTGCTCTCCTCCGACCGCATCGGGATCGATCTGATCGGTCAGGAGACCGTCACCCTCAGGTTCCAGAATCACACTCGGTCGACCGGCATGCGGCTGCGGTTCACGACCGAAACGGATTCGGTCTGGGACGACGCCAAGAGCCGGACCTTTACCGTCGTTGCCGACGACAACGGTTGTCGGACCTACGGTCTGGACATGTCCGTCGTCGCCGCGTGGAAGGGTCGTCTGAGGCAACTCCGGCTGGATCTGGCCACAGGCGAACCAATCACAGGGACATGCCGGTTCGACTACGCCTGGATCACTCGGCCCCAACCCAAATGAGACGTTCGATTTACCCCGCGTCGGCTTTCGCGCGACCAACTCCTTGATGATTCCGACCGTCTCCTCGGCGGAGTGTTTGGGCGTCACCAAGTAGTTGCCGAAGATCGCGAATCGCAGGGAATTGATGAAACAAACATCGGCGGCCCTCGGCGGCCTCTTGACGGGCTCGCTGGTCCGCGGCGATGATTCAACCGGCCATGACGGTTATATGTCCGAGAAGCGTTGGGGGCTGCTCGGGCGGAATGCCCTGGCCATGGCTCACGAGTGCCGAAAACCAAGCCTTGCCCCTTTGCTTCACTCGGTTGGTCTTGCCATGAGGAGATCTCACCATGACACGAACGGTCTTTTCCTGGGGATGCCTCATGTTCCTCACCTGTATCGGCACGGTGACCGCCGCGGAGCAAGCGGCGGCCGATTTCTACGTTTCGCCCGAGGGTAACGACCAATGGTCGGGAAGGCTGCCGCAGCCCAGGCCGGACGATAGCGACGGCCCTTTTGCCACCCTCGAGCGCGCACGGGACGCGGTCCGGAAACTCCGCGCCGAGTTGATTTTGGAGCGGCCGGTCACGGTGATGCTCCGCGGAGGCGTCTATCGGCGTATCGCGCCCCTCGTCCTCGGGCCCGAGGATTCCGGCTCGCCCGAGAGCCCGGTGATCTACCAGCCCTATCCGGGCGAGAAGGCCGTGATCAGCGGCGGTCGAACGATCACCGGCTGGAAGCCGGGGCCGGACGGCGTGTGGACGGCCGGACTGCCCGAGGTCAAGTCCGGAGCCTGGACCTTCCGGCAACTGTTCGTCAACGACCAGCGGCGGTCCCGGCCGCGCTGGCCCAAGCAGGGGACGCTGACGGCGGCTGGAGCCCCGCAGATCGATACGAGTGGCTGGGTGGGCAATCTCCCGGCCGACAGCGACCAGTGGTCCAAGCGGACAATCCAATTCCGGCCAGGCGATTTGCGGCCGGATTGGACCAACCTGGACGACGTCGAGGTGGTCCTGCTCCAGTTCTGGATGGAGGCCCGGCTGCGGATCCAGCGGATCGATCCGAACAAGAGCGTGGTGCTCTTCACCGGCGGGAGTTGGCGACCGCTCACTTGGTCCTGGGGCTACTATGTGGACAACGTGTTCGGAGCCTTGGATGCGCCGGGCACTTGGTATCTGGACCGCAAGCACGGCATCCTCTCCTACCGTCCTGCTCCCGGCGAGGAAATGGAAAAGCTCCAGATCGTGGCGCCGGTGACCGAGCAACTCGTCCGGCTGGAGGGCGACCCGGGCGCGGGGCGATTGGTCCAGCATGTGATCCTGCGCGGGCTGAGTTTTGCCCACACCAACTGGACACTGCCCGCCGAGGGCTGTGCCTACATCCAAGCCGAGCTCCCCCCGTCGGCCGCGATCCACGCCGACGGGGCCGCCCTGTGCCGGATCGAGGCGTGCGAACTGGCCCACCTCGGCGCCTGGGGCATCGAGCTACGTCGCGGATGCCGCGACAACACCATTGTGCGGTGTACGATCCGCGACGTGGCCAACGGCGGGATCAAGATCGGCGAGCCCGACCGTTGCGAACGGGACGTCGACGAGACTCGCGGCACGCAGGTCTCCGACAACCGCGTGTTGGACGCCGGCCAGGACTTCCTGGGCTCGTCCGGAATCTGGATCGGTCAGTCCGGTGGCAACACGATCTGCCACAACGAAATCGCCGGCCCGCTGATGTGGGGCATCTCGGTCGGTTGGAACTGGTCCTATTTCCCCTTGAACCGGTCCCGCGACAACTTGATCGAGCAGAACCACGTTCACCACGTGGGTACGGGCATTCTGGGCGCCCACGCGGGCATCTACGCCTTGGGGACCTCGCCCGGCACCGTGATCCGCAACAACCACATCCATCACATCTTCCACGCGGAACGCTGGCCTGGGGCGGGTGAAGGGATTATCCTCGACAACGGTTGCTGCGGGATCCTCGTCGAAAACAACCTCGTTCACGACGCCGTGGCCGGCGGGTTCGGCACCAACTTCAACTGCTTCGGCAACTTGATCCTCAACAACGTCTTTGCCTACGGCAAAGAGTACCAGTTGACCGTTTACGGTGACGCGCCTAGTGGCCGGCCCCAACCCAAGGGCGAGCTGTTTGCGCGAAACATCATCCTGTTCCGCGAGGGACCGCTGATCAAGGAAGAGGACTGGCCGGAATTCGCTACGCTGTGGGACTACAACCTCTACTTCCACGAAGGCGGCGAGCCGATGCGTTTCATGAAGTACTCGTTCGACGAGTGGAAGGCCAAAGGCCTCGACGAGCACTCGCTGGTGGCCGATCCCCTGTTTGTCGACGCAAAAAACGGTGACTTTGGTCTAAAACCCGACTCCCCGGCGCTGAAACTGGGGTTCAAGCCGATCGACGTCAGCCGCGTGGGACCTCGGGAGTAGGGAGCTGGCACCAAACGGAGATTGGGCCGTCTGGTGTTAGGGATGATGTTTTACGCTTTTCGCTGGGTGCCACTGGCTCCGCCAGTACACTGGCGGAGCCAGTGGCACAACCGGAATATCCCAAATGAAACAAAGGAGGAGCGCAATGATCACGACAACCAACTCGACCGTGCGGCCGGTGGCGTGGGCCGTATTTGCGGCGTCGGTCTTGGCCTGCGTTGCATTCTGCGGCGCAGCCGAGGAGGACTCGCGGTGGGTGCATCCGCTGTGCCTGCCGCTGGCCGTCGACAGCAACGGCCCGTTTGTGGAATTGGCCGATGGGAGCCTGATGACCATCGACGCGCAGGGGGTTCGCCTCAGCCAGGACGACGGCAAGACCTGGTCCGAAGCGCAGAGAGTTTGCGAGGGTTTAGATGGCTTGCGTGACGGCCGCGAGCCGGCATCGTCGGCAATCGTGCGGACGCGAGGCGGCTCGCTGGTCATCGTGTATCTGGATTCCACCAGCTACAACTTCAGTTGGGACCGAACGATCGATCAGCCGAAAGACGACTGCCGGCTGGAGATCTGGGCAATCCGCAGCCTGGACGGCGGCAAGACCTGGATCGACCGGCAACGGATCCTCGATGGCTACAATCCCAACTTCTTCGGTTTCATCCAAACCCGCGGCGGCAGACTGGTTGCCACGGTCCCGCACCTGGTATCCGACCCGGGCCGCTACGTGGCCTGCTCGCTGACCTCAGACGACGACGGAAAGACGTGGACGCGGAGCAATTTGGTCGACCTGGGCGGCCACGGAGATCACTCGGGTGCGATGGAGCCCACCGTGGCCGAACTGAGCGACGGCCGCCTCTTGATGCTGATTCGCACCCATTGGGGCCGATTCTGGGAGGCGCTGTCCGACGACGGCGGGCTGTCATGGCGCACCGTCCAGCCGAGTCAGATCGAGTCGACCAGCGCGCCGGGCTTCTTGCTCAAGCTGCAAAGCGGTCGGCTGGCTCTCGTCTCGAACGACAAGGCCGGGCGTGCCAATCTGCTGTTGGTTTTTTCTGAAGACGACGGCAAGACATGGACGAAGCCGGTCGTCCTTGCCTCCCAGAAGGATGGCCAGTTGAGTTATCCGTACTGCTTGGAGCGGCGTCCCGGCGAGCTGTGGGTCATCGCCGGCTTTGCATTCAAAAAGGGCTGGCAGGAGCCGGTACCGCTAAGGCTGAAGATTACCGAGGACCAGTTTCTGAGCGAGGCCAAGAAAGGCTCTCGCGGATAAGGAAGGAGCGTTCTGCGCAGATGTTCTGCACCTCGCTGGGTCGCTGGACGATGAGAGACCGGGCGTGGCGGATCCTTGACGCAAGGGGACTCTCGAATGGACCAACCACGGCCCAAGCTCGCACGCCGGAACTTCCTGAAGGCGATGTCCGTAGGTTGCGGGGGAGTGCTGGCCTGCCCCGCGTTGGCAGTTTCCGACGATGACAGCGAGATTGAACTCTCTGCGGAACACCAAAGGGCGGTCAATCGCCGGCGGCGGATCGTCGTCCAGTACGATTGCCACGGCCAGTTGGGTCTCGATTTTGAGCAGTGGATTGGGTACCGGTTCAGTTACGCCGATCAACCGGGAACTCAAATCGACGCCCTCTGGTGGGATCTCGGTCGGCTGGGAAACGTGGTCTATCCCAGCAAGCTCCTCAACCCGTTCGAAAACCACGACGGATTCAAGACGTGGCGCGACCAGGACATCGACCTGGTGGGGCGTCTGGTGAAGGAAACCAAGCAGAGGAATCTGGAGTGTTTCTGGCACCATCGGGTGAGCGAAGTGGACCTGAGCCGCGATGGCAAGGGGGCTGCCTGGAAGGATCCGCCCGACCCGTTGAAGCAGGCACATCCCGATTGGACGCTGAAGTGCTGGTGGCCGCACGGCCTGTGGGACTTCAGCATCTCCGAGGTGCGACAGCTCACGGTTGAATCGCTCCGCGAAGTCGCCGAGCGATATGATTTCGATGGCATCCAGCTCGATTTCGCCCGGCATGTCCCCTGCCTCCCGCTCGGACGTCAGTGGGACCTTCGCCATCACGTGACCGATTTGGTTCGGAGCGTGCGGCGAATGCTCTTGGAGGTGGAACGTAAACGCGGACGGCCCTTTTTGCTAGCGGTCAAGGTTCCGCAGAACCTGAATGGCTGCCGCATCGATGGCTTCGACGTCGAGCTCTGGGCCGCCGAAAACTTGGTGGACATCTTCACGCTTGGCTCGCGGTCGATGGATGTCGACCTCGCCGCCTTTCGCCGCATCACGGCCGGCCGCACCATCAAGCTCCAGCCGTGCTTTGACGATCACCATACGACCGACGGCTACCGTTACGCGCCGATCGAGGTGCTGCGCGGCGTCTTTGCCAATTGGTGGCAGCAAGGGGCCGACAGCGTGTGCACGTTCAACTGGTCGAACGCCCCGCCCGAGGTGCAACGCCAACTCGGCGACGATTACCTCCCCGGCCCCCACTCGCATCAACAGGCCTATCAGGAGGTCGGCAGCCCCGACACGCTGCGGTTCAAGGACAAGGTCTTTTCCGTCGAGCGCCGCGGAGGCTATCCCTGGGCGGAAGGATATTTCAATCGCAACGACGATGCTCCGCTCCCGGCCAATCTCGCCCAAGATGGCCAATCCACGGAACTTCGGCTCCGCATCAGCGACGATCTCCCGGCGTGCATGGCCCGAGTCCAGCGCGTACTGCTGCGGGTGGTACTGTTCGGTGCGAGGGACGACGAAGTCGTGGATGCGGAGTTCAGCGGCAATTCGCTTCCGGTCCTGGCCCGCGATCCGAACTGGAAGGATGCGCAGATCTTCTCACCCCGGCCGCAGCCCGCCTCCGGCGGAAGCGGACAGTACCAGGTGAATCCCAGCCAGCACCTGCTGCGTCTGGATTTTGCCGTCAACCCGCGCGAGTGCCTGCAGGGCGAGAACATCGTTCAACTCCGCCTTGCCGGTCGGTCCAACGATCCCGCCGCAGGCCAAGTCGCCCTGGAGAAACTGGAACTGCACGTGCAGTACGCCAAACCACGTTGATCGCGACCTGCGGTCTGTTCCAACGCCACCTCCCGGATCGGAAAAGATTAAGAGTCGAAACCCGGAAAAGGAGCCCGGACTCGAGGGCGAACGCGCAGAGAAACCAGCGAACTCGGTTCGCCAGAAAACGGCCGCCACTGCGGACAGGCATCGCGCCGCAGCTCCTCCCGCGAAGCGGCTTAGTTCAACGACCATCGTCACCGGGCCGCGCCGGATGACGCTTCCATTTTTCCAGGACCGGATCGCGGCTCCGATGCACGATATTGTCCTCGAACAGCGAGCGACCTTCACACTTCAAGGTGTTTCCAGCGGGGCGACTTCCACCAGTTCACAACGTCAATTTCTGGGACGC
>CAYOBW010000276.1:0-9965 GCA_964402115.1 uncultured Victivallales bacterium
CGCGCAGCCGGCGTAGTTGAAGAAGTACGCCACGTGGTGGCTGGGTTCGTTGCCGTGGGCGTACTGGCCGATGAGCCCCGAGACGTCGAGCACGAAGCCCGCGCCTTCGACCTTGGACGCGAGCTTGAAGAGCGTGCCCAGCTTCTCCGCGAACGCCTCCCGCCCGCCCACGAGCGCGATCAGCCCCTCGGGATCGTGCTGGACGTGCCATGTGTACTGCCAGGCGTTGCCCTCGGTGTAGTCGTACCCGCTGCCCTCGCCGTGGTTGAGCTTCAGGGGGTCGAACGGCGTGCGCCACTTGCCCTGAGCGTCGCGCCCGCGCATGAACTTCGTTTCGGGGCAGAAGAGGTTCTTGTAGTAAGCCGCGCGCCCGGCGAAGTAGGCGGCGTCCTCGCCCTTGCCCAGCGCCCTGGCGAACTGCGCGGCGCAGTAGTCGTCGTACACGTACTCCAGCGTGCGGGAAACGCTCTCGCCCTTGATGATGTCGAAGGGCAGGTAGCCGTACTTCAGGTAAACGTCCCAGTCCGATTTCGGGTGCTTGACCGTCAGCGACGTCTTGATGGCCTGGAACGCGGCCTCGGCATCGAACCCGCGGAACCCCTTGAGGTAGGCGTCGGCGATCACCGGCACCGAGTGGTTGGCGATCATGCAGTGGTTCTCCTTGCCCCACAGGGTCCAGATCGGGACGTAGCCCTGCGCCTGCTGGTGCGCGATCATGGTGTTGATGAAGCCGTCCACGCGCTCGGGCGCGAGGATCGTGTAGAGCGGGTGCGCGGCGCGGTAGGTGTCCCACAGCGAGAGCGTCGAGTAGTAGGTCTTGCCGGGCGCCGTCAGCACCTTGTCGTCGGCCCCGCGGTACTGGCCGTCCACGTCCGCGATGTTGTTGGGCTGGATGAAGAGGTGGTAGAGCGCGGTGTAGTAGTTCTCCTTCTGCGCCGGCGAGCCCTCGATCTCGGCCCGCGCCAGCAGGCCGTTCCAGGCCGCCCGGGCCTGCTCCCGCACGGCGGCGAAGTCCCAGTCCGGCGCCTCGGCCGCGAGGTTCCGCTTGGCACCTTCGACGCTCACCGTCGAAAGCGCGACCTTCACGTTCAGCGCTTCGCCAGGCTTGAGGTCGAAGTCGAGCACGTAGCGCGCGCCCTTCTCCCCCGCTTGCGCGGCGAGCTGCTTGCGCGCGACGACAGGCCGGTCGAACTTCAGCACGTAATAGTAGTGGCGCCTGACCCAGGCTTGCGCCTCGTTATGCCCGGCGAGCGTGTAGGCGTCCTCGAACGTCGCCGCGCTCGACAGGATGTGGCGCTGCAGCGCCTCCTTGCCGCCGACGATGCCGTACTGCAGGTCCACCAGCAGGCGGGCGGGCCCGGCCTTCCGGTAGGTGTAGCGGTGCAGCGCCACGTGCGGCGAGGCGGTCAGCTCCACGTCCACGCCGAAGTCGGCCAGCGTCACCGCGTAGTAGCCCGGCTTCGCCTGCTGGGTCTCCTTGGCGTAGGCGCTGTGGTAGTTCTCGCGCTCGAGCGGGCCGGTGAACGGCTGGAGCTGGACGTCGCCGAGGTCGGGGCAGCCGGTGCCGTTCAGGTGCGTCTGCGAAAAGCCCCAGATCTTCCCGTCCAGGTACATGTAGCCCGAACAGTACTGCCAGGTGCAGTTGCCCGTGTCCGGACTCGGCTGCAGCAACCCGAATGGGTAGCAGGCGCCCGGGAACGTGTGCCCGTTCTCGGCGCAGCCGATGAAGGGATTCACGTACTGCGTGTAATCCGCCCCGACAGCCTTGAGGGGGCTCGCGCACGCGGCAACCAACACCAACGGAACCAGCAGCCTGACAGCCTTCTTCATGAGCGGCGTCTCCTTGTTTGCGGACAAAACGGCCTCAGCATTAAGTCAGGAGCCGCCCGCTTGTGCAAGCGCCGTTTCTGCGCAACTCCTGCGCGCGGCGGGTGAAGCGTGCAGGATTTGCGCACTCCGGTGTGCATGCTCGCGGAGTCGCCGCCAAAGAAAGACCAGCGCATTTTGCGCGGGAAACCGGCCTGTGCCTGTGTCACGCGGAGCGCGCGGCTGCACTTGGCACGCCGCCTGCGTTACAACGGGGCGCGGCAGGGTTCATTACCGATCTGTAATCTCCCCGTGGCCATCTCGTAATCCGGGCTTGGCAGCCTACGTGCGCGATGGTCGACCGAGCACATGACAGATTCGGGGCGAGTGGCTATGCTGTCCGTTGGCGGCCGGGGCGAGTAATTGTATTTACATTTTGTTACACTTCCACTTGCGGGCAGCCATCTTCTGCCGCTATACTGGATGAATTGAGCGGCGGGGGGAGAGAAAAGGATTCGATGGGGTTTTCGCGAACAGTGTTGACGACAGGCGGCATGCTCTCCCTTCTGCAGACCGGGGTCTGTGCGGATGCAGGGACGGGTTCCCGCCTGGTCATGGACGGTGGACGCCTGCATGCGGACGGGCGGGTCGCCATCGAGCAGGTCGCCATCGGCCCTGCCGCCACACTGTCCGGGTCAGGCGTCATCCAGGGCACTGTTGTCTCCCAGGGCACGCTGTCCCCCGGCGCGGGCGCAAGCGACGCCGCCACGCTGACCTGCGACGGCACGCTGACCTGCGCGGACGCGGCGCGCTTCGTCTGCCACGCGGAGAGCCACACGGCGCTGGACAGGCTTGTCGTAACGGGACGCGCGGCCGGCGCCTGCCGCGTGGAACTGACGCGGGCCGTCGGCGCGATCCCGGTGGACGCCGTGATCGTGCAGGGCGCGGCGGGCAGCGACTACAGCCGCTTCGTCGCCGGTGGCGCCGAGCCGCAACGCTGGCAGTTGACCGCGGATACGACGGGTCGGCTGCTGGCCACCGACCGGCAGGGCGACACCGACGCCGACGCGCTGCCCGACTGGTGGGAACTGCGCTATTTCGTTAGTCGCACGGCGGGCAACGCCGCGGACGATACCGACCGCGACGTCATGCTCAACCTGGCGGAGTACCGGGCCGGCACCGATCCGCGGAGCGCCGCGTCCCGCCTGGCCTTCGTCTACGCGGCCCTAACGCCGGACGGCGCCGGACGCCTGGCCTGGAACAGCGCGAGCAACCGCAGCTACCGCCTGATGGCACGCGACGACACCGGCGCCGGGTTCACGATCGCGCTGGCGACGAACCAGGCCGCCACGCCGCCGCGCAACGTCTACACGTTCACGAACCGCGCCACGGCGCGCATCCGGCACTATCGCGTGGAGCTGGAGGCGGGGACGGCTTACTGAGTCGAGAGGACCCGATATGAACAGGACAATATGGCTCGCGTGCGGCATTGCCGGCGGCCTGCTGACCGCCAGCAGCCGGGGCGGCGACGCGCGCATCTACCTGGACTCCACGAACGGCGCCAGCGCGTTCGTGGTGTACGACAAGAGCACCAACACCTTGAGCCGCGTGGCGTCCGACGGGCGGGTGATCGCGGGCGGCCGGCTGAACGCCGCGGGCGGGGCGCTGGCGGCCGTGGGCGGCGGCTATGGCAACGTGGCCAGCGGCGCGGGCAGCGTCGTGGGCGGCGGCGGCGGCTATGACGGGATCGCCTCGAACAGCGTGGGCAACAGCGCCCTGGGCACGTACAGCACGGTCGGCGGCGGCATTCGCAACCTGGTCGCGAGCAACGGCTGGTACGGCACGGTCGGCGGCGGCTATGGCAACGGGAGCACCAACGGCAGCGCCACGGTGGGCGGCGGGTTCTACAACCTCGCGGGCGGCGTGGCCAGCACGGTCGGCGGCGGCTACTACAACGGCGCTTCGGGCAGCTACGCCACGGTGCCCGGCGGGGCGGGGAATTTCGCCGCCGGCAGCTATGCCCTGGCCGCCGGCCGCGGCGCCCTCGCCGCGTATGCGGGGAGCTTCGTCTGGGGGGATAGCACCGCCGCCTTCGTCTCGGCCACGGCCGCCAACCAGTTCATCGCGCGCGCATCCGGCGGCGTCACCTTCTTCAGCGACGCCGGCGCGACGCTCGGCGTGCGCCTGCCGGCCAACGGCTCGGGCTGGGCCGGCGTCAGCGACCGCAACCTGAAGGAGAACTTCCAGCCCGTCGACACCGCTGCCACGCTGGAGCGCGTCGCAGCCCTGCCCCTCAGCACCTGGAAGCTGAAGGCACAGGATCCCGGCGTGCGGCACGTGGGCCCCATGGCGCAGGATTTCCACGCCGCCTTCGGCGTGGGCGAGGACGACACACACATCGGCTACGGCGACGCCGACGGCGTCGCGCTGGCGGCGATCCAGGGGCTTTACGCGCGCCTGCGCGGCCTGGAAGCGGAGAACCGCGACCTGCGGCAGCGCCTCGAGGCGCTGGAACGCGGGCGGGCACAACCGGCCGCGGCAAACCTGGCAGAAAAGGAGAACGGACCGTGAAACGTACAGCCCTCATCGTGGGCGCGTGGGCCTGTTGCTGGGCGGCGGCAGCCGGGGAGCGCACCCCCCTGCAGCAGCTCTGGGAGCGGTCCTACGCCGCCGAACGCACAACCAACTACGTGGCCGGCGTCGAAGCGACGCGGCAGATCATCGCCACGAGCGACTGCTACCTGGCCAACCTCCGGCTGGGCTGGCTGCAGTACCTGCGCGGGGCTTACGGCGAGGGCATCACCGCCTACGCCAAGGCCGTCCAGATGGCGCCCGGCGCCGTCACCCCCCTGCTGGGGCTGGTCAACTGCTACATGGCCACCGGCCAGACGAACGCGGCCAGGCAAACCGTCCGCAGCGTCCTGGCGGTCGACCCCATGCAGTACACAGCCAACCTGCGCGTCGCGGAGCTCTGCACCGCCGCGGGCGACCACGCCGCGGCGACCGCCTACTACCTCAAGCTGGCCACGCTCTATCCGGAGGACATCGCCGTGGCCGACGCCCTCGCCTGGTCGTACTTCCGGCAGGGGCTGAAGAGCGAGGCCCTCACGATCTTCGGCAACGTCCTCGTCGCTTTCCCCGACGACGCTTCCGCCCGCGAAGGCTACCGGCTTTGTATGGAGGGTACCCATGATCAACGCGACAAAACTGAAAAACCTGCTGCTCAACGATAACGGCTTCGGCTTCGACCCGGCCACCGGCTTCACGTACACCATCAGCCCCTCGGGGCTCGAGGTGGTGCAGTGGCTGAAGGCGGGCGCCACCGAAACGGAGGTCGCGGCGAAGCTGACAGACGGCTACGACATCGACCGCCACAACGCGGTGCGCGATCTCGCGGCCTTCCTGGAGACGCTCGGCAAGTACGGCCTGATCCAGATGGAAGGGAAGCCCTCCGCATGAAGTTCACCGTCGCCGTCACCGGCCTGCACGCCGGCGAGAGCCCCCAGCCCGGCTGCGGCGTGATCCGCAGCCTGCGGCGCGTGCACCCCGACCTGACGGTCATCGGGCTGATCTACGACGTGCTGGAAAGCGGCGTCTACGTCCCCGGCCTGGCCGACGCCATCTACGAAATCCCCTACCCGTCAGCCGGCACCGAGCCGCTGCTCGCGCGCCTGGATTACATCCTGGACCAGCACCCGATCGACATCCTGATCCCGACGCTGGACGTCGAGATCCTCCCGCTGATCAAGCTCGAGCGGGAGCTGGCCAGGCGCGGCGTCCGCATGCTGCTGCCGACCCAGGAGTCGTTCGAGGCGCGCAACAAGACGGCGCTGACAGAGCTGGTGCGCAAGGCCGACTGCCATACGCCCCGGACCCTGGCGGTCAGCGATGTCGCCGGCCTGCTTCGCGCCGCGGGCGAGCTGGGCTATCCCCTGATCATCAAGGGCGCCTTCTACGGCGGCTACAAGGAGGAGAACCCGGAGGGGCTGGTCAGGCGCTTCCACGCGATCGAGGCCCAGTGGGGCCTGCCGGTGCTGGTGCAGCGCCTGATCACGGGCAGCGAGTTCAACGTCATCGCGGTCGGCGACGGCGAGGGCGGGGTGAGCGGCTTCTGCGCGCTGCGCAAGACGATCGTGTCCGACAAGGGCAAGGGCTTCGGCGGCATCGTGATCCGCGACGACGTGCTGAACGAAACGGCGCTGCGGCTCGTGCGCACGCTGCGCTGGCGCGGCCCAATGGAGCTGGAGTTCATCCAGGACGGGCCTTCGGGCGTCTACCACCTGATCGAAATCAACCCGCGTTTTCCGGCGTGGGTGGACTTCCCCTCCACCTTCGGCCACAACCTGCCGGCGCTGGTCGTGGAGCGGCTGCAAAAGGGCAGCTGCACGCCGCTGCCGCCCTACGCCGTCGGCAAGTTCTTCATCCGCCACTGCGTGGACCTGACCTGCGATGTCGAGCAGATGGGCATGCTCTCCACCCTGGGCGAACTGGTCCGTCAACCCCCCGCAGCGGGCAGCGCCCGCGAGGATACGCCATGAGCAGGAAAAGCTATGCGCCGCCCACGATCGAGCGGCACATGTCCGGATTGATGAACAAGTTCGGGGCCGGCCGGAGCAGCCGGACCTGCGAGACCGTGGCGGGCGTCAGCGTGTCCAAGCTCGTCGCCGAGCACGGCTCGCCGCTGTACGTCTTCAGCGAGTCCGTCCTGCGCGAGCAGTACCGCAGCGCGCTGCGGGCCTTCAGCAAGCGCTACCCGCGCGTGCGCTTCGCCTGGTCGTACAAGACCAACTACCTCTCGGCCATCTGCCGCGTCTTCCACAGCGAGGGCGCGCTGGCGGAGGTCGTCTCGGACTTCGAGTACGCCAAGGCGCGCAACCTGGGCATGCCGGGCAGCCAGATCGTGCTCAACGGACCGTACAAGACCCCCGCGCTGCTGCGCCAGGCGGTGGAGGAAGGCGCCCGCATTCACATCGACAACCTGGACGAACTGCTGAACCTGGAGGCGCTGGCCACGGAGCGCAAGCAGGTGCTGGACGTGGGCATCCGCGTGAACATGGACGCGGGCGTCTTCCCCGTCTGGACCAAGTTCGGCTTCAACTACGAGAGCGGCGAGGCGTGGCGGACGATCAAGCGCATCTGCGGCGGCGGCAAGCTGCGGCTCACGGGCCTGCACACGCACATCGGCACCTACATCCTGGAGCCGAACGCCTACGCCGTCGCGGCGGAGAAGCTGCTGAGCCTGGCCGCCGGCGCCCGCGCGGAGTACGGCCACGAGGTGGAGTACCTCGACCTGGGCGGCGGCTTTGCCTCGCGCAGCACGCTGCACAGCCAGTACCTGCCCGGCGAGCACGTGGTGCCCTCCTTCGACCAGTACGCCGAGGCCCTCTGCAACGCGCTGCACGCGCACCTGCCGGCGGGCATGCAGCCGCCCATGCTTTACCTGGAGACCGGCCGCGCCCTCGTGGACGAAGCCGGCTCCCTGATCTGCAGCGTCGTGGCGGTGAAGAAGACGCCCGACGGCGGCCGCGCCCTGGTCGTGGACGCGGGCATCAACCTGCTCTACACGAGCACGTGGTACAAGTTCAGCGTCCTCCCGGCGCAGGAACATTTCGGCGCCGTGTCCAACGCCATCCTGTACGGCCCGCTGTGCATGAACATCGACGTCCTGCGCGAGCAGGTCACGCTGCCCCAGATGCAGCCGGGCGACAAGCTGGTGATCAGCCCCGTGGGGGCCTACAACGTCACGCAGTCGATGCAGTTCATCTTCCACCGTCCGCGCGTCGTGCTGGTGAGCGACGACGGCACGGTGGACGTCATCCGCGAACGCGAGGACCTCGCGCACATCGAACGGCTCGAGCGGATCCCCGCGCGTCTCCGGGAGCAGGCCGCGGGAACCCCCGCATGAGCGCCGCCCGCCGCATCGGAGACGGCTTGCGTTTCGCCGGCGAGGCCGTGCTCGCCAGCTACGCCACCGTCTTCTTCGCCGAGGGCCGGGCGATCGGGGCGCTGCTCCTGCTGGCCACGTTCCTCGCGCCCGCCACCGGCGCGGTGGGCCTGGCGGGCCTGCTCGTGGCGCTGGGCGCGGCGGTGGCGCTGGGCTTCGAGCGCGCCCTCATTCGCAACGGCGCCTACCTGTTCAACTCGCTGCTCGTCTCGCTCGGCCTGGCCTACCTCCAGCACGCCCACCCGGTGGCCTGGTCGCTCTTCCCGCTGCTGCTGGTGGCGGCCTCGGTCTTCACGCTCTTCGCCACCGTGGCCCTGGGGAAGAGCCTGTATCAGCAGCACGGCCTGCCCAGCCTGAGCCTGCCCTTCCTCGCCGTGGCCTTCATCCTGTTCTTCCTCTTCCACTCGCTCAACCACGGGGCCGCCGTCCCCGCCACGCCGGCGCTCCTGCCGGCGCCGGCCTGGCTGCCCGCCGTGGCGCGGGATTTCCTCAGCGCGCTGGGGGCGATCTTCTTCCTGCCGCAGCCTGCCGTCGGCGCGGTCATCCTGCTCGCCCTGCTTTGCTTCTCGCGCCTGCTGGTCGTGCTCGCCGCCGGCGGGTTTGCCGTCGGGCTGCTCGTCCTGCACGGCTTCGGCGCCGCAAACTCGCCGGCGGATTTGGCGTTCGTGAACTTCAACCTCGTGGTCACCGCGCTGGCCCTGGGGGGCGTCTTCTTCGTGCCCGCGCGCGGCAGCCTGGCCCTCGTCGTGCTGAGCACCGCCTTCTGCGCCATGACCGCCCTGGCCATGGCGGCGTGCCTGCGGCCCTACGCCATCCCGCCGCTCGCGCTGCCTTTCAACGTCGTCGTCCTGCTGACCCTGTACGCCCTGCGCGCGCGGTCGTCGCAGACGCTGGCGGCCTGCGCCCCGCTGACGACGCTGCAGCCGGAGCGGACCTTCCAGGCGTATCACACGAACCGGCAGCGCTTCCCGGACAGCCAGGTTCCCGTCCTGAGTCCGCCGTTCTACGGGGAGCGGGTGGTGACCCAGGGATTCGACGGAGCGCTCACGCACAAGGGCCCGTGGCGCTACGCGCTGGACTTCGAAATCCTCGACGAGCAGGGCCGCCGCAGCACGGAGGATGGCCGCCTGCTGGAACACTACCTCGTTTTCGGCTCGCCGGTCCTGGCGCCGGCCGACGGGGTCGTGGCGCGCACAAACGACGCGGTGGACGACAACGCGGTGGGCGAGACGAACCTGCAGCACAACTGGGGCAACTACGTGCTCCTGCGGCTGGACTCCGGGCTGTACGCCCTGCTCTGCCACCTGAAGCGGAAATCCGTGGCCGTGTACGCCGGCCAGCGCGTCGCCCGCGGCGCCCTGCTGGGAGCCTGCGGCAGCTCCGGCCATTCGCCCGTGCCGCACCTGCACCTCCAGATGCAGGCCACGCCTGAAATCGGCGCCGCCACCATCCCGTTCCGCCTCGGCCCCTGGCTCGAACGCACGGGCCACGCGTGGCGCTACCGCTTCAGCGGCGTACCGGCCGGCGACGCCAGGATCCGGACCGCGGACTCCGACGCGCGTGTCGCCGCCTGCTTTAACGGCCTGGCGGCCGGCGCCGCCCGCTACCGCGTCACGGCGCCCGGCGGATCCTGGGAAGAGACCGTCACGCTGCGCGTGGCAGCCGGCGGCGCGCTCGTCTTCCAGTCTCCCGCCACGGGCTGTACGCTGACCGCCCACCGGGCGGACCAGGCCCTGCTGGTCACCGACTTCCAGGGCCACGGCCGCAGCATCCTGCAGTTCTTCCGGCTGGCCCTGAGCCGGGTGCCGTTCGCCGGCGAACCGGGAATCGCCTGGGAGGATTTCCAGGATCTACGCCCGCTCCTGCCCGCGGGCGCGCGGCTCTGGCTGGATACCGCCGGCCCCTTCCTCGCCCGTTACCCGCTGCTGCGCCTGGCGGGACGGTTCGACTGGCGCCAGGATGCCTTCGCCGGCACCCGCGGCCTGCTTTGCGTCGTCGCCGAGACGGATCGGTCCCCGGTCCGCGGCTGGCCCCGGGGGCAGACGCCGGACAAAGTCGAGCTGTTCCTGTCCAGCCGCGACGGCATCGCCGGCGCACGCGTGGCCACGTCAGCGGGAGAGGTGCTCGTTGAGCGGGTGTAGGCCACGAACGGGCGGCGGGGCGGGCGCGCTCCTGCTGGCCGCGGCGCTCGCCGGCGCAAACGCCGCGCGGGGGG
>CAYOBW010000277.1:0-9797 GCA_964402115.1 uncultured Victivallales bacterium
CGAGCGGGGCGGGGCGGACCCGGAACCCGCGGGGACGTTCACCCGGGGTCCATGCTGAAGGCTTGCATCCGCTAGCTACCGCAGGTATGTTACAATGCTTGTACGTGAATGGAGTGCGCGCATGGCGAAGGTTACGCTGAAAGGCGTAGACAAGGTATATCCGGGCGGCATCAAGGCCGTGGACAACTTCAACCTGGAGATCCAGGATGGGGAGTTCATGGTCCTGGTCGGGCCGTCGGGTTGCGGCAAGTCCACCACCCTGCGCATGATTGCCGGCCTCGAGGAGATCAGCGGCGGCGAAATCGCGATCGGCGGGCGCGTCGTCAACGACGTGCCGCCGAAGGACCGCGACATCGCGATGGTTTTCCAGAACTACGCGCTCTACCCGCACATGACCGTGTACGAGAACATGGCGTTCGGGCTGAAGCTGCGCAAGTTCCCGAAAACCGAGATCCGCCAGCGCATCGAGGACGCCGCGCGCATTCTCGGCATCGAGAAGCTCCTCGAACGCCGCCCCAAGCAGCTGTCCGGGGGTCAGCGCCAGCGCGTGGCGGTGGGCCGCGCGATCGTGCGCAAGCCGGCGGTCTTCCTCTTCGACGAGCCGCTTTCCAACCTCGACGCGAAGTTGCGCGTGCAGATGCGGGTCGAAATCAGCCAGTTGCACAAGCGCCTGGGCGCGACCATGATCTACGTCACCCATGACCAGATCGAGGCCATGACCATGGGCACGCGTATCTGCGTGCTGAAGGACGGCCTCATCCAGCAGGTGGCCGAACCGCTCCCCCTCTACGACGCGCCGGCCAACCGCTTCGTGGCGGGCTTCATCGGCACGCCGCCCATGAACTGCTTCCCGGGAACGCTGCGCGCCGAGGGCGACCGCCTGGCCTTTGCCGGCGACTGCGGCCTCGCGCTGCCGGTCCCGGCCGCGCGCCGCGCCGCGCTGGCGCCCCACGCCGGGCGCCGCGTCATCCTCGGCATCCGTCCCGAGGACATCGGCTCCACGGCTGCCGAGGCCCTGCCCGACGCACCGCGGCTCGTGCTCGACGTCACCGTGGTCGAGCCGATGGGCGCCGAGTCCCACATCCACTTCACCCTGAACGGCGCGGCGCTGGTCAGCCGCGTGGACGCCCACCGCTCCTACACGGTCGGGGCTTCCGCCCGGCCCGCCGTCTATCTCGACAAGGTCCACTTTTTCGACGCACAAACAGAACAGGCCCTGCGCTGAGGCACTCCGGGCCCGGGCCCAACCGGAGGGGGAAGATGCAAATGCCAGACATGAATGCAACGATCAAGGATGGCTGGGTGGGATACCGGCCGGACATCAAGATCCTGGACTGCACGGTTCGCGACGGCGGGTTGATCAACGACCACGCCTTCGCGGACGATTTCGTGAAGGCCGTCTACCAGACCTGCGTCGCCGCGGGCGTGGACTACATGGAGATGGGCTACAAGGCCGCCAAGGACATCTACGTGCCCACGAAGTACGGCCCCTGGAAGTTCTCCGACGAGGATGACCTCCGCCGCATCGTGGACGACAACCCCACGGAGCTGAAGATCGCCGTGATGGCCGACGCGGAGCGCACGGAGTACAAGTCCGACATCCTCCCCAAGGAGCAGAGCGTCGTGGACTGCATCCGCGTGGCCTGCTACATCAACCAGGTGCCCACCGCTCTGGAGATGATCAGGGACGCGCACGACAAGGGCTACGAAACCATGATGCAGCTCATGGCGGTCTCGGTGGTCGCCGACCACGACCTGTGCGCCGCGCTCGACCTCGTCGCCAAGAGCCCGGCCAACGGCGTGTACATCGTGGACAGCTTCGGCTCGCTCTACACCGAGCAGGTGCGCAACCTGACCCGCCTCTACCTCAAGGCGATGGACGGCACGGGCAAGGAGGTCGGCATCCACGCCCACAACAACCAGCAGCTCGCGTTCGCGAACACGCTGGAGGCCCTGATCGCCGGCGCGAACCGGCTGGACACAACGATCAACGGACTGGGGCGCGGGGCGGGCAACTGCCCGATGGAACTGCTGCTGGGCTTCCTGCACAACCCGAAGTTCGACGTGCGGCCCGTGCTCGACGTCATCCAGCGCGTCTTCATACCGCTGAGCAAGACGATGGACTGGGGCTACAGCATCCCGTACGCGATCACCGGCCAGCTGAACCAGCACCCGCGCGCGGCCATCGCCCTGCGCAGCGGCCCGACGCCCGACGACTATGTCGGGTTCTACGACCACATGATGCAGGACCAGTAGGCCTTCAGTACCACACGCGCCAGAGGAAGAGGCCTTGGGCGGGGGCGGTGGGCACACGGGCGGTGCGGACGCGCGAGGCGAGGATCTCCCGCGCCCGCGCGGGCGGCTCGGCGCCCTCGCCCACGCGGATGAGGAAGCCGGCGAGGCTGCGCACCATCCGGTAGAGGAAGCCTTCGCCGCGCGCGACCACGGTCACCGCATACCCGCTCTTGAGCACGGCCAGCCGGTTCACGCGGCGCGTCGTGCTTTCGATTTCCCGGTTCGGATTCGCCGCGAACGCCGCGAAATCGTGCCGTCCCACGAGCAGCGCGGCCGCCTCGCGCATAAGCACGACGTCGAGCGGCTTGCGGACATGGGCGCAGTAGAGCCGGCGGTCCGGCAGCAGGATCGGACCGTTCCAGATGAAGTAGCGATATTCCTTGCCCGTCGCGCTGCGGCGCGCGTGGAACGTCTCCGGCACGCGGCCCACCTGCAGGATGCGCACATCCGCGGGCAGCACCGCGTTGAGCGCGCGGTGCAGCGCCGCGGGCTGCCAGTCGCGCGCCAGATCCAGATGCGCCACCTGCCCCCGCGCGTGCACGCCCTGGTCCGTCCGGCCGCTCCCGTGCGCCTTCGGCGTCTCGCCCGTCAGCTGCGCCACCGTCCGCTCGAGCACGGCTTGCACCGCCAGGCCGTTGGGCTGCACCTGCCAGCCGGCGTAGGCCGTGCCGTCGTACGCCACGACCAGCTTGTAGCGGTGCGCCGCGCTCACGCCTCGTCACCCGGCTCGAGGTCGAACAGGTCGTTCTCGGCACGCGTCGCGGCGGCGTCGAGGTAGCCCTGCAGGATGACCTGCGCCGCGAGCTTGTCGCGGACTTCCTTCCGGCGGCTGCGGCTCATGTCCGCCTCCAGCAGCACGCGCTCCACCAGCCCGGAGCTGAGCCGCTCGTCGCACGTCTCGACGGGCACCGTCACCAGCCCGCGCAGCAGGGTCAGGAAGCGCTCGACGCGTTCCACCATCTCGCCGCGCGAGCCGTTCATGTTCAGCGGCAGCCCCACCACGATGCGCCCGATCCCGTGTTCGCGGCAAAGGGCCACGACCGCGGCCACGGCCGTCGCGTCGGAGTCCACCGGCACGGTGACCAGCGGCATGGCCATGCCGCTGAGCGTGTCGCCGAGCGCCGTCCCCATGCGCCGTTCCCCGTAGTCGATGCCAAGTATCCGTTCCATCCAACGCCCCTTCCCCGCCGCCGGTGGCTAAAGCCCCGGCGCGCTTCCGCCTGAAGGCGGCACTCAGACAGCACGCGCCACCCCGCCGCCAGAGTACCGGCTTCAGCCGGAAGCTCTCCGCGGCCTTCAGGCCGCGTCTCCCTCCCCGCCGGCCGCCGATGGCTAAAGCCCCGGCGCGCTTCCGCCTGAAGGCGACACTCAGACAGCACGCGCCACCCCGCCGCCAGAGTACCGGCTTCAGCCGGAAGTTCTCCGCGGCCTTCAGGCCGCGTGCCTTTCACATGCCCGGGTCGTCCCATCCCTTGCCATAGTCCAGCAAGGGGTACTCCCGCCACATTCGCTCCGCCAGTTCGCGTCCGACACTGGCAAGGTACAGCTCCGCACTCGCGAAGGGCCAATCCTGCCATCGTTCGACATAGCCATGGTACACGGCGTTGTGGTGTATGTAGTTGAGCGTTGCCCAACGGTGAGCTTCCGACTTCACCGGCTTGGGCAAACACCGATGCCAGCAGGAACGCCCCGGCACACCATCGTCGACGTTCCAGTCGTGTGACATGCGGCCATGCAGCATTCCGACAGCCTTGCGCACCGCCGTAAGATTGATGGCCTGGAGCAACACATGATAGTGATTCGGCAACACGCTCCACGCCGACACCCCTTCGGAAACCGGTGCAAGCGTGACCAACAGCGCCGACTCGAACTGCGCCATACGCCGGGGTGAGGAGCCGAGCACCGGCTGGTGCTCGTAACAAGCGGCGGAGAGATGATACCAGTGCCGCTCAAGCCCGTGCGGCGGACCATGCCATGGCTGGCCACACTGTCGGCGCAAGCGCAGAGTCTCGGCGCGTGCGGCGGCTGTCATGTGTCGCCAGTTGTACATCGCACCGCCACCTTTCCCATCCGCCGGTGGCTGAAGCCCCGGCGCGCTTCCGCCTGAAGGCGGGACTCCAGCACGCACCGCCGCCTCTCCGTCCGAGTACCGGCTTCAGCCGGAAGCTCCCCGCGGCCTTCAGGCCGCGTCTCTTACCAACCACGAGGCGTCATACGCGGCGCTGTCGAAAGACGGTCTCGAAAGCTACCGAACGTCTCTCACTCGGGCCTTCCAATAGCCCGGCCGCCGAGAACAATGAGCCACGGCAACAATCCAGATCGCGTCGGACAACTGAAGGTAAATGAGTTGGAACGGAAAGCGCCTGAGCAAGCACTTGCGCGTGCCATAGGTGTACACAGACCACTGTTCGGGGGCGTCCCCGATCTCGGACACTCCGCGCAGCACCTCTCGCTCCAAGTCCAGACCCAGACCCGGTTCACGACTCTCGTAAAATCCGATGGACTCGTCGAGTTCCGAGCCGGCCGCCGGATGGAAGACAACGCGGGTCAATGGTACTTGTCCCTGAGCTTGGCAAAGACATCCTCGGCCGGGATGCCTTTCACCCGGCCCGAGCGAATCTCATCCACGCGTCTCTCGATCTCCGCGTCCCAAGCTGCGGCCACATCCTGGTCCGGTTCGTCTTCGATGCTGAGGATGAGCGCATGCGCCAGCCTGGCCCGCTGCTGTTGCGGCAGATCGAGTGCCTCGTGAGTTACCTTTTCCAGCGTTACTGACATGTTTTGACACTAGCACACGAACGCCTGAACGGTCAATTCCGGCAACAGAACACGGTTCGCCGCGTTCAACTCGCGCCCCTGCACGTTCTCCGGCGGACTCAGCTCCACGGTGAAGACCGGCGACACCGCTGAGGAGGTGGCGGCGCGGCGAACAGGATGGCGCGTAGTCGCAGGTTCGTGACCATGGTGCGGACACCTCCTGAGCCATGCAGACATAACACGCTGAGATAGCCGCCGGTCTTTTCGCGCTTGCCGGGACGGCCCGGGAGGACCGTCCTACGCGGGACGGCGCTCCCGCGCCGTCCCCATCCGCCGTTCGCCGAAGTCGATGCCGAGTATACGTTCCATGGCCTGTCACCGGTTCAAATCGTGAATCTTGCCGAGGCCGTAGAGGGTCAGCGTGGGGTCGATCTTGAATGGCAGATCCAGGCCCGCGAGCGCCCACGGGGCATAGCCGCCCGTGGCGCACAGCGTCACCCGCCGCCAGCCGAGCGTGTCGAGCAGGTGCCGCGTGATCTCGCGCACCATCCCGCGATACCCCACCTGCGCACCCAGCCGCATCGCGCCGACCGTGCTGCGACCGATCGCGCCGCACGGCCCCTTGAGCCGGATGTGCGGCAGCAGCGCCGTGCGGTCCGCGAGGTAATCCGTCATCAGGGGCAGGCCGGGCGCGATCACGCCGCCGATGTAGGCCGCGTCCGGGGTGATCACGTCGAAGGTCAGCGCCGTGCCGAAGTCCGCCACGATGACGGGGGCGCCGTAGCGCGCGACCGCGCCGCAGGCGTCGGCCAGCCGGTCCGCGCCGATCGTGGCCGGCGCCGGGTAGCGCAGCGTCACGCCCAGTTCGAGACGGTGCCCCACGACCAGCGGCGGCCGCCCCGTCAGCTCGTCCAGCAGCCCGCACCAGGCCGCGTTCACGGTCGGCACGACCGATCCCAGCACGGCACCGGCGGGGTGGCCGTTCCGGCAGAGGCGGCGCACGGCCCGCTCGGCCGCCTCGCGGTTGCGGATCCCGCCGTCGATGTGCGTCACACCGCTGACGCGGCCGCGCTGCCACAGCGCGAGCCCCGTACTCGTGTTGCCGACGTCGATGACCACGACCGCGCCCATCAGTCCGCATCCTCCGGCGCCGGCGCGATCTCCAGCGAAAGGTCCACGGCCGGGGCCGAATGCGTCAGGCAGCCGAGCGAAATCGCATCCACGCCCGTGGCCGCGACGGCTTCGACGTTGGCCAGGGTGATGCCGCCGGAGGCTTCCACGCGCGAGATGCCCTTGCACAGCGGCACGAGGCGGCGCAGTTCCTCCGGGGTCTGGTTGTCGAGCAGCACCCACTCGGGCGAGGCGCGCAGGGCGCACCGCAGCTCCGCCTCGGTCTCCACCTCGACTTCCACCTCCAGGCCCGGGAACGCGCGCCGGCAGGCTGACACAGCCAGGTCCAGCCGCGACGCCTCGCCCGCCCGCCACAACTGCCGGTGGTTGTCCTTGATGAGCGCCCGGTCGTAGAGGCCCATGCGGTGGTTCGTGCCGCCGCCGCAGCGCACGGCGTACTTTTCCAGCCGGCGCAGGCCCGGCGTGGTCTTCCGCGTATCGAGGATCAGCGTCCCGTAGGCCGCGACGCTATCGACGAACCGCCGCGTCAGCGTGGCCACGCCGGAGAGCCGCTGCAGCAGGTTCAGCGCCGTGCGTTCGCCCGTCAGGATGGCGCGCGCGGAGCCGCACAGCTCCAGCAGCGTGTCGCCCGCGGCGGCGGCGGCCCCGTCGCCGCGCACGACCGTGCAGCGCACCCGGGGATCCAGCGCGCCGAACACGGCGGCAGCCACGCCCGCCCCCGCCACGACACAGGGCTGCCGGGCTTCGATGACCGCGCGCACGACCGCGCCGGCGTCAACCAGCGCGAGCGTCGTCACGTCGGCCGGCCCCACGTCTTCCGCCAGCGCGCGGCGGATCAGGTCCCGGACATCGGGCTCGTCGGCAATCGGCGGCAGCGACTCCATCATGTCAGGCTCCATTGGTTCTCGACGTAACAGACGCCCTCGAACGGCTTGTCCGCGACGATGCTCAGCGGGAAGGCGTGGTCGAGGCGGTGGTAGTTTGTGCGATGATCGGCGCTGTGCACCGAGAAGGAGAACAGGTAGGCGCCCGAAGCCATGCGGAGGTCGCGCAAGCGCAGGGTCAGCGCGCCGCGCCCCTCGATGGCGGCGATCGGGAAGCGCTCGATCTGCGTGTTGTTGCCGTAGATCAGCCGCCCCTTGTCGTCGGCGACGGCAAACCCGAACACGGGATCCTCGATCCGGCGCGAGGCCTCGTACCCGACCCGCACGGTCACGCCCTCGCCCCAGCGCACGGTGTCCGTCGGCTGCCCCCGGTCGTCCAGGAAGACGACCTCCGTCAGTCGCACTTCGCCTGTCCCCCACTCGCGCTCCAGCCCGGCGGTGCCGGCCTTGCGCGTCAGCGCCTGGTAGGCGTTGAGCACCTGGCCGGGCTCCCCGATGCCGGCGACGGTGCCCTGGTCGAGCAGCAGGATGCGGTCGCTGATGGACTGGATCGTGCCCAGGTCGTGCGAGATGATCAGCAGCGTCTTTCCGCGCTGCTTGAAGTCGCGGATCCGCTCGAGGCATTTCCGCTGGAACACGCTGTCGCCCACGGCCAGCACCTCGTCCACCAGCAGGATGTCCGGATCGACTTCGACCGCAACGGCAAAGCCCAGCCGCACGTACATGCCCGAGGAGTAGTGCTTCACGGGCTGATCGATGAAGGCCGGGATCCCCGCGAAATCCACGATCGCGTCGAACCGCGCCGCCATCTGCCGCCGCGAGAGGCCCATGATCGCCCCGGCCAGGAAGACGTTCTCGCGCCCCGTCAGGTCCGGGTGGAAGCCCGCGCCGAGCTCCAGCAGCGAGGAGACGGCGCCGCGCGTGTGCAGCGTACCCTCCGTCGCCTGCTTCGTGCCCGCGAGCAAGGCGAGGAGCGTGCTTTTGCCGGCGCCGTTGGCCCCGATCAGGCCGAGCGTTTCGCCGCGGGCGACGGTGAACGAGACATTGCGCAGCGCCCAGAACGCCTGGTCGCCCGCACGGCGCCCGCGCAGCGTGTCCAAGGCCGCCGACTTCAGGGTCCGCATCCCGCCACGCAACCGGAAGCGCTTGCCGACACCGCGCACTTCGATCGCCGGACCATCCCCGCTGTTCGGATCAGAGTTCATCGCCAAACCGTTTCTCGCACGCCTGGAACACCAGCCACCCCACGACCAGGATCAGCCACGCCATCGTCCCGGACAGCAGCACGAACGACAGCCCCGGCAGCGGATTCGACAGCAGGACCGCGCGGTAGGCGCTGACCAGTCCGGTCATCGGGTTCGCGAAGAAAGCCACCGGCGCCCACGAGGGCAGCGAGTGCGCGTCGAGCACGAGGCTGACGGGGTAGATGACGGGCGTCAGGAAGAACCAGGCCAGCATGACCACGCTGAGGATGTGTTCCGTATCCCGAAAGAAGACGTTCGCCGCCGATACCAGCAGCGACATGCCGAGCGCGAGCGCGAACTGCGTCACCACGATCGCCGGCAACCAGTAGAGCGCCCCGAAGTCCGCGCGCACGACGGCCAGGTAGACCAGCAGGACGACGAACGCCAGCAGGAAGTTGAGCAGGTTGGCCGTCACCGTGGCCAGCGGCAGGATGATCCGCGGGAAGGCCGCCTTGGTGACGAGGTTGGAATTGCCGAGGATGGCGTGCAGCGCGTCGCCCAGGCAGAGCGCGTGGAACTGCCAAGTGATGATCCCCGTCACCAGCACGGGCAGGTCCACGTTGAAACGCATGACCCGCAGGAACAGCGCGTAGATCGCGATCAGGAACAGCGGGCCGAGCAGGGACCAGAAAAAGCCCAGCGCGGTATGCTTGTACCGGATCTTCAGGTTCCGGCTCACCAGCATCAGGAACAAGTCGCGCCGCTTGAGGATCTGACGGACCCCGTCGCACATGGAGACGTAGCCTTATGGTTCCGCGCCGCGAAGTCAACGCAAACAGAACGCAGCCGTTCTCATTATGGCCGCCGGCAGGTGTCTGAGACCGGCTAAAGCCGGGACTCCAAACGGGTTTCCAGCGCGTCTACGACGTTTGGAGCCCCGCCTTCAGGCGGTCTTCGGCCATAATGAGAACTGCTGAACAGAACGGCAACCACCGGGCACAGGTGCCGGTGATTGCCGTTTTCAGACGCGCGCCGGCCTTCCGGCGGGCGCACACGCCGTGCTCAGACCTGCGCTGCCGCCTTGGCGGTCACCTTGGCTGTCACCTTGGCGGGTTTGCGGAGGAGCGTGCGCACGACCTGCGGATCGAGCTTCGCCACCGCCGCCTCATCCATGCCCAACGCCACCAGACGCCTGCGCTGGGTTCGAATCCGGCGCGCGCGGTCGCTTGTGTTCTTGCTCGGTCGCGTACGCGACGGCCGGCTAAATCGCCACCCTGTTCCCATGACGGTACTCCATTCCTGATGCTGCTGCCCTGCCCGCCCGGAGCAGGAGCGCCCCGGTCGCCTTGACAAAGCTCGGAGACTATGGCGAAGATGCCGCGCTGAATCAAGCACGAAGTCTGGCAGCAGCGAGGTCAGAAGTCCGAAGTCAGAAGTCAGAAGTCAGAAGTCAGGAGTCAAAGGGAAGCGGTTTCCGGTGTAACCTGCAGGAAACCTGGTCTGGATGCTGACTACTGAATTCTGAATTCACCCCGGAGGCCCTATG
>CAYOBW010000278.1:0-9794 GCA_964402115.1 uncultured Victivallales bacterium
GACCGCTCCCGCTGTCGACGAGGCTACAGACCCTACGGAGCTGATATGCGCCCGCCGCTGGCGGGGTGTCGCTAACGCGCTTGACCTGCCGTCGCGTACCGCGCAATATCGCCGCCGTTCGGTCCCGATCCCGTCGGTGCGGGTGGGCTGGCGCAAACTGTAACAGCGGGGAGTGAGCGTATGATGCATTCAGGGTTTCTGCGGGCCGCGACGATGGCGGCGGTGTTGGCGGGCGGCGTGGCCCTGGCGGAAGAGGCGGATGGCCTGACGCCGCTTTTTGATGGTAAGTCCGTCGACGGCTGGATTCAGCGCGGCGGCAAGGCCCTGTACACCGTCGAAGACGGCTGCCTGGTCGGAAAGACGGTCCTGAAGGAACCCAACAGTTTCCTGTGCCCGCCCAAGGAATACGGGGACTTCGTGCTCGAGTACGAATACAAGGTCAACCCGAAGCTGAACTCGGGCGTGCAGATCCGCAGCCAGTGCTTCGCCGAGGCGAAGGTGCTGGATAACGCGAAGGACGCCAAGGGGAAGGCGCTCAAGGTTGCCGCCGGCCGTGTGCACGGCTACCAGGTCGAAATCGACAACGATCCCGCAAAGGCGCGTTTCTGGGCGGCGGGGCTCTACGAGGAAGGCTGTCGCGGCTGGATCTACCCGGGCTTCGGCGGGGGCGACAGCAAGGCGTTCACGGCGCAAGGCGCCAAGCTGACGAAGGTGGACGACTGGAACAAGGTGCGCATCGAATGCCGCGGCAGCGCGATCAAGACGTGGCTGAACGGCGAGCCGCGCGTGGATGTGAAGGACGACCGCGTCGCCAAGGGCTTTATCGGCTTCCAGGTGCACGGTTCCAAGGATGCCGGCATGGACGTGCGCTGGCGCAACATCCGGATCAAGGAACTCTAGCCGCATGAATCATGTCGAACGGTTTCGCGCGGTGATGCAGTTCCTGCCGGTTGACCGCCTCCCCCGCTGGGAGTGGGCCATGTGGTGGGACGAAACCATCCGCCGGTGGCACGGCGAGGGCCTGCCCCCGTCCCTGAACGACGTGTTCGAGATCCACGATTACTTCGGGCTCGATCCGTACAAACAGTTCTGGTTCAGCACGACGGACGCCACCATCGAGGCCGTGCAGCATCACGTCGAAGGCGTGGTGTCCGACATGGACGACTACCTGCGGATCCGGCCGCGCCTCTATCCGGACCACGCCCCGGCCATCGCCTCCATGGCGCCCTGGCGCGCGCGCCAGCAGGAAGGCCAGGCGGTGGTCTGGATCACACTGGAGGGCTTCTTCTGGTTCCCGCGGACGCTCATGGGGTTTACGAAGCTCATGCTGGCCTTCTACGATCAACCGGAGTTGCTGCACCGGATCAACAGCGATCTGCTGCAGTTCAACCTGGGACTCCTGGACCAGATCGGCCGGGTTTGCGTGCCGACGTTCCTGACAATCGCCGAGGATATGTCCTACAACAATGGGCCGATGATCGGGCGGGAAGTGTTTGACGCCTTCATCGCGCCGTATTACAAGCCGTTGCTGGCACGCGTGAAGGAGTTGGGGATCCTAACGATCGTGGATACCGACGGGGATGTGACGAAGCTCGTGCCCTGGCTGGCGGCGGAGGGGATCGAGGGGGTGCTGCCGCTGGAGCGGCAGGCGGGGGTGGACGGCTTGCGGCTCCGCGAGCAGTTTCCGCGCTTTGCGCTGGTGGGGCATTACGACAAGATGGTGATGCCCCGCGGGGAGGCGGCCATGCGCGCGGAGTTCGAGCGGCTGGCGCCGCTCATGCGGCGCGGCGGCTTCATTCCGAGCGTGGATCACCAGACGCCGCCGGGCGTGTCGCTGGAGCAGTATCGGGTTTACCGGCGCTTGTTGGATGAGTACACCGCCGGCTGAGGGGCAGTGGGAAGATGGCGCGCGCAGCCGCGCCGCAAGGAGGAACAGGCATGATCGACGCGAATCCGTTTCTGGGTGTTTTCTTCCACTGGCTGGGCGGCTTGGCCTCGGGCAGTTTCTACGTCCCGTACAAAGGGGTCAAGAAATGGGCCTGGGAGGTGTACTGGCTGGTTGGCGGGTTCTTCTCCTGGGTGATCATGCCGTGGCTGCTGGCGTCCTTCATGACCGAGAACCTGCTCGGCGTCCTGAGCCAGCAGTCCTGGCAGACGCTGTGGTGGACGTACTTTTTCGGCGCCATGTGGGGCTTCGGGGGCTTGACCTTCGGCCTCACCATGCGCTACCTGGGCATGTCGCTGGGCATGGGCGTGGCACTGGGCTACTGCGCGGCCTTCGGCACCCTGCTGCCGCCGCTCTTCAAACACATTGCGCCGAACATCCCCGTGCCTGAGACGCTGGCCCAGATCGCCTCGACGCTGCCAGGGCAGGTGACGCTGGGCGGCGTGGCGGTCTGTCTGCTCGGCATCGCCATCGCCGCCCTCGCGGGGCTGACCAAGGAGCGCGAGATGCCCGAGGAGGAGAAGCGGAAGTCCATCAAGGAGTTCAACTTCGCCAAGGGCATCCTGGTGGCGACTTTCTCCGGTATCATGAGCGCCGGCTTCTCGTTCGCGCTGACCGCGGGCACGCCCATCGGCGAGGCCTCGGCCGCGGCCGGCACGTCCACCCTGTGGACCGGCCTGCCGAAGCTCTGCGTCGTGCTGGCGGGCGGTTTCACAACGAATTTCATCTGGTGCGTGCTGCTGAACATCAAGAACAAGACCGGCTACCAGTATTTCAGCGCGACCGTGAAGCCCGAGCATGCAGCCCTCGCGGGCGCGAAGGACGGCGGCACGGCTGCCGTGAACTTGCGTGTGCCGTACCTCGCGAACATCTTCTTCTCGGCGCTGGCGGGCACGACCTGGTACCTGCAGTTCTTCTTCTACACGATGGGCGAGACGCAGATGGGCAAGTTCGGCTTCGCGAGCTGGACGCTGCACATGGCGAGCATCATCATCTTCAGCACCATGTGGGGCTGGATCTTCCACGAGTGGAAGGGTTCAAGCCGCAAGGCGCATACGCTCATCACGGCCGGTATCGTCACGCTGATCATCTCGACGGTGGTCGTTGGCGGCGGGACCTGGTTGAAGAGCAAGGCTGGCGTCGCCGAAGGCAAGCCGGCCGTCGAAGCTCCCGCGGCGCAGCACTGAGGGGCAGCGCGGGCTCCGTGGGACGGCCCTTCCGGGCCGTCCCGCACAATCGGGAAGCCGTGAGCGACGGAGTACGGACGGCGCAGGAGCACCGTCTTACGTAGGACGGCCCTCCCGGGCCGTCCCGCGCAAGGGCCGGGGCGCTGTCCCATCAGGTCCCCTGCCGCTCACCCGGCGGTGTCGGTGTGCGCTGGCGGCGCATACACCGCCACCCACCGCTGACCGGGGACGGGCGGGGGCAGGGCGTCGGCGGGCAGCGACTCCAGCGCGGGTGCGGTGTGCAGGAGCGTGCGGACCGCCCAGCGCGAGATGCCGCCGACCTCGCCCAGCGCGTCCAACTCCGCCGGGCGCACCCAGCGCACCTGGGCGGTTTCCACGCCGTCGGCGCGCAGGGCGTCGGCGGGACCGTCAAGGCGGAGTCCGAAGACGTGGTAGGCGTTCTGTTCGGCCGCCGTCTGCGCGTGGCGAATGGCCAGCAAGCCTCCGACCCCGACCGTCAGGCCGGTTTCCTCGCGTACCTCGCGCACGATGGCGTCGGCGGGTGCTTCGTCCTCCTCCACGTAGCCTCCCGGCAGGGTCCAGCGCCCGCGTCCGGGGTCGTGCGCGCGTTGCACGAGCAGCACACGGCCGTCGTCGGTCAGCAGGCCGCCGACACCCAGGCTGAAGCGGCCGAATACCACGAGCCCGCAAGCCGGGCACACCGGCCGATGGCGTCCGCCCTCCTCCCGCGGTTGCAGGGCCGTGCCGCACCGGTGACAGAAACAATCGCGCGCGTGATCAGGCATGGGCATATCGTACCGTGATGCGGGTTCCGCGACGAGGTCGAAAATCATATCCGTGCGCCGTGGTTTTTGGCGTCAGCCGGCACTAACGAGCTTGCGTTCCCCGCCGGCTTTCGGCATCCTGCCCCCCACGCCTGCCCTTGGTGTCGGCGCCGGGTGCCGAGACGCGGAAGAGCCGGCTGGGAGCGGATATCAGACGCGGTGCGTGCAGCGGGGCTGCGCACCCGGTCGCAGTGTCAATGCGGTCAGCAACAGGAGGAGTGTACATGAGCGATACCGCCGGAACGGAAGCCAGGAAGACGGGCATGTTCACCACGAGCGACGGGAAGAGCGTCGTCGTCACCTTCATCCTTGTCAGTTCCCTGTTTCTCCTGTGGGGGTTCTGCAATGGCATGATTGACGTGATGGATAAGCACTTCCAGTCGGAGTTGAAGCTTACCCTGGCGCAGTCCGCCTGGGTGCAGTTCGCCCACTACCTGGGCTACTTCCTGATGGCGTTGCCCGCCGGTTGGCTGGCGACGAAGCTCGGTTACAAGGGCGGCATCATCACCGGCCTCCTGATGGTGGCGGTGGGTGGGTTCTGGTTCATCCCGGCCACGCAGATCGCTTCCTTCTGGGCCTTCCTGGTCGGCGTTTGTGTCATTGCCGCCGGCCTGACGTTCCTCGAAACGATCGCCAATCCCTACACCACGGTGCTGGGCGCGCCGCAGTTCGCGGCCACCCGCATCAACCTCGCCCAGTCCTGCAACGGCATCGGCTGGATTTTCGGACCGATTGCCGGCGCTGCGTTCTTCTACGGCAAGGACTCCTCCGGCGCGAGCACGGGGGCACAAACCCTTTGGATCCCTTACGCTGCCGTGGGCGTCGTGGTCATTCTCCTGGCCGTCGTCTTCTTCTTCGCCAACGTGCCGGACATCAAGACCAAGGACGACTACCACCTCGATGACTCCACGCCGAGCGCGTCGCACTCGATCTGGTCGCACCCACACTTCGTCATGGCCGTCGCGGCCCAGTTCCTGTATGTGGCAGCCCAGGCCGGTATCTTCAGCTTCTTCATCAACTACATGACCTCGCAGGTGCCCCCGTTGCCGGAGGCGTGGACCTCGGGCTTCCTGAAGAGCTGGTTCGAGTCCGGGACGGCCGGTGCGCTGAAGTTGACGGACAAGGGCGCGGCCAACCTGGCGTCGCTCGGTTTCGTGTGCTTCCTGGTTGGCCGCTTCAGCGGCGCGGGCATTCTCCGGAAGTTCGCCGCGAACAAGGTGCTGGGCCTTTACGGCGTCATGAACGTGCTGATGTGCCTGCTGGTCTTCCTGAAGCTGGGCTGGGCGTCGGTGGCCTGCGTGTTCCTGAGCTACTTCTTCATGTCGATCATGTTCCCGACCATCTTCGCCCTGGGGATTCACGGACTGGGCGTCCGTGCGAAGAAGGCCTCGGCCTTCATCGTCATGGCCATCATGGGTGGCGCTATCCTGCCGAAGCTGATGGGAGCCGTTGGCGACAAGTACGACATGTCCCGCGCCTTCATCGTGCCGCTGGCCTGCTTCGCCTTCGTGGCTTTCTACGGCTATGCCTGGCCGATGCTCAGCAAGGCGGACATGGCGCCTGGCGTGAAGACCACGGGCGGGCATTGAGCTGGGCCGGCTGACATGAAGATCGACGTCGCTTGCGGGGGAACGGGCGGGCACATTTTCCCGGGTCTGGCCACGGCCCGCGTGATGCAGGCGCACGGCCACGACGTCCTGCTCTGGCTCTCCGGTCGCGAGGTCGAGACGGTCTCTGTCGAAGGCTGGCAGGGGCCTGTGCAGCGCGTGCACGCCTCCGGCTTCCCGAATGGCTTGAGCCTGCGCGCCGTACCCGTGGCCTTTCGCATGGGCGTGGCGGTGCTGCAGAGCCTGGCGTACATGCGCCGACGGCGGCCGGATGTCCTGCTCGCCATGGGCAGCTATGCGTCCGTGGGGCCGGCGCTGGCCGCGCAGCAGCTGCGCGTGCCGTACGTCCTGCACGAGGCGAACGCGGTCGCCGGCCGGGCGGTATCGTTCCTCGCGAATGGGGCTGCCGCCGTGGGGCTGACCTTCGCCGCCACCGCCAAGTTCTTCAGCGGCGTGCGCACGGCCGCCACGGGGCTGCCGCTGCGCCTGGAGGTCACCGGCGAGGGGCCGCGCCTGGACTTGCCCGAGAACGTCTTCACGCTGTTGGTGATGGGCGGCAGCCAGGGGGCGCACCGGCTGAACGAGGTTGCGGTCGAAACGGTCTGCAGCCTGGCGGGCCGCGGCGTGGAGCTGCAGGTCATGCACCTGACCGGTCGCCACGACGAAACGTGGGTGGCCGACCGGTACCGTGCCGCGCGGGTTGAGCACCGGGTCTACGGCTTCCTGCGGGAGATGGGGGCGGCGTATCGCTCCGCCAGCCTGGCCGTGGCGCGGGCCGGGGCGGCTTCGTGCATGGAGCTGGCGGCGTGCGGCGTGCCGACCCTCTTCGTGCCCTTGCCCACGGCGCAGCGCGATCACCAGACGGCCAACGCGCGGGCGATGGAATCGGCCGGTGGCGCCGATGTCGTGGCGGAGAAGGACTTCTCCCCCGCCTGGCTGGGTGACTACGTCGAGCGCCTGCTGCGGCAGCCGGAGGAGCTGGCACGCATGCGCGAGGCCATGGTTTCGCTGCGTGCCACGCACGCCGCCGAACGCCTTGCGGACCTCGTCGAATCCTGCGCCCGCCCCGAGAAGCGCCGCTGAGGCCGTGAACTTACGCCCAGAGGTTGGAGGGATACTCGCCCGCCGCCACCAGCCCGGCAATCCGCTCCACCGATTCCACGCGATCCTGCGGGTTGGTGATGCCGAACCACGCGCTGGTGGTCTTCATCACGCGCACCGTGGCATGCCGCTGGGCGACGAGCTCGCCGATCGCGGTCGGGATGACGAGCTCCGACTTCGGTACGGTCCGCGAGGTGGCCAGAAACGCCTCGAACTGGCGCTCGAACTGCGGGAATAGCGCGGGCGTGAAGCCCCAGAAGTTCATGGATGACAGCTCTTCGCCCGTCAGGCGTTTGCCCGCGTCGGGCCCCGCGGTCAGCCGGGCGCCGGCGCCTTCCTTGATGATGGAGGCCGCCTCCACGATGCTCTGCAGGTGACCGTTCTCGTTCGCCTGGCAGATGCCGCGCGTCACGGAGCCGTGATCGGAGAGTGTGTTGCGCAGCATGAAGCCGACCATGCAGTAGTCCGTACTGTCGGGCTGCATTTTGTTGAGGGTGCGCGCCAGCACGGCGTAGGCATCGCGGCCGTAGAAATCGTCCGCGTTGATGGCCGCAAAGGGGCCGTTTACGAGGCCGCGGCAGGCCAGAACGGCTTGCACCGTGCCCCAGGGCTTGGTTCGCCCCTCCGGCACCGCGTAGCCGGCTGGCAGGTCATCGAGCTCCTGGAAGGCGTAGGCGGTCTCGACGTGCCTGGCGATGCGGGCGCCGATCGAGGCCCGGAACGTCTCCTCGATATCATGGCGGATGATGAACACCACCTTCTGGAATCCTGCGCGCAGGGCGTCATAGACCGAGTAGTCGATGATGAATTCCCCGGAGGGGCCCATCGGGTCCATCTGCTTCAGGCCGCCGTAACGGCTGCCGATGCCCGCCGCCAGAATCACGAGTGTCTTGTCCATGTGCCGTCATCCCCCTGTGTGGTTGCCAGCGGCACGCCGGCGAAGGGCCGGCGTCCCAAACGCCAAGTAGTCTAGGTTACGCGCGCACGCGGCGCAAGTCAGGAGCAGCCCATCGAGTTGCCGCAGTTGTGGCAGCGGTAGCAGGTGCCGTTGCGCACCGTGATCCCGCCACAGACGTCGCAGGCCGGGGCGTCCGCCGTGAAATGGCGAAACTGCTCGGTCAGGTTCGGTGCGGCCGGCGCACCCGCCAGACCCTCCGCTGGCGCCGTGGCTGCCGACGTGCCGAACGAGTCGGGTTCCGGTTCCGGCTCCACCTGCTCGGGCTTGGGCTGGGCCTGGGGCGGCTGCCGGGCCTGCAGCGTCAGGCCGCAGCGGCCGTCGGGGAAGGTCAGGTCCAGCCAGCGAAAGATGTAGTCGATGATGGACTTCGCATGCCGGATGTCGGGATTACGCGTGTAACCGCTCGGCTCGAAGCGGCTGTGCGCGAACTTCTGGCACAGCTCCTTGATGGGTACGCCGTACTGGAGGCAGAGCGAGATGGCCGTCCCGAAGGAGTCCATCGTGCCGCCGACGGTGCTGCCCTCCTTGGCCATGGTGATGAACAGCTCGCCGGGGGCGCCGTCCTCGTACATCCCGACCGTCAGGTACCCCTCGTGTCCGGCCACCTCGAACTTGTGCGTGAGCGATGTGCGCGTCGCGGGCATGCGCCGGCGGAAAGGCGTGGGCCTTGGCTCGGCTGCTGCTTCGGCCGCCCTCTCCGGCCCCGCTTTGGTGGCGCTCGTGTTGAGCGGTTGCGTGCGCTTCGAACCGTCCCGGTAAATGGCGACGGCCTTCAGGCCCAGCTTCCAGCCGTCGGTATACGTCTGCACGATGTCCTCGACGGTGGCTTCGGTGGGCATGTTCACGGTCTTGCTGATGGCGCCCGACAGGAACGGCTGCACGGCGGCCATCATGCGCAGGTGCGCGGTGTACGGGATGCTGCGCTTGCCCTGGCGGGCCTTGAAAGCGCAGTCGAACACCGGCAGGTGTTCTGGCCGCAGGTCGGGACTGCCCTCGATGGTCTCCTCCTCGTCCACGTACGCCACGATCCGGTCGCACACTTCCGGCGGGTAGCCCAGCCGGCTCAGCGCCGGGCGCAGGGTGCGGTTGACGATCTTCATGGTGCCGCCGCCGGCCAGCTGCTTGTACTTGATCAGGGCGATGTCGGGCTCGACGCCCGTTGTGTCGCAGTCCATCATGAACCCGATCGTGCCGGTCGGCGCCAGCACCGTGGTCTGCGCGTTGCGGAAGCCGACGCGCATGCCGCCGGCGACCACCGCGTCCCAGGTCGCGCGCGCCGCGTCGAGGATCGCGGCCGGGGCCGTGGCGCGGTCCACGCGCTCCAGGGCGCCACGGTGCATGCGCATGACGTCGACCATGCAGTCGCGGTTCTCCGCGAAGCCATCGAACGTGCCGAGCGTCTCGGCCAGTTCGATGGAGGTGGCATACGCCTGCCCGGTCATCAGCGCCGTTACGCTGGCCGCGAAGCCCCGGCTTTCCTGGCTGTCGTAGGGGTAGCCCAGCCGCATGATCAGGGCGCCGAGGTTGGCGTAGCCCAGCCCCAGCGGGCGGAAACGGTGCGAGTTGAGGGCGATGCGCTCCGTCGGGTAGCTGGAGCTGTCGATCAGGATTTCCTGCGCCAGGATGAAGATCCGTACGACGTGCTTGAACCGCTCCGTGTCGAACGTGCCCGCCTCGTCCACGAGCTTCATGAGGTTGATCGAGGCGAGGTTGCAGGCGCTGTCGTCGACGAACATGTACTCGGAACAGGGGTTGCTCGCGTTGATGGGGGCGGAGTTCTTGCAGGTGTGCCAGCGGTTGATGGTCGTGTCGTACTGCAGCCCCGGGTCGCCGCAGACGTGGGCGCATTCGGCGATCGTGCGCATCATCGCGCGGGCATTCATCTCCATCATCGGCTCGCCGGTCGTGATGGCGCGCGTGGACCAGCGGCCGTCGCTCTCGACCGCGCGCATGAACTCGTCGGTGACCCGCACCGAGAGGTTGGCGTTCTGGAACATGACCGACTCGTAGGCCTCGCCCCCGAAGGATCCGTCATAGCCCTGTTCGATCAGCGCCCAGGCCTTCTTCTCCTCGTTCGCCTTGCAGGTGATGAATTCCATGATGTCCGGGTGCCAGCACTTGAGGCTCTGCATCTTGGCCGCGCGGCGCGTCTTGCCGCCGGACTTGATCACC
>CAYOBW010000279.1:0-9770 GCA_964402115.1 uncultured Victivallales bacterium
AGGCGGTGGCCGTGGACGGGCCGCCGTTGACCGTGGTGACCGTGAGCGTGAAGTCAACCCCCTCGCGCGGGTTCGTGCTGCTGGTGGCGATCTCGCACGAGGGTTCGATGAGGGTCTTGGAACTCTTGTAGCCGGCCACGTTGTCGCCGATGTTGTCGATGCTGCGGGCGTTGTCGCGGGTGGATGTGCCGGTGGTCCCGGTCCAGTGTTTCACGTCGGGGTTGGAGAAATGCGGCACGCGGGTCCCGATGTAGGACATGAGGCTGCCATACGTGGTGCCGTTGGCGTTCTTCCAATAGTGGCCGGAGGAGTACGAATAGACGCCGGCCGAGTTGTGCGCGCAACCGAGGTTGTGGCCGACCTCGTGGGGCCAGACGCCGGAGACCGTGTCGTAGTAGTTCGCCGAGAACGCCTGACCCGAGTTACCGCTGGTGCTGGTCAACTGCATGGCGATGCCCAGCATGCCCGCGTCGTCGCGGTCGCTGATCAAGGCCACGATATCGGCGCCCGTGTCGGAGCGCACATCGGCCACCGTGTCATTGCCGGCCACCCAGCCCAACTCGGTGGCGAGGTTGCCGGAGGCGGTGTGGCCGACTTCGCGCGCCTGGATCAACCGCATCCGGTGGGCGATGTCGCTGCGGCTGAAGTTGCCGTTCTCTCCGTTGATCGCCGACTGGGCCAGGGCCACGATATCGGAGCGGCCGCCGGCCTTTTCGCGGGCTGCCGCGGTGTAGATCATCAGCACGTCGATCGTGACGGCTGTCACCAGCGCCTCCGGCGCCGTGGCGTTGTCGGCCGCTACCCCCGTGGCCATCGGCGCCGCCGCGGTGGCGCTCGCCTCAACCGCGTTGCTGACCGCGCCCGTTCCGTTGCCCTTCAGTTTCTCCGGATCGAACTGGCGCACTTCGCTGCTGCCGTCGCTCCGCGAGAGAAGTTCGAAATGCCCTTTCCCCGGCGAGATCACAGCCAGCACCAGGGAGTCACCCACCGCCGTCAGCGTCGCCGCGCCCAGCGCATCGTCCAGCGTGTGCCCGTGCCAGCAGTAATTGCGTGTCCCGTGCCGGTCCAACTTGTTCCACTCGACGGTCAGGGCGAGGTCGGGGAAGAGGTTCACCAACGATTGGGTGCCCGGCTCCGACGCGGGGGTAGGCAGCGCCGCGGCGTCGACGCGTACCGGCCGCGACCGGACGATGAGCGGCGAGGCTGCCGTGGCAGCGGGGGCGGCGGCAGCAGGGCTTGCGGCCAGGCTCGGCGGCGGGTCGAGGAGCAGCGGGCGAGGGGCCCCCAGGACGCTCACGGCGGTCAGTCCGAGGCCGAGGCTGGCGAGAGGCCGACATAGCCACCGCGTCACGCGTAGCGGGCGTCCAGCTTCGGGACGTTCACGAGGGGCTTTCATCGGACGATCAGCACCGTACCCGGCAGCGGCTTGTTCATCTGCAGCGCGACATCGTTCCCGTCACCGCCCCGATACGTGATGCGTAACAGGATGTCTTCGACCCTGACCACGCCACCCTCCGGAACGCCGCCGAAGGTCCCGTCGATCGGCTCGACGCCGTCATTTGCCAACACGACGAACGGCACGTCATCCGGCGGAACGTACCCGTTGAGCAGCTTGACGTCAAGGCTGGCGCCGTCGATGCTGATCGTCCCGCTGACCGCGAGTTGATCGTACCCGGCGCCGGGCAGCGTCCCGCCGATGTCGAGCGCGAGGGTTCCCCGCAGGATCGTGGCGCCAACCGTCAGCCGGCCGGCCGATGCGCCGGGTGCGCCGGGCGCGACGGTGCCGCCGGCTTCGACCGCCAGGGCGCCGGTGATGCTCCCCGTGCCGCCCAGCGTGCCGCCGGTCACCGTGTACGCTCCCCCGCCCGTGTGCGAACCGTTCACCAGCAACGTGCCCGCCTCGACCGTCGTCACGCCGCTGAAGGTATTGGTCCCGCTGAGGGTCAGCGTGCCGGCGCCGGTCTTGGTGAGGCTGCCGGCGCCGGAGAGCGTGCCGCCGAAGGCGGACGAGCTGTCGCCGCTGCCGATCGTCAACGCGCCGCCGCCCACGAGAATGGCGCCGCTGCCGGTCACGGAGTCGAAGGTCTGGGCCTGGCCGTTCAGGTCCAGTCTGCCGTTCAGGTTCACCACGATGTCGTTGCCGGACTTGATGCGGTCGTCCCCGTTGACCAGCCGCAGGATGTTGTCGCTCAGAACCGTCGTGCCGGTGTAGCTGTTGGCCCCGCGCAACTCCACCACGCCGGTCGGGGAGGCGCCGTTATAGTAGATCTCGAGGGTCTGATCGCCGGAGATGACGCCGCCAATGGCCAGCGTTCCGCCGCTGGCGGCGCCGTTGTTGAGGCCGTCCAGCCCGCTGCCGGACCCGAGTACGACGTCGCAGTTGACGGTGCCGATCCCGCTCGTGCCCGTGTATTGAATGCCGGCCCCGCCGCCGTTGCTGAGCGTCAAGGCGCCGGCGCCGGAGATGGTGGAATCGTCGGTTGTCAGCGCCACGGTCTTGACCGTCTCGGTCTGGCCGTTCATGTTCAGCGTGCCGCCGGTGAGGGACACCGTGCCGCTGGCTCCGTCGTAGATCTGGTCCCCGCCGCTGCCGGACAGGGTCACGGTGGAACCGGCGTCGAGCTTGCCGATGCCCGTCACGGCATGGACGGTGGCGCTGCTGGCCTTGTTCAGGATGACGGACCCGGCGTTGGCGTTAACGTAAAGGATCAGGCTGCTGTTGTCCGTTGTGCCGCCCAGCGTCAGGCTTTGGGCGCCGGACTTGTAGAGATTGCCTGCCGTGATCGCGGCATTGCACGTACACGCTTTTGTGGCGGCGTTCAACGTGGGCGTGCCGGGGCTGACGTCGAAAGCACACCCGACGCTGGCGCAGTCGGTGAGTGTGCCGCCGTCGAAGTTGAATGCGTCCAGGGTCGTGGCGATGGTTCCCCCGCTCAGGTTGAGCGTGCCGCCGGACATGAGGATCCGCGAGCCTCCGGAGCTGCCTTGCGCGAGGATGCCGTTGCATTTGATGGTGCCGCCGCTCAGGTTGATCCGGCCCGTATTGCCGCTCCGGTTGATGGTGATGTCGTCGTTGACGGTCAGCGTCCCCGATCCGAAATTCAACACGCCATCCCCGTTCAGGTCCGCGGGGTAGTTGGGGTCCCCCGAATCCACGCCCACCTTCAGGCCGCTGACCATGAGCGTGCCGGCGTTGTAGGTGCACGTTCCGCCTTCCCCGATATACGCGGCAACGGCGCTGCCGGGCAGGCCGTTGTGCCAGTTGCCCGAGGTGTTCCAACTGGCGGCGCCGCCGTTCCAATACGTCTCGGTGGTCGTCGCCGACTTGGGGACGACCGTGACGCTGTCCTCGTTGTTGTACACATCGAAATCGACAAAGCCGGTCCCGGCCGAGGTGACTTTCGCGCTGGGTGAGAGGGAGTCTCCCGCGGAGCCGCTTTTGGCGCGTACGGTGAGCACGAGGGTCTTCTTGACGCCGTCGGAATAGTCCGGCACATCCCAGACCTTGGTGCTGGTGCTGAAGGCCGATCCGCCGTTGTGCGAGACGAGTGTGAGCTGGCTGGGGAGGCTGACGGTGATCTTGCAGGCGGTGGCCGTGGACGGGCCGCCGTTGACCGTGGTGACCGTGAGCGTGAAGTCAACCCCCTCGCGCGGGTTCGTGCTGCTGGTGGCGATCTCGCACGAGGGTTCGATGAGGGTCTTGGAACTCTTGTAGCCGGCCACGTTGTCGCCGATGTTGTCGATGCTGCGGGCGTTGTCGCGGGTGGATGTGCCGGTGGTCCCGGTCCAGTGTTTCACGTCGGGGTTGGAGAAATGCGGCACGCGGGTCCCGATGTAGGACATGAGGCTGCCATACGTGGTGCCGTTGGCGTTCTTCCAATAGTGGCCGGAGGAGTACGAATAGACGCCGGCCGAGTTGTGCGCGCAACCGAGGTTGTGGCCGACCTCGTGGGGCCAGACGCCGGAGACCGTGTCGTAGTAGTTCGCCGAGAACGCCTGACCCGAGTTACCGCTGGTGCTGGTCAACTGCATGGCGATGCCCAGCATGCCCGCGTCGTCGCGGTCGCTGATCAAGGCCACGATATCGGCGCCCGTGTCGGAGCGCACATCGGCCACCGTGTCATTGCCGGCCACCCAGCCCAACTCGGTGGCGAGGTTGCCGGAGGCGGTGTGGCCGACTTCGCGCGCCTGGACCAACCGCATCCGGTGGGCGATGTCGCTCCGGCTGAAGTTGCCGTTCTCCGCGTTGACCGCTGCCTGGGCCTTGGCCACGATGTCGGAGCGGCCGCCCGCCTTGTCGCGGGCTTTCGCAGTGTAGACCATCAGCACATCGATCGTGACGGCTGTCACCAGCGCTTCCGGGGGCGCGGTGGCGTCGGTTCCCACCCCCGTGGCCGCCGCCGGGGCGTTGGCGCTGGCCTCGACCTCGTTGCTGACCACGCACGCGCCGTTGCCCTTCAGCTTCTCCGGATCGAACTGGCGGACCTCGCTGGTGCCGTCGCTTCGCGAGAGAACCTCGAAGCGACCCTGCGCCGGCGAGTTCACTTCCAGGATCATGGAGTCGCCCACCACCGTCAGCGTCGCCGCGCCCAGCGCATCGTCCAGCGTGCGCCCGTGCCAGCAGTAGTTGCGCGCCCCGTGCCGGTCCAGCTTGTCCCATGCGACGGTCAGGGCAAGGTCGGGGAAGAGGTTTACCAGCGATTGGGTGCCGGGCTCCGACCCGGGAGTGGGCAGGGCCGCGGCGTCGACGCGTACCGGCCGCGACCGGACGATCAGCGGCGCGGTCGCCGTGGCAACGGGGGAGGGGGCCACGGCGCTTGCGGCCGGGCTCGGCAGCGGGTCGAGGATCAGCGGGCGGGGCGCGCCCAGGGCGCCGCCCACGGCGGCCAGTCCGAGGCCAAGGCCGGCAAGCGGACCGCACAGACGCGGCGACCCGCGCGTCGGTCGGCCAGCCCAGGATTGTGGCAGATGAGCTTTCATCGGAGGATCAGCACCGTACCCGGCGGCGACCTGTCGACCTGCAGCGCGATATCGTTGCCGTCGCCGCCCCGGTAGGTGATCCGCAACAGGAGGTCGTCGACCGGGGTCGCGCTGCCCTCCGGCATGCCCCTGAAAGCGCCCTCGATCGGATCGGTACCGTCATTCGCCAGCACGACGAGCGGTACGTCATCGGGCGGCACGAACCCATTCAGCAACTTGACCTGAAGACGGGCGCCGCCGAGGCTGACCGTCCCGTTGACGGCGAGCTGATCGTGCTCGGCGCCGGGCAGCGCACCGCCGATTTCGAGCGCGAGGGTCCCCCGCAGGATCGTGCTGCCCACGGTCAGCCGGCCGGCCGACGCGCCGGGCGCGACGGTGCCGCCGGCCTCGACCGTCAGGGCGCTGGCGGTGGTTCCCGCCCCGCCCAGTGTGCCGCCGGATACGGTGTAGGCGCCGCCGCCCGTGTGCGAACCGTTCACCAGCAGCGTGCCCGTGCCGACCGTCGTCAAGCCGCTGTACGTGTCGACGCCGGTGAGGGTGAGCGTGCCCGTGCCGGTCTTGGCCAAATCGATCTTTCCGGCCACGACGCCGGCATACAGGTTGGTGATGCCGCCGGCGATATTCAGCGTGAGCGTGCGCACGTCGGCCCCGCTGTTGTTCACGGTCGCGGCGTTGACTCCCTTGGTCAAGCCAGCCAGCTCCTGGTTGAAATTGTTCAGATCCAGCGTGGCCGCGCCGCTGACACCCACCGATACGAGGGCGCCGACCGGGATGGCGTTGTCGAGGCCCGACAGGGTTGTGCCCGCGCCGATCAACAATGTCGAGTAGCTGCTGCCGCCGTGCGAGAGCATCACTCTGCCGGTGCGAATGGCGACGACTGGCGCGATGGCGATGATCGGCCCGGCCAGGATCAGCATGCCGCCGTTGGCCGAAGCGAAATGGCCGCCCGCCGCCGTCGCGCCGGTAATGGTGATCGGTCCGCTGTAAGTGGCGGAACCGCTCGTCTGATCGTAGTGCAGCGCACCCTGGCCCGTCACGCTGCCACCCTCGATGATCAGGGGACGATTGACGGTCAAGCCGTTGGCACCCAGGAACAGCTGTGCGCCCGCGACGTTGGCCACGGCCACGGTTCCGGCGGCGCCCAGGGCGTTGTTGTGGGTGACCGTGAGGCGGCCGGCGCGGATTGCCGTGCCGCCGCCGTAGCTGCTGTCCCCCCCCAGCGTGACTACGCCGGCGCCGGTCTTGACCAGGGAGCCGGCCCCGGAGAGGACGCGGTTGAAGGCCCAGTTGGTGGTCGAGGCGTTTTCGAGGTTCAGCACGCTGTCGATGACGATGTCAGAAGCGAAGGACATCTGGTTCACCAGCTTGAGCGTGCCGGCTTTGACCCACGTCGGTCCGGCATAGTTCACCCGGCCCGCCGCGCTTGCGAGGGTCAACAAGCCGGGTCCGTCCTTGGTCAAGCCCAGCGCCCCCGCTGTGGCAGGGTAGTTGTAGTTGCGGATGTAGCCGTCCCACGTCTGGTCGGTGACGTTGGCCACGGTCAGGATGCAGTTCGACACCCCCTCGTTGTCCAGGACCGCCGCCTGGCCGGCGTTGACGTTGACCATGCCGCCGATCGTCTGGTCGAAGCCGTTCAAGTGCAGGAAGGCGCTGTTGCCGCTGGCGCCGGATTTGAAGGACAGCACCGTGGCCGGATCGAGCTGCTGTGAGGCGGCGCCGATCCGCAGCACGTCGCTCGCCGTCCCGTCGCCGATGGTCACCGGGCCGGCGCAGGCGTAGCCCGCGGCCTTGGCCAGTTCCAGCGTGCCGCCGTTGACGGTGGTGAGGCCGGAATACGTGTTCGCGGCGTCGCCGGCGAGCGTGAGCTTGCCCGTGCCGGTCTTGGTCAACGCCAGGAGGCCGCCGTCCGCGCCGTTGGCCAGCACGCCGGAGAAAGTGCTGCTGCCGTTGCTGTTGCCGACGGTCAGCGTCGATCCGGCCGCCCCGCCGGCGGTTGCCAGTCCGGCGCCGCTCAGGCCGTTGATGGTTTCGCCGGCCGTCAGAAGTTCCAGCGTGCCGTCGAGCCGCACGTTTCCCTTGCCGACGCCATCCGGCAGCCCGCCAGCCCCCAGCTTGAGCATCCCCTTCAGGATCTCCGTGTCGCCCGCATAGGTATTCGGGCTGGCGTTGGTCAGCCACAGCACCCCGGCGCTGTCCTTGATCAGCTTGCCCAGGCCGCCGATCGCGTAGTCGCCGCCGATCGCGTACGTCAGCGCCGTGTTACTCACGACGACATCGAACGGGGCCACGTTTCCGCCAAGCGTGACCTGCGTGGTGCCGCGCGTCGCGCTGTCGTCGAACCGCACGAACAAACCGTCGATGTGGGAGAGCATCCGGTTCGCCGCCGCGTCGACCCAGTTGGAAGGGGCATCGGCCTGCCACCGCCCGTCCATCCCGCCGAAGCCGGTGCAGGCGACGGCCACATCTTTCGGGAAGACCGCCAGCGCGCCGCCAATGGCCTTGATCCCGGTCACGTCCCCTGCCGTGACGACGTCGTAGTCCACGCCCCGCACGAAGGTCGTGGTGGGCGGGACGTTGGCGTCGGTGACGACGATGCTGTCCGCGCGCACGCCGGCAAGGGCCAGGTTCGTCACGGTGTTGAGGCCCGCGAGCGTTACGACCGTGTTGGTGGCAGCGTCGATGTACCCCGCCCAGACAGGGCGCTGCACATGCGTGATCACCAGTTCGATCGAGGAATTGACCGCGTTCGTCCAGACATAACCCTCGACGCCGGCGGGCAGGCGGTTGAGGACGAAGCCCCCGCTGCCGGCCACCGGTGCGGTGAAGGCGATGAGTTGGACGGCGCCGGTGGAGAGCCCGACGCCAGTTACGTTGACGGAGACGGGGCCATTGACTGTCAGGCTGGGCGTCTGAATAACGGGGGCGCTCGGACGGCCCGCGCCAAGGTTGAACGTGTTGGTGGTCGCGCCGCCGGTCCCCAGGGTCAGTGAGGCGCACGCCAGGGAGGTCCCGGCGGACGCCACGGTCACCCCCAGCGTGGCGCCATCCGCCACCGCGATCGCCCCGCCGCCGGTCTGCGTCGTTGGCAGCACCAGCGTGCCAGCATTCACCGCCGTCGCGCCGCTGTAGGTGTTGGCTCCGCCCAGGGTCAGCGTGCCGGCGCCGGTCTTGGTGAGGCTGCCGGCGCCCGAGATGATGCCGGTGAAGGCGGACGAGCTGTCGCCGCTGCCGATCGTCAGCGCGCCGCCGCCGGTGAGAATGGCGCCGTCGCCGGTCACGGAGTCGAAGGTCTGGGCCTGGCCGTTCAGGTCCAGGCTGGCTTTCAGGGTCACGACGATGTCGTTGCCGGCCTTGATGCGGTTGTCACCGTTGGCAAGTCGCAGGATGTTGTCGTTAAGCACCGTTGTGTTCGTATAGCTGTTGGCCCCGCGCAGTTCCACGACGCCGGTCGGGGCGGCGCCGTTATAGTACAGCTCGAAAGTCTGATCGCCCGAGATCACGCCGTTAATGACCAGCGTTCCGCCGTTGTTGGCGCCGTTGTCGAGGCCGTTCCACCCGGTGCCGGACCCGAGTACGACATCGCAACTGACAGTGCCGCTCCCGCTCGTGCCCGTGTAGCGCAGGCCGGCAGTGCCGGCGTTGCTGAGCGTCAGCGTGCCGGCGCCGGAGATGGCGGAGCCGTTGGCTGACAGCGCCACCGTCTTGACCGTCTCGCTCTGGCCGTTCAGGTTCAGCGTGCCGCCGGAGATGGTCACCGTGCCGACGGCGCCGTTGTAGATCTGGTCTCCCCCGCTGCCGGACAGGGTCACGGTGGAGCCGGTATCGACCTTGCCGATGCCCGCCACGGCATGAACCGTGGCGCTGCTGGTCTTGTTCAGGATGACGTTGCCGGCGTTGGCGTTGACGTAAAGGATCAGGCTGGCGTTGTCCGTCGTGCCGCCCAGCGTCAGGCTCTGCGCGCCGGACTTGTAGAGATTGCCTGCCGTGACCGCGGCATTGCAGGTGCAAGCTTTTGTGGCCGCGTTCAGCGTGGGCGTCCCGGTGCTGACATCGAAATTGCAGTTGATGCTGGCGCAGTCGGTGAGTGTGCCGCCGTCGAAGTTGAACGCGTCCAGGAATGCGGCGATGGTTCCCCCGTTCAGGTTGAGCGTGCCGCCGGACATGGTGATCCGGGAGCCTCCCGAGTTGCCCTGCGTGGCGATGTTGTTGCACTTGAGCGTGCCGCCGCTCAGGTTGAGCCGGCCCGCGTTGCCGCTCCGGTTGATGGTGACGATACCGTTGACGGTCAGGTTCCCCGTGGCGAAATTCAACACGCCGTCCCCGTTCAGGCCGGTGGGACAATCCTGGTCCCCCGAATCCACGCCGACCTTCAGGCCGCTGACCGTGAGTGTGCCGGCGTTGTAGGTGCACGTTCCACCGTTCCCGATGAACGCCGCGTTGTTGGCGCCAGGCAGTCCGTTGCTCCAGTTGCCCGCGGTATTCCAGTTGGCGGTAGCGCCATTCCAGTAGCTTATCGCCCCGGCTTGCCGGGCCGTTCCCGCTAGAGTCAGCGCCGCCAGCAGCGCCGCCACCCTCGGCCATGTTCCGGCGGTCAACCGGTCGCCGAGTGCTGCGGGGCCATTCATCATCCCGTGCCTGTTCTCCATCGTACGCGCCTCCCTGTCGTCTTGCCCCCACACCGATCCCCCGATCCCTCGGCAAACCGGCATAATGCGTGGCAAAACAGCCATGATTATGAGGCTCTTGCAAAACCCCCCGCAACGCTGCGCCTGGCGGCTTGCGTCGCGGGG
>CAYOBW010000280.1:0-9765 GCA_964402115.1 uncultured Victivallales bacterium
GCCGCCTCACGGCGGCAGCTACGGGGGCGGCGTGGCCGCCGGAGGTCAGGAAGCGCGGGAGATGGATGGATGGATGGATGGATGGATGCAAGCGCCGTGCCAGACACAGCGGCGGAAGTCAGATTGTACAACCTTCCGCTCACACCCATACTACAGTTTAGAAGCATACCGTATGGGTACACCTTGTGGGCGCTCGACATCAGGCGATTTGTTGCAGGCAAATGCGACAAATGCGAGGCGCGTCTGGCGCCTCATAGCATGCGGGCGTCCCCCCGGGGCGCCACGCAGCACGGGACGCGAAGAGCCTGTCGCCGACCCTGATGTGACAGCAATTGCCGGCTTGCACTCCACGCGCCGTTCGGCTACACGCGATGGCTGCCGGTGCATGGCGCACTGGCGCCCAAGGAGGTCAGCCATGTCCGTGCCGAGCCCGCGCCGCGTGATCCCGTTCCTCTGTGCCCTGCTAGCCGCCCTGCCAGCCGGCGCCGCCGTGCGTCTGCCGCACGTCTTCGGCAGCCACATGGTGCTCCAGCAGCAGAAGCCGATCGTCGTCTGGGGCTGGGCTGACGCCGGAGAGAAGGTCACGCTCACCCTCGGCGACCAAACCGCCGAAGCCACGGCTACGCCAGGCGGCGAGTGGCGGGTCACCCTGCCGGCGCGCACCGCCGGCGATACCGCGCTCACGCTGACCGTGCGGGGCGCGAACACGATCACGCTCGAAGATATCCTGATCGGCGAGGTGTGGCTCTGTTCCGGTCAGTCGAACATGGAGTGCGGCATCGGCTCGGCGGACAACGCCGACGCCGCCATCGCCGCAGCCGAGCATCCCCAGCTTCGGCTCTTCCAGGCGCCCCGGATCTTCGCCCCTCAGCCCCTCCCCGACCTGAATGCGACATGGCAGGTCTGCACACCCGAAAACCTCCGCAAGGCCAACTTCAGCGCCGTCGGCTACTTCTTCGGCCGCGACCTGCTCAAGGCGCTGAACGTGCCCATCGGGCTGATGCACTCCTCGTGGGGCGGGACGCGCATCGAGCCGTGGACCCCGCCAGCCGGCTTCGCAGCCGTCCCGGCGCTCAAAGACATCGCCGAGCGCGTTGGCGTTTCCACACCCGGTACGGAGGCGCATAAGGCCGCCATGACGCAAGTCATCGGCCAGACCGAGACGTGGCTGCAGCAGGCGCGCAAGGCGCTCGGCGACGCGCAGTTCCCGCCCCCGCTCCCCACCCTCCCCGCCACGCTTACACCGGTCAAGGGCAACCAGGATCCGACCGCATTGTACAACGCCATGCTGCACCCCCTCGTCCCGTTCGCCCTGCGCGGAGCGATCTGGTACCAGGGCGAGTCCAACCACGGCGAAGGGCTGCTCTACGTCGAGAAGACGAAGGCTTTGATCGGCGGCTGGCGCCAGGTGTGGCAGGACGAGAGCCTCGCCTTCTACTTCGTGCAGATTGCCCCCTACAACTACGGGGCGGAGGATCCCTCGATTCTGCCGGTCTTCTGGGAAGCGCAGGCTGTGGCCGCCCAGACGATCCCGGGCTGCGGCATGGTCGTCATCAACGACGTGGGGAACATCAACGACATTCACCCCCGGAACAAGCTCGCCGTCGGTCAGCGCCTCGCGCTGCAGGCCCTCGCGCGCACGTACGGCAAGACCGGCTTCGTCTACTCCGGCCCCGTCTTCAAGTCGCTCGCCACCGCCGGCAACCAGCTGCGCGTGACCTTCGACCACGCGGGCAGCGGGCTGACGACGCGCGACGGCAAGCCCGTCTCGCACCTCGAGGTGCGGGGCGCCGAGACGGCTTTCGTGCCCGCCGAAGGCACGCTCGACGGGCACACGCTGATCGTCTCCGCGACGGCCGTGACCAACCCCGTCGCCCTGCGCTACGGCTGGCACAAGGTCGCCGAGCCGAACCTGGCAAACAAGGAGGGGCTCCCGGCCTGGCCCTTCCGTGCCGGCAACCTCGCCGAGCCGGACGTGCTGCCCAGCCGCGTGCCCGAGGCGGCGGGCTACACGCTCGTCTACGACGTCGATCTCGCCCGCCTGGGCGGGCGCATCGAATACGCCGTGGACCGGCACGCCGACATCAAGCAGCCTTTCGACCGCGTGGCCTACTGCCTGGAACTGACCCCGCGTGACGGCCCCGCGCAGTTCGTCTATGCCTCGATGGACGCCTTCACGGCCAACGCCGGCCAGCTCGGCATCCCGACCGCCGACACGAAGGCCCATTTCGCCAAGCCCGTCGCCAACCTCAACGTCTGGTCCAATGTCAAAGGGGTTGTCACCGGCACGTCGATCGCCACGGGCAATATCGAGTTCTGGCCGAACAATTACGGCATGGGCAACGCCGCGTCCGTGGCGGGCGCGAGCAACGACAAGTACGACTGGGGTGACCAGCCCGCTGATCCGCCGGTGGGCTACGGCTGCCTGCAGGTGCACAACTACGGCGCGAAGCAGACCCTGCTGGCCGTTAACAACTGGGTGGCCGGAGCGGGAGCCGATCTCGGCATCGGGAACCGTCCGACCGAGCATAGCGACTGGACCTTCGCCGCCAACGCGGGCAGCTACGAGTACAAGCGCCTCCGCGTGCTCGTCCGGCTGAAGCCGTAGGGCGGATATCAGTAGCGCTGCAGCAGGTCCAGCATGGCGCGGTCGAGCTTGTGGCCGTGGAAGTCTTCGTAGCGCACGTCCCGACGTCCGCTGTCGAGAATGCCGAACGAGCCGCGAAAATTCCACAAGGCCCAGCCCATGTCCGCGGCCTTCCAGTTGGCCAGGCAATCTTCCATCCAACGCAGCACGACCGGGTGCGGCGTCTGGTTGTGCGCGCCCCACTCGCCGACCATGACGCCGGTGCCCTGCTCGCGCAGCGCCACCCAGGGCGCGACGTACTGCTCGTGCAGCCACGCCCGGTCGCGGCACTCCACTGTCCGGAATGGGACTTCGGCATCGCTGGCCAGGTAGCGCATCGGCTCCTGCAACTGCCCCCAGCGAGGGTGGATGGCGAGCACGAACTCGCTACTGTTGCCCGGGTTGCCCCGGATGACCGCCAGCTCCTCCACCGTCAACCAGTCGCCGTTCGTGTTCACGACCTCGAGCCGCTCCGTCCCCGCCGGAATGCAGGCCAGGATGTTCGTATCGAAGCGGTTCTGGTATACTTTCCATTCAGGCTTGAAAATCACCTGCTTGCAGGACGCGGGGTCAGCCGTACTCTCGAAGACCTGGCGGTAGACCGGCTCGCCGTCGGCCCGCACGACAAGCTCGGCGCGGCCGGAGACCTGCCCAACCTTGAGACGAAGCGTCGCCGCCGTCGGGAACGGACCGACCAAGGTCATCGGCCGGTGGAAGTTCGACACGCTGGGGCTGTAGAGATACCCCGCGGGGACCATCTGCGGCCAGGCCGGCGGCGGATAGCCGCTGCTGTCAACCCACGAGGCCCGGTAGTGCGAAATGCCGCCTGGGCCGTAACCGCGCGTCGCTTGCGCCACGCGCAAGGGCGCCAGCGCCGCGCACGGCAACGTGGCCGTCTCCAACCCATCGGCAATGATCAGGCGGTCGGGATCAACCTTCCGGATGGCCCTGGCCAGCACCCCGACGACGCGCGCGTAGGTCTGGCTGTCGACCCCGTGCGGCTCGTTCAACAGGTTGAAGCTGAGCTGGCGGGAGGGTATCCCCGCATACCGGCGCGCGAGGCGCTCCCAGTGCAGCACGCACGCGCGCTGGGCGTCCGGATCACGCCAGAGGTTCAGCGTCTCCGGCGGCTTGGCCACCGTGAACCCCGGCGCGCGGTGCAAGTTCAGGCAGACGTGAATGCCGTACTGCCGCCCCCACGCCACGGCCTGGTCGACCTCGCCCAGCACGCTTTCGTTGAAGTGCGTCCCGTCACCGCCCTCGACCCAGCAGCGGTAGTCCATCGGCAGCCGCACGAAGTTGAAACCCAGCTCGGCGATCCAGCGGAAGTCCTCTTCGAGATAGGGGCCGTTGTTCCAATCCTTGTGGAACTTGTTGAGCAGGTTGAAACCGCGCCAGCGGGGCAGGTGGTCGGGCGCGGCCTCAGGCAGGGGGGGGCGGTCCGCCGGCAGCGGCTCCGCCCAAGCCGGCACGGCGCCCAGAAGCACCGCGCCCGCGCAGAGCAGCGCCCGCGTACCGGTCACCCGCATGCAACCCCCCGCCCGTGGCGAGCGCTATTTCGCGCTCAGCCGAAAGACCGTCTTGGTCTGGTAGGTCTTCCCCGGCCGCAGGATCGTCGAGGGGAAAGCCGGCTGGTTCGGGGAGTCCGGATAGTGCTGCGTTTCGAGACAGAAGCCCGTGCGATGCGCGTACGCCTTCCCCGACTTCCCGACCAGCGTGCCGTCCAGGAAGTTGCCGCAGTAGAACTGAATGGCCGGCTCGACAGTGAGAACTTCCAGGACGCGGCCGCTCGTCGGCTCCGTCACGCGCGCCGCCAGGGCCAGCTTACCGTCCTTATTGTTCAGCACCCAGTTGTGATCGTAGCCGAGGCCGAACTCGAGCTGCTGGTCGGTTTGCCCAATGCGCTCGCCGATCTTGTGCGGGGTCGTGAAATCGAACGGCGTGCCGGCCACGGGCTTCAGCTCGCCGGTTGGAATCAGGCCCTTGTTCACCGGGGTCGTGCGATCCGCGGCGATCATCAGCTCGTGGTCGAGAATCGTGCCGCAGCCTTCGCCGGCCAGGTTGAAGTACGAGTGTTGCGTCAGGTTGATGGGCGTCGCCTTGTCAGCTGTCGCCTTGTACTCGACTTCCACCTCATCGCTGTCCGTCAGCCAGTAGCTGACGGTCACATCGAGGTTGCCCGGGAACCCCTCTTCACCGGCGCAGCTCAGGTACTTCAGCGTGACACCCAGCTTGCCCTGGTTCTCCTGGGCCTTCCCCTTCCACACAACCTTGTCGAAGCCCTTGATGCCGCCATGCAGGTTGCACGGCATTTCACCGGGCGCGTTGTTCGTCGCCAGCGTGTAGGTCTGGCCGTCGAGCGTGAACTTGCCGTTTGCAATCCGGTTGCCATAGCGGCCCACCACGGCGCCGAAGTACGGCGTCGCCTTGATGTACTCCGCCACCGTGTTGTAGCCGAGCACGATGTCGCCCTGCTTGCCCGTGCGGTCGGGAGAAGTCCAGCGCTGAATGATCGCGCCGTAGTTCAGGATCGACACGGTCATGCCGTTCTTGTTGGTCAGCGTATACCGCGTGACCGCCTGGCCGTCAGCCGTGCCGAAAGGTTCCTCCACAATGCCCCGCTTCGCGGGCGCATCCGCTGCCGTCGCCGCCGCTGCCATCATTGCCACCCCTCCGATTAGCGCACTTATGCTCCGCATTTCATCCTCCCATGCTCGCTTTCCGCCGGCCCTCTGGATTTGTAACAAGACAACAAAAAGGATAGCACGACGTTTCTGGAATGCAAGCGCCGGCCGTCACACAAATCCCGTGCGCACCAGGTCGTCGAGGGTCAGGCGCCCGCCGCCGCCCCTGGTCGTCTCCAGGTACCGTCGCACGTACTTGCCAATGATGTCGGTTTCGACATTGACCTTCTCGCCCGGCAGCCGCTCGCCGAGCGTCGTGTCCGTGCAGGTCGTCGGAATGACATGTACCTCGAAGCGCGACTCGGCAAGCGCGGCCACGGTGAGGCTGACCCCGTCGATGGCCACCGACCCCTTCGGAGCCAGCTCGGCGGCCAGCTCGGGCGCACAGGCAAAGGCCAGCACCCAATCCCGCCCCGCGCGCCGGCGCTCGACGAGTTCCACGACGCCGTCCACGTGCCCCTGCACGAGGTGCCCGCCCAGCCGGTCACCGACCCGCAACGCCCGCTCGAGATTCAGCCGGCAGCCCACGCGCCGGCCCGCGAGCGCCGTGCGGTCCAGCGTCTCCTCCAGCACGTCGCAGACGAACACCCCGCCGGTCGCCTCGCAAACCGTCAGGCAGCCCCCCTCCGCGGCCACGCTCTCGCCATGCTCGAGCGCGGGCGTCCAAGCCCCGGACTCGACCGTGACCCGCGCGCCCCCCGCGCCGTCGCGGGCCAGCCCCACCAGCCGACCCACCCGCTGTATCAGGCCCGTGAACATGCCCCGCCTCCCTTCGCGGCGCGCGGGACGGCGCGCAGCAGCGCGTCGTCCCCGACCGCCTCAATCCCCGCGAACGCCAGCCGTGGCATTTCGCTCAACGGCCAGGCCACGTCCGCCAGCGCGGGCCGCGCGCCCCCGGCGCCCAGCAGCGCCGGCGCCACGAAAAAGAGGTACTCGTCCACCAACCCGTCGGCCACAAGCGCTCCCGCGAGCGCGGCGCCACCCTCGCACAGGGCGTGGAGGAACCCCTCCTGCCCCATCCGCGCGCACAGCGCCGGAAGTGCCACCCGCCCCGACTCCGTCTCCGGCAGTACCCACACGGCGGCCCCCAGGCGCGCGTAAGCCGCCCGGCGCCCCGCCGGACAGCGCGCCGTCGTCGCCACGATCGTGCGCCCGGCGCGTCCGTCCGTGAAAAGCCGCGCGGTGACCGGCACCTGTCCCGTGGCGTCCACAACGAGCCGACGCAGAGCGGACCCGCCGCGCCGGCACAGCAGGCTGGGATCGTCGGCGACCACCGTCCCTGCCCCGACGACCACCACGTCGGACGCCCGGCGCAACGCCTGTACGCGCGCCCGGGCGCGGGCGCCCGTGATCCAGCGCGACGCGCCGCTCGCATCGGCAATGCGCCCGTCCAGCGTCACGGCCAGCTTGAGCGTGAGCCGCGGGCGGCCCGTGCGCACCCAGGCCGCGAAGGGCGCGATCAGCGCCGCGGCAACCGTGCGCTCGACACCGGCGGTGACGGCCACGCCCGCGCGCCGGAGCAGCCGCAGGCCCCGCCCGGCGTGCGCCGGGTTCGGGTCGCGCACGCCGACCACGACTTCACGCACGCCGCTGGCCAGGATGAGGTCGGTGCAGGGCGGCGTGCGGCCCTGCGTGGAGCAGGGTTCCAGCGTGACGTAGAGCGTGGCCCCACGGGCCAGCGGACCCGCCTGGCGCAGGGCGAAAACCTCGGCGTGCGGACCGCCGGCCCGGCGGTGCCAGCCGGCGCCGACCACGCGGTCGTTGCGCACAACCACGGCGCCAACGGGCGGATTCGGGCGAGTCTGACCCTCACCCCGCTGCGCCAGCCCCAGGGCCATGCGCATCCAGGGGCCGTGGCCTGTCCCGGCGTCGCTCGGCATCTGCGCTCCCCTACTCCGCTGCCGGCCGCGCCTTGCGCGCGGCCGTGCGGGCGGGACGATCCAGGGCCTTGCGGTAACGGTCCAGGATCCCGTTGACGAAGCGACCGCACTCGGTCGTGCCAAAGTACTTCGCCACATCCACCGCCTCGTTGATCGTAACCACGGGCGGAATGTCATCGCGGTAGCGCATCTCGTACAGCGCGAAACGCAGTACGTTGCGCTCCACGACGCCCAGCCGTCCCAGGTCCCAGTGCTCGAGATACGTCTTCAGCACCTCGTCCAGCTCCGCGCGATGCTCCAGCACGCCCCGCACCAGCTCCTCGGCAAAGACCCGGTTGCGCGGCGCCGCCTCACGGTCCTCCCACAATGCCGTGTTGCTCCAGAAATCGTTGAACGCGACGGAGACATCGCCTGGATTGACTTCCAGTTGGAACAGCAGCTGGAGGGCCCACTCGCGGGCCTCACGTCGTGATGACACGGCTTCCGACTCCTCTCCCCCCCTTTGCCACCCCGGTCCTGCATGGGCCGGGGCGGCGGGGTGGTTGCTCAGGCATCAATCGCCATGTACAGGTTCGCCATCTCGATCGCTGCCTGCGCCGCCTGCCAGCCCTTGTTGCCGGCCTTCGTGCCGCACCGCTCGATGGCCTGCTCCAGGTTCTGGGCGCAAACCACCCCGTTGATCACCGGGATCCGCGTGTCGAGCGCGACCTTCGCCAGCGAGCGCGACACCTGTGCGTTGATCAGGTCCGCGTGCGGCGTGGCGCCCTGGACGACCGCGCCCAGGGCGATGATCGCCTGCCACCCGCCCTTCGCGGCGAGTTTGTCCACGACCAGCGGCAGCTCGTTCGCGCCGGGCACCCACACCACGGTCAGATCGCCCGCATCCGCCCCGTGCCGCACCAGGCCGTCGAGCGCACCCGCGACGAGTTGCTTCGTCAGGAAATCGTTGAACCGGCTGGCCACGATCGCCACTTTCAAACCCTTGGCGACCAGGTTGGCTGAAATCTCGCGTGCTTCCATGGCTGTCTCCTTTTCGCGCGCCGCCACGGCGCTCTTCCGTTTCATCTTCATAGCATGTGTCCCAGGCGCCGCTTCTTCGTTTCCAGGTAACGCCGATTGTGCTCGGTGGGCGTGGAGACGATGGGCACGCGCTCGATCACTTCCATCCCGTACCCTTCCAGCCCGACGATCTTGCGCGGGTTGTTGGTGATCAGCCGCAGCCGCTTCAGGCCGAGTAGCGTGAGGATCTGCGCCCCGATGCCATAGTCGCGCAGGTCCGCCGCAAAACCAAGTTTCTCGTTCGCCTCGACGGTGTCCAGTCCGTCGTCCTGCAGCGCGTACGCCTGGATCTTGTTCGCCAGGCCAATCCCGCGCCCCTCCTGCCGCATGTAGAGCAACACGCCGCAGCCGGCTTCGCTGATCATCGCCATGGCTTCATGCAGCTGGTTGCCGCAGTCGCACCGCGCGGAGTGGAAGACGTCGCCCGTCAGGCACTCGCTGTGCACGCGGACGAGCACGCCATCCGCCGCCGCCACGTCGCCCATCACCAGCGCAAGGTGTTGCTGCTTGTCCATCACCGACTCGAACAGCTTCAGCTCGAACTCGCCGCACCACGTCGGAAAACGCACGGCCTGGACGAACCGGACCAGCAGCTCCGTCTTGCGCCGGTGCGAGATCAAGTCGGCCACGGAGGTCATCGGCAGCCCGTGCCGTTCGGCCAGCGCCTTCAGCTCCGGCAGGCGCGCCATCTTGCCATCCTCGCGCAACACCTCGCAGATGACGCCGGCCGGCTCGCGGCCCGCCAGCCGGGCCAGGTCCACGGCAGCCTCCGTGTGTCCAGCCCGCCGCAGCACGCCGCCCGGCTGCGCCATCAGCGGAAACGTGTGCCCCGGGCTGACGAGATCCTCGTGCTGCGCGTCCGGCCGCAGCAGCACGCGCACGGTTTCCGCGCGGTCGGCCGCGCTGATGCCCGTCGTGATGCCGCGGGCGGCGTCCACGGATTCCATGAAAGCGGTCTGGAAGCTGTCGCCGCGACCGCGGGTGGCCATGCGACCGATCCCGAGCTGCTTGAGCCGCTCCGCCGTCAACGCCACGCAGATCAACCCCCGGCCATGCGTGGCCATGAAGTTGATCGCGGCTTCCGTCACGCAGTCGGCGGCCAGCACGATATCGCCCTCGTTCTCGCGCCGCTCGTCGTCGGTCACGATCACGAGCTCGCCGCGCCCGAAGGCGGCAATCACTTTGTCCAGTGGATCGAACATGCCCTGTTCCCTCCAAGCCCCGCCCACACACCCGCGCGGCGCCCGGCAAAAAAAGAAGCGGCCCGGGAGTTCACACTGCCGGGCCGCGGGCAAAAAGCACCCACCGATACCGCTCGTGTCCTCTCCCATCCAGACTTTACTGTCGGCCACGGAGTTTCACCGTATCAGTCCCGCCGCCTCACGGCGCCGGGAGTCGCGGGCTTTACCGCCGGTCGGGAATTGCGACTACGCAGCCGCTCACCACGTCCTGAAGACCCTGTCAACGCGCCTATTCATAGCGCCACGGGACCGTCCGATGCAAGCCCCAAATCCGC
>CAYOBW010000281.1:0-9726 GCA_964402115.1 uncultured Victivallales bacterium
GATTGTAGTTTCCAGGATCAAACAAATCGCGCCGAAATGTTAGTGGCATTGGGCGGGGCGCCCGCCCGTACCCGCTCGCCCGCCTGCCGCGCGGCGGGTACGCCGAGATCCTTCGCTGCGCTCAGGATGACGGGATGGCCTGATTCACTGTTCACAGCCCCGCCGTGCAGGGCCGTCGCCCCGGGCGGTGGAGTCGCGCCGGATCGGCTCCGGCGGCCTTTCGGCGGGTTCAGGGCAGGGCGGTGCCCTATCCGGGTCAACACCCGACAGATCTCAGTGGGATAAGATGCGTTTGCCCTGTGCCCGTCGCCGTTTCCACTTGCTTCGCCGGCGGCGAATCCGTATATGAACGAACCTCCACGGCGAACAACAAACAGGAGCGCACACATGATCGGCTGGTCTGGCATGAGCATGGCACTGAGGCACGCGAGTATGGTCGGCGCCGTTCTGGCAGCGGTTGTGGCGACGCGGGCGCCGGCGGCTGCGCTGATGTGGGACGCCGACGCCACGCCGCCGGCCTCGGGAGGCACGGGCACGTGGAACGCGGGCACAGCCGCCAACTGGTACAACGGCGCCACGGACGTGGTGTGGCCCACGAGCGGCGCCGATAACGACGCGGTCTTTGCCGACGCGGCCGGCACGGTCACGATCTCCGGCGGCGTGACGGCCAACGGCATCGCCTTCAGCACGACGGGCTACAGCATCCAGGGCAGCACGCTGACGCTCAACGGCCCGGCGCCAACGCTCACCGCGTCCACCGGCGTAAGCGCGACGATCGGCTCGCTCCTGGCCGGCACGGCGGGCGTGGCGCTCAATACCACAACCGGGACCACGCTCGGAAGGCTGACCCTCAACGGCAACAACGCGGGGTTGTCCGGCGGCGTGACACTGGGGAACGGCAGCGGGAACACGTCGGGCACGGCCACGCCGTCAGCCAACTCCGGCGGCTATGTGGTGCTCGGGCACAACAACGCGCTGGGTGCGGGCACGGTGACCTCGGCCGGCGCGCAACTCCAGGCCGGTGTCGCCGGCCTCACCGTGCCGAACGCCTTCACGGTCAGCACGGGTGCCCTCCGCTTCGGCGGCGCCAACGACCTGGCGCTGTCCGGCGTGCTCACGCTGGTCGGCGCGGTGCGCGGCATCGGGAACTACTCGGGCAACAAGACCCTGACGGTCGGGGACATTGTCCTGGCCGACGGCTTCAACGTCAGCTTCGAGGCCGTGGACGCGGCGGCGGCTAACGGCACCACGCGCGTCAACGGCATCATCAGCGGCAGCGGCGGCGTGACCGTGCAGGGCTCCTACGATAACGGCACGGTCATCCTCGCCGGCGCCAACACATACAGCGGCGGCACGGCGCTCTACACGGGCACGCTCCGCGCGGCGAACAGCGACTCCGCGCTCGGCAACGGCGCCGTCACCGTAGCCGGCAGCGCAACCCTGGCCACGGCAAGCGGCGGCGGCGCGCGCACGCTGGAAAACGCCATCACGGTCAACTCCGGCCAGACGCTCTCGCTGGACTCCGGTAACGCCAGTCTCACGCTCAACGGCGCCATCGGCAACGCGGGCACGGTGCAACTGGCCAGCGGCGGCACGACGACGCTGAACGGCGCCCTGAGCGGCGCGGGCACGCTGCAGATGGCGACCGGCTCGGGGACGCTCGTGTACGGGGGCATCAGCAGCGGCTTCACCGGGGGCATCACGCTCGCCACCGCTACCGGCGGCACGTTTTCGGTCCCGGGCGTCCTGACGACGTCGGGCGCGCTGAGCAACCCCTACTCCAAGACGATTTCCATCGGGGGCAACCTGTCGGTCGGCGCGATCACGATTGCCGTGAACAACACAACTACGATCAATGGCGCCGGAACGTTCAGCGCGACGAGTCTCGGCGTGAGCAACTACAGCACGGTCAGCTGCGGGATGACCGGAACGTTCACCGACACCGGCACCTTCTACCTGGGCAACGCCGATTCCCAGTACGGTTACTTCAGCCAGTCGGCAGGCACGGTGAACCTGACGACCACCACCGCCGGGGCCATCCGCATCGGCCACTGGCCCAACGAGATCGCGAAGTACAACCTGTCGGGCGGGGTCTGGAACGCCACGGGCGCCGACACGGTGCTCGGCTGGGACGGAAACGGCGAAATCAACGTCTCGGGGGGCACCGCAAACCTGCGGGGCGTGCAGTTCAATCGCGCCGCCAGGACGAATACGGGGCTCATCGCGTTGACGGCGGGCCTGCTCAGGATCGGTGCCGGCAGCCTCGTCGACAGCTCCACGGGCGCCAACACGATCACCATCAACCTCGGCGCCGGCACGGTCGGCGCGCTGACCGCGTGGTCCAGCGCGCTGCCCATGAGCCTCACGTCGGCCTCGCCGGGCGTGACGTTCGATACGAGCGGCGGAAACATCACGCTGAGCGGCGCGCTGGGCAGTACGGGCGCGCTGAAGAAGACCGGCGCCGGCACGCTCACGCTCAGCGGCGCCAACACCTACAGCGGCGCCACCACGCTAAGCGTCGGCACGCTGACGCTCAACTACGCCACGCAGAACAACAGCAAGCTCTCCGACACCGCGGCCCTGACGCTGGCGGGAGGCAAGCTCGAGCTCGCCGGCGGCAGCCATACTGAGACCGTGGGCTCCTGCACCCTGAACGCCGGCGCGGCGACGATCACGCGTTCGTCGGGCACGAGCGTGCTCCAGCTGAAAGCCATCACGCGCAACGCAGGGGCGACCCTCAACGCCGACGCAGCGAGCGTTGCCAACACCACGAGCGCCAACGACGCCACGGGCGTCCTGGGCTACTGGGCCACGGTCGCCGGCACGGATCTCGCAACGGTCAGCGGCGGCGCGCTCGTGGCCTACGCGGGCTACACCGATATCGCCGCCCGCGGCCCGGGCAGCACCGTGCCCGACGATGCGACCCGGAATGTCCGGATCAACTCGGCCGGCACCAGCGGCAACATCGCGCTGGCCGCGGCCACGACCACGATCAACGCCCTGCTCCAGAACACCGCCACCGCCGCGACCGTGGACACCGCAGGCCAGGCCCTGCGGGCGTACAGCCTCATGGTCGGCGCCGGCCAGGAGGCGCTGACCCTGGGCGCGGCGGCCGGCGACGGCACGCTCACGTCGGCCGGCGCGGGCGGCGACCTGCTCCTCAACACCTTCAGCGCCAACCCGCTGACCGTCAACGCCGTAATCGCGAACAACACGTCGGCCTCCACGCTGACGAAGGCGGGAACGGGCACGGCCGTGCTGGCCGCGGCCAACACGTACGGCGGTACGACCACGGTCGGCGCAGGGACGCTACAGATCGGCGGCGGCGGCACGACCGGCGCCGTCGGCAGCGGCACGCTCAACGTACTCGGCGGCGCAACGCTGGCGCTCAGCCGCTCGGACGGCGTCACGATCACGTCCGCCGACCTGAACCTGACCGATGGCACGGTGTCGGCGCTGGCTGGCGCGAACGCGATCTCCACCACCGCGGGGAACAACATGGACATCCTCGGCAGCAGCGCGTTCACGGCGGCCGCGGGCGCGACCCTGGACATCACCGGGACCGGCAACATCGGCTTCTCCTCCGCCCCGACCCTGACGTTCGGGGGCGCGGGCGGCGGCACGCTGAGCCGCTCCATCGCCAGCGGCGGCGCCGACGGCACGGTCGTCAAGAGCGGGGCCGGCGCCTGGACCCTGTCCAACACGGCCAACAACTGGAGCACCGGGGGGCTGGTCATCGGCGCCGGCACGCTGCGGCTGGGCAGCTCGAACGTGATTCCGGATGGCAACGGCAAGGGCAATGTCACGGTGACCGGCACGCTCGACCTGAACGCGTTCAGCGAAACCATCAACGGCCTCGCGGGGGCGGGCACGGTGGACACGCTCGCCGACGGCACGCCGACGCTGACCGTGGGCGGCGCCAACGCGACCAGCTCCTTCACCGGCGTGATCAAGAACACGGCCGGCACCCTGGCGCTGGTCAAGACCGGGCTGGGCAACGTCACGCTCGGCGGCGCCTCAGCGTACACATACGCGGGCAACACAACGATCGACGCCGGCACGCTGACGATCACCGGAGCCGCCGTCGCGGGCGGTGTGAGCAAGCTCAGCACCCCGTGGGTCTACGTCAACCCGGGCGCCACCCTGTACCTTGGGGCAGGCTCTCAGTTCAGCTGGGGGCCGGGCACGCCTGCCGTGTCGCTGGACAACGCCACGCTGGGCATGTCCGACGGCCAATACAACTACGTCAAGACCGTCGTCATGGCCAACGGGGCAACGTGGGCCCTGGGCACGGGCTCGCTGATCAACGGCCTGACGGGGGCCAACTTCGCCCTGGCCACGGTCACCTCGCTGGCCTCGGCCACGACCAGCACGATCACCAGCCGGGGCGGCGCCATCGCGTTGAACGCATCCGGAACAACGGGCTCGGTCGTCTTCGACGTGGCGCGCGGGACAGCGGCCACGGACCTGCTGGTCAGCGCGGTCCTGGCGGACTACAACGGCGTCCTCGGCTATGTCCTCAAGACCGGCGACGGCATCCTGACGCTGTCCGGGGCCAACGTCTACACGCGCGGCACGACGCTCAGGGCGGGAACGCTCGTGTGGGGGAATGCCGGCGCGCTCGGCGCGGCGGGCACGGTCACGCTGAACGACACGGGCACGGACGCCAGCGACGTGGCCCTGCTGACCAGCCTGGACGCCGGCGCGACGCTGGCCCGCAACATCACCGTCGCCAACCTCGGCACGGGAACGGTCACGATCGGCAGCAGCGGCGGCAGCGTCAGCGGGGGCGCGATCTACAGCGGCACGCTCACCCTGAACCGCGCGACTACGCTGCAGGGCGTCAACACCGACAAGACCCTGTTCAGCGGCCAGATTGCCGGTTCCGTCGGCACGCTGACCATCTCGGGCGGCGCCCGCGTCACCGTCAAGAACACCGCCAACAGCTTCTCCGGCAACGTGGCCATCACCGGCGCGGGCACGATTCTGCAAGTCAGCGAGGCCTCCGCCGGAGAGGTGCTTCCGGATGCCTCGAGTGTCGACGTGGGCGCGGGCGCCACGCTCCAGCTCGCGGGCTCGGCGAGCGCGACCGAGACCGTGGACGCGCTGACCGGCTCCGGCTCGGTCACCCGCAACGTGGCCGGAACGCAGACGCTCAGCCTGGGCAGCGCGGGCGGGAACGGCGCCTTCAGCGGCGGCATCCAGAACGGCTCGGGCGTGATCGCCCTGGCCAAGGGCGGCGGCGGCGCGCAGTCGCTGAACGGCGCCAGCACCTACACGGGCGGCACGACCGTCAACGGCGGCACGCTGCTGGCGGGCAACGCCAGCGGCTCGGCCACGGGCAGCGGCCCCGTCACGGTCAAGTCCGGCGCGCAACTGGGCGGCAGCGGGTACATTTCCGGCAACGTTTCGGCCGAGGGGGGCAGCACGCTGACACCGGGCGGTGCGGGCGTCATCGGCACCCTGCATCTGCAGGGCGATCTGGCCGTGGCGCAGGACGCGCGCATGAACTGGGATTTCACGCCTGCCGCCAACGACGGCGTCGCTGTGAACGGAACCCTCAGCCTGCCGTCGCGCATCAACCTGAACATCAATACCCTGCAGTCCGGCAGCCTCCAGGATGCGACGCTGTTCACGTACGCGTTCGGATACAGCGGCCCCGACGCGATCGACCTGACCGGCACCGGCACGTCAGGCCTGTTTCTGGCTTTGCACGACTCCGCGAACAAGCGCATCGTGCTGCACGGCGTCGTACAGGGCACCACGTTCATCGTGAGGTAGCGGAAGGGGTCACGGCCCGCGCGGGGCGGGGGCGGCAGCCGGGCGCGGCGCCGTGCGGGCGCAAAGCGTCTGCATGCGGAATTGCTCCAGCTAATCCGGCGAGCACCGTGAAGTCCGTTCTCCATTGATGGGTGACCCCACTCCCATTTCCTTGAGTACCAAGGCGGCGCGGGCCCTGATGTCAGGGTCCTTGTCTTTGAGAGCATTCAGCACGGGGCCAACGACACGCTGGTCCTGGAAATGCTGCAGAGAGTAAAGAGCAGCTCGCTTTGTGCCGGGGGCGGCATCCGGTTTGAGGAGTTCGATTAGAGGTTCTATCGTTCGTGGATCGCGGAAGTCGCCAAGGCCTTCCGCGGCGGCGTAGCGGACCTGTTCATCGGGGTCATGGAGTGCCTGTATCAGCGGCTCCACCGCTCGCTTGTCTCGAGTGAATCTCAGGGCTGTAACCGCTCGCCGCCGAACATCACAGTCCGGGTCGCGCAGAGCGGTCACAAGGAACTCGGTGTGGGCGGTGCCGCCGAGTTCCCTCATCGCATTGACAACGGCTCTACGCACCTCCGGGCTCTCATCGTCCTTCTTGACAGCGTCAAGCATCATCGTCACGTCGGCCTTGGTGCCGCGCTTGACAATCGCGTAAATCGCCTGGCATCGAATCCGCCGATCAGGGTTCGCTAGCCCTCTTGATAGCACGTCGATCACTCGCCGCTCTTTCAATGCCTCGATCGCACTTCCGGCGTAGTACCGGACGTCCGCGTCGGTGTCGTTCAGCCATCGGGCAGCCAATGCGTCCAAGGGCCGAGGATCTGAGATCCGGCCAAGAGCCCATGCAGCCCAGAGACGAACCCCGGGGATGAGATCATCCAGGCAACCGATCAAGGGGTCCACCGCGCGGACATCCGGGATGCAACCCAGGGACTCGGCCGCCGCCTGGCGCACTGCCGCATTCGTGTCTTGCAGCACGCTGATCAATGCGGGCATGGCCGCGGCACACTTCCTTTTCCCGAGCTCCTTGGCCATGTCGGCACGCCCGGGGGCGGAGACATCGAGCAGAACCGCATTCAGTTCGACATCCAGGCGTTTGGGGTCCAGATGGTCCAGCGCCTGAATGACGGCGTCTCGCTGGAAATCGTCGGGCGTCTTCAGCAACGGAAGCAGTGATTCCACGGCCGATGGGGCGCGAAGCGCTGCGAGAGCCAGAGCAGCGTTTGCCCGCGTGAATACGTCTCCGTCCTTGAGGGCGCTGAGCAGCGGGACAATCGCGCGTCCATCGCCCAGTTGTCCCAGGCTGCAGGCGGCGGCCCTCCGGACACTGACCGCCTCGTCCTTGAGCACGGCAATCAACGGGACGACCGCGCGTCTATCACCGGTTTGCCCCAGTCCGGCGGCCGCCTCGCTCCGAATGTTCCCGAACCTGCTCCGGAGCAACGCGATCAGTGCATGCACGGCCCGCTGGTCCTTCTCGCGGGCCAGGCGGAGAGCATCGTCAAGCGAACGCGCGTCGCGTTTCATCTGGTATTCATCGATGGCTTGGCGAATCTGCTGAAAGGGAGAGGCGCCGTGTCCCATCGCTTCGGTCCCGCAAAGGACGAGAAGCAGCATCACGAGAAGCAGCATCAGGCAAATGGTATTCCGACGCACAAACCACCTCTTTGGTTCAACGCGTTGCCAGCCATACCTAAAAGGGGTCACGGCCCGCGCGGGGCGGGGGCGGCAGCCGGGCGCGGCGCCGGGCGGGCGCAAAGCGTCTGCATGAGGAATTGCTCCAGGATCAGGCGCTCCGGCAGGCTGCTCGTGACCAGTTTCTCATGCGCGTCCACGGTGGCTTTGAACGCCAGCTGCAGCTCGCGCCGGGTGAAACGCTGCGCCTGCTCGGCCGTCTGCTTCAACCGGAACCAGTGCATCTGCCGGGGATCCTTCTCCATGGCAGCCATGGCATCCTCGGCCGCGGGCGGCAGATTCGTCCACTTGCCGTTGGACACCCACCCGGCGTCCAGCCCCTCCCGGATCAGCAGCAGGTCGCGGACGCGCCGCTGAAGCTGCATGAGCAGCCCGATCCCCGAGGCCTTCTGGAAGAGCATTTGCCGCAGCACCTTCAGGGCTTCGCCGAGGTCACGCCGGCCAAAGGCGTCCGACAGCGCCCACTCCCCTGCCCCGCGGGACGAGGAGGTTATGGCGCGCACATCGGCGAGGGTCGCCGTGCGCCGCTTGCCCAGGTAGGTGTCGAGTTTCTCCAACTCGCTGACGATCGAGTGCGTGGCGGTCCCGACGGTCGCCGTGAACGCCTCCAGGGCCTCGCCCTCGAAGCGGAGCCCGAGCTTGCCGGCCACGTCGCGCGCCCGCTCGTCGGACTGCTTCAGCGCCGCGTCCTCCTTGTCAGGCAGCGCGAACTCCAGCACCTTGCCGGCGGCCTGGCAGGCCTTGACGAACGACGTCCGTGCGTCCGCGGCGGTGGCCGAGATCAGCAGCGTCACGCCGTCAGGGATGCCGGCCTTGAGGCACGCCGTCAGCTCGTCCAGCCTCTTCTTCACGAGTTCGGCCTTGCCCGTGCGCGAATCCGCGCCGAGAAAATTCACGTCGCGGAACCAGACGACCTTGCCGGAGCCGAAGAAGGCAACCGTCCTCACAGCAGCCAGGCAGCGGCCGAGCGCCGCGACGGCCTCGTCCGCGTTCTCGCCGCGGCCGTCCACGATCTCAAGGCCGAACGCCTCCTGGTCCGCCGGCACGCGTTCCGCCACCACGCTCTTCGCCCGGGCGCTGACCATGAAGTCGTCGCCGCCGTAGATAAGGAATACTGCTCCCGCCATGCGTGAACCATACCGGCTCCCGGAAGCGCGGCGCAAGGGCAAACTCGACGCAGGGTGTCCACGGTCCTATGTCGCGTACGCCATGAAGATGTCCTGGAACGCCTGGCTTCGCAGCTTGAACGCCGCCAGAACCTCCGGCGCAAAATGCCCGGGCTGGGTGCGTCCGTCGCCCTGCGTGATGATGCTCACGGTCTTCAAGTGGTCATAGGCGGGCTTGTAGGGCCGCTTGCTGCGCAGCGCGTCGTAGACGTCGCAGATGCCCATGATGCACGCCGACAAGGGCGTGGCTGCGCCTGCTTTGCCACCCGGATACCCTCCACCATCCCAACGCTCATGGTGATTGAGCGCTATCTCCGCTCCCATCTTCAGATAGGGTGAGCGGCTGCTCCCGAGGATCTTCGCACCCAGCGCGGCGTGTCGCTTCATCACCTCCCACTCAGCCGGAGTCAAGGCGCCGGGCTTGAGCAGGATCTGGTCGGGAATGCCGATCTTACCCACGTCGTGCATGGGACTCGCGCAGAAGATCCTGTCAACGAACTCCGCATCCATGCCGAGGAAACTGGCGAGCTCGCGGGTGTAATGGCCGATGCGCTGCACGTGCGTACCCGTGTCTTCATCCCTGTGTTCTGCCGCGCGGGTCAACGTCAGAATGGTCTCCAGGTAGCTCGCCTGGAGCGCCGCCGTCCGCTCGCGGACCCGTTCTTCCAACCCGACATTCAAGGCCTGTAATTCCTTGTGCAACAACCTCACTTCCAGCATGTTCTGTACGCGGGCCAGAACCTCTGCGAGTTCAAACGGTTTGCTGATGAAGTCCTTCGCCCCGGCTTGGAGCGCGCGCAGCTTGTGGCCCGGCTGCGCGGTGATGACCAGCACCGGCAGGTAGCCGCCCGGCTCGCTGGACTTCAGCCCCTCCATCACCTGGAAGCCATCCATGCCGGGCATCTGCAGATCGAGCAGGATCAAGTCGTAGCGGTGCCTGTCATGCAGTTCGCGGACCTCGCCCGGAACCAGCGTGGACGTGATGCACGCATAACCGGCGCCCCGCAGCATCTTCTCGAGCAGCGAGACATTGACGGCTTGATCGTCGACGATCAGAAGCTTCGCGCTAAGGATTTCGGAAGAAGTGACCATGACCCTCGGA
>CAYOBW010000282.1:0-7097 GCA_964402115.1 uncultured Victivallales bacterium
CCTGCTGGTCTGCGGTGCGGCTGTGGCGCCGGCTGCGACGTACTATGTCAGCCAGTCTGCAGGCCAGGACGCGTGGACCGGCCAGTCCGAGCGTCCGGAGGGCAACCGCGGGCCCTGGAAGACGCTGGCGCGCGCAGCGACCAACTACGTGGCCGGCGATCGCCTCCTGCTGAAACGCGGGGACACCTGGAACGAGGAGTTGTGCCCGCGGGGGAGCGGAACGCCGGCGCAACCCATCACCATCGGCTCGTATGGCGAAGGTGCGAAGCCGCTGATCGACCGGCTCGACTACAACCAGGACCGCACCGGCATCCGCCTGGCCGACCAGGGCGGCTACCGGATCGTCGGGATCGAATTCGCCCGCTGCATGACCGGCATCTACGCGGAGTACGCCGCCGGCGTGCCGATGAAGGAGTACCTCTGGATCGAGGACTGCTACTTCCACGATGCCCTGCTGTATCAGCACTACGAGGATTACCCCGCGCGCAAGATCGGCCTCGGGATCTGCCTCTTCTCGCACGAACGCCAGAACCGGATCGTGCTGCGCAACATCATGGTCAGGAACTGCGTGTTCCGCAGGCTGGCGTCCGGCGTGTGGAGCAACAGCCCGGACAACTTCAACAAGAATGCCTCCTTTGTCTACAACTTCGGGAACATGATCTTCGAGGGCTGCCTGTTCGAGGAGGGCTACCAGTGGCAGATGGGGATCCGCGGGGTCGCGGGCGGCGCCGTGCGGAACTGCGTCACCCACGACATCTGGCGGGGCTTCCGTGCCTTCAACGGCGTGGCCGGGGCCATGTTCTTTCGCTGCAAGGATTGGGTCTTCGAGAACAGCGAGTGGGGATACGTGGATATCGGGCAGGGCAGCGGCGATGGCGAGGCTTTCGACTTCGAGGGCAACTGCGACAACATGGTCATGCGCGACTGCCTCTTCCACGACACCGATGGGCCCGGCTTCCTGCTCTGCTGCTACGCCTCCGACGGCAACCCCAACAAGGGCATCCGCATGGAGAACTGCGTCGTGAACGGGAAGGCGAAGCGTCCGATTGGCCTGCCCCGGTGCGCAATCGTCAACACGACCGACTGGACGGAAACGACCTGGGACCGCTGCCGCTTCTACCTCTCCCCGGGGGAGGCGCTCATGCGGGTGATGGATCCCGAGAAGGACAAGAAATCGAAGTTCGTCGCCTGCGTGGTCAAGAACCTCGCCCAGGCCTGCAGCACGCCCAACCTCGCGCGCAAGGCCATCGCCACGGCGTCCTCGGCCGTGTCCATGAACACGGCGGCCAGGGGCATCGACGGCAATGCGGACACGTCCTGGAAGGCGGCCGAAGCCACGCAGCAGTGGCTCCGACTCGATTTCGGGAAGCTGGTTGCGGTCAATGAATTCAGGCTCAAAGAGGCGGCCGATTCCACGGTTACCCGCTATGTTATCGAGTCCTGGGATGACAAGGCCTCGCGCTGGGTGGGTTGTTTCAACGGCCGGACCATCGGCCCCGGCTTCGTGGCACCGGTCGTCAGTCGGACCACGCGCAAGGTGCGGCTGACGATCCTGCAGACTGCCGGCGGCGCTCCCGGCATCAGCGAATTCGAGGCCTACAACGACGCCACGGGAGAGGTGTTCAACGATCCCACCGGCGCGACGGCGGCCGGCAAAGTCGGCCGTTGACTGCGACGGCCTGATCCAGTCAGCCCCCGCCACCACGGCTTGTCCCAGGGCGAGGCCGTCATTGGGTGGCACCTCGCCATGCGCACGAGGACGGTCCGCGCCCAGCCCGGTCAGCCGTTCGCACACGAGTGCGGTCAGGATGGGGATAGGCTGTCGGTCAGAGCGCGCAAAGAGCTTGGTGCGATGTCAACGGTGGTAAGGATCGCATCCGGAACAGCCGACCCGGTAACTGGGAGCGGGGGCGTCCCGCCCCCGGCCTTCGCGTTGCGGGGGCGAGACGCCCCCGCTCCCAGTGAAGGCGCACAGATCGCCTGACCCTATTCCGTGTCAGCTCAGTAGGGTCTGTGGCCTCGCCGACAGCGGGAGCGGTCGGTTGGACACGCCGAGTTGTTCACGACAAAGTTGACCACGTAGTCGGTGTCGGTACAGTTCTCGACGAGGGTCACGCAGCAGAAGGCCGTATCCAGTGTGTTGACGGCGAGGAAAGGGTATGCCTGATAAGCCCCGCGATCCAACTTACCCCGAGAACTTCGTCGTGAACCACGCCGCATCCACTACGCCGTCAACTTTGTCGTGAACCCGTTGGGACGGTTGCGCCTCGCCTCACGGTGCCGGGTGATTTGTCAGTTCATGGTCCCCTGCATCGGCGAGCCCAAAGCAGTTGACAGCGGCCCCTTCGGCAAGCCCAGAGCAGGCAGCAGGGGAAGTGATGGCAGAGCGGTTGGAGTGGTGTATGAAGTACAGTCATACAGGCCGCCTGGAATCGCACCGGGAGGGCGACGCTCCGCGGAGCCGCGTGCGGGGCGGGCGGACGTGCGGCGCCATGAATCTGGAAAGGGTAGCAGGCTGTAGGGGATAGGCTGTCAGTCATGTGCGCGCAAAGAGCTTGGTGCGATGTCAACGGTGGTAAGGATCTCATCCGGAACAGCCGACCCGGTAACTGGGAGCGGGGGCGTCCCGCCCCCGGCCTTCGCGTTGCGGGGGCGAGACGCCCCCGCTCCCAGTGAAGGCGCACAAATCGCCTGAGTGCCGAAGAACCTCTCTATTTGCCCCTCAACGCCGGAGGTGGCTCGCCCTTGGACGTATAGACCAGTCTTAGACTCTCGGAGTAGACCCGTGTCCAATCCCACCCCGGATGCTGCTGCTCCCACTCCTCTGCGGTCATCCTGCGCCATACTGTGTATGCATCGTTGCTTGCCTGACATACGCATCTCGTTGGAGCGTATTGATAAAGGCAAATCCGACTCTCGCTGTCGGGATCGGAGAAAATCGTGAAGACATCGTCGCATTGGGCATCGCCTTTGGGCCCAATCTCTCGCCATTCGTTCCTCTTGCGATCAAGGCACGCCACCAGCTGGTGCTCTCTGACATGGATTCTGCCGTCATCTGACGACTGACAGCATTTGTGCAGGATGATCGCAAACAACACATCCGTCTGGGGATGCACGAACAAGAATTGCAGATCTGGGATCGCGGATATCATCTCCCAAGTTGCTCCTTCGTCCCTTGAAAGCCAAAGCCCTGGTTGCGTCTTGACGTCGGATGGGGTGCCACACATGGCATCTCTCCGTGCGTAGTAGTAGTAGATCCCGGAGCGGTTCGGATTCCGGGCCACTATACCTGACATCGGCAGACCGAATGACACTGCGCCGCTGTAGATACACTGGGCAGGCTTGCGAGGAGAAACGCACGCTGCTGACAGTACAAGCCCGACGAGAATGGCGAGAAACGTCCTGTTCTTGGCGAATTGGAGCGTCATCGTTCCCCCACGGTGAATCCTTGCCGACCCCCTTTCGGGTCCACAAACACAACTCCCGCAGCAACCATTTTCTGTGGATAGCTGGAGTCGCTTGGGGAGGAGAACCCCACGTATTTGATTTTCCCCTTGCATCCCACGACAGTGACCGGTCCCTTCAATTTCTCCGTCTGGAAATGCCACAGGCAAGCCGGAAGAGACAGGTGACTGAGCCGTGAAGGCCGGAACGCCAAAGCGTTCCGCTCCCGGCGAGGCGGCCGTCACGGCGCCACCTCCGCGTCGGCCACCGGCGCCGGCTCGAGCTGGCGTTGCAGGGTCCGGCGCTCGGTCAGCATGCATGATAGGAAACCACCCGCGTCGAAGTTGCATGTCTGACCTCCCTTTTACCATTATTGCGAACGAGCAGGCAGAATCAGCCGCCGCTGTGCAACCTGTAAAGGGAGAGAAGCGTACATCCTGAACAGATTCGTGCAGCCCGCTGAACGGTTCGTGCCAGGGCGCCTTCCCGCCGCTGCCCGCTCAGATCTCGATCGATTCGTGCAGCCCGCAGTGGAAATCGGCAAAGCGGATCATGGCCGCCTGGTTGCCCGGGCGCGGGTCGAAGTCGATACAGAACATGGCTATTTGGCGATAGCGCGTCATGACCATGTAGGCCCTGATGATCTCGTTCCAGTCAGCCATGCTGTCCCTGACCGGGGCGCCGTCGGAGAGCAGGTAGATGGCGTCCACCTCGCGCAGGCGTGCCGCCTGGCGGATGGCGCAGAAGCAGCGGGTCCCCCCGCTCTGGTCCATCTCCGCCACCCGGGCAAGGCCCAGGCGCTTGCTGTCCGTGAGCGCCCTGTCATACAGGATCTCGACGTCGCCGCCGAAGTCCACGATGTTGAACATGACCTCGTTGCCAAGCCCGCCGATCGACTCGGCCATGTTCTGCTTCAGCGACGCGATGCGCGGGCCCTTCATGGAGTTCGAGGAGTCCAGCACGTAGCAGAACCGGTCGCTGTAGATCGGCAGCGTGTAGAAGCGGCCGTTCCCGAGCACCACCGTATCCTGCACGCGCTTGCTGCTGCGGTACTGTTCCGAGGCCGCAGGATCAACCTTGAACGCCGCGCCGTTAGCGGTCCACCAGGCCGCCCAACCGGCCGCGTCTTCAGCCTTCTGCTCGCCGGCGATGCAGCTGAGTGCATGGACGAGGTCCTGCCGCAGGCGGCCCTTCTCCCGCTTCAGGCGCTGAACGAGGTGGGGGACCATCCGCTCATCGGGGATCGCTGCCGCCGCGGCGCAAACCTCGATAGCCACCGGCCACGAGCACGTCGGCAGCACTTTGGCCAGGGCCGGCAGGGAGGCTTTCCCGCCGATGCGTCGAATCGCGCGCGCGGCCTCGATCTGGACGCGGACGTCGTCGTTGGCCAGCGCCTGGTTCAGGAAGGGCGCATAGGCTTCGTCAGCCAGCTCGGCCAGGGCTTGACAAGCCAGGCACAGGGGCGGGACGTTTACGTCGAACGACGGTCCGGTGGAGGGGGCCGCGGTCGCGTCGCGCGACGTCTGCGGGCGGGTCACGGCGGCCAGGACTGCTTTCACGGCACCGGCGTCGGGCTTCTCGCCGAGCATGGCCTGATAGAAGAACCGTGCGGCGGCGACCTGGGGCGTGGCGACACGCAGGCTCCGGATCGCCGCGGCCGGCGTCGCATCGCGCGCGTAGGCCGCAGCCTGCAGGGCGAAGAAGACGGTCGGAGGATCGTCGGCGCCGATCAGCGCGGCGATGTGGGGGAGCGGGGCGCCGGGCGCGGCCGGCGGTTCCTGGGCCGCGACGCCGGCGTTCCTCGCCTTCCTGCCGCGTCCCGCCCTGTTGCCGAGCGGGATCTCCTGTCCGGTGGCGTCGCGGTGGACGACCGCAATGCGTTCGTCCTGACGGACCTGTTCCATGTGATCGCCCAGGGCGCGCAGGCAGAGCGCCGCCGCCGCCAGCCGCAGGTCCGCGGGCGAACGGCCCCGGCACAGGCTCTCGACGAGCGCCCCCTGGGTGTCCAGCGAAACCATAAAGGCCGACTCGAAGAACCCGCTCGGATTGCGGGCGTGGGCCTGCAGCTCCCGCAGCCCGTCAGTGCCTTCGCGGGCCCGCTGTGCCAGCCCCCAGAAGACCGAGGCCTCGCTCTTCGATCGCGTCGCCGTGGCCGGGTCCTTGACGTCGCTCCTCGGACTGAGCAAGACCGTGTCCGCAGGCGCCGGGCACAACGTACCCAAGGCGATCAGAAGGGCGACCGAGTATCCGAAAAAGAGATGTTGGCGACCATTCATTGCGAATCCTCAGTTAGCCCCCGCCACCACGGCCTGTCCCAGGGCGATGCCGCCGTCATTGGGGGGCACCTCGCCAGGCACGAGGACGGTAACGCCCAACCCGGTCAGCCGTTCGCACACGAGTGCGGTCAGGATGCGATTCATGAACACGCCGCCGCTGAGCGCCACGACCCGCAGGGGGCTGAGCGTCAGGGCGTGGGCGACGAGCTGCGCCGCCGCGTCGGCGACGGCCGCATGGAAAGCCAGGGCCCAGCCGGGCGGATCGCGCCGCCAGGCGTCGAGGCGGTCGGGCGCGTCGAAGAGCGGGCGCCAATCCACGCGGAGCAGCGGTCCGTCCGCGGCGACGGCGAAGGGGAGGGGGCCGGGGAGGGGGCCACGGTGGCGGCGGGCCAGGGCCTCCAGCCGGATCGCGGCCTGCCCCTCGTAGGAAACGGCGCCCGGGGCGGCCCCGCACGCGGCGGCAAACGCGTCGAAAAGGCGGCCGGCGGCGTGGCTGGCCACCGTGTTGAGGCCGCGCGCACACTGCATCCGCCAGACCTCGAAGGCCTGCTCCGTCACGCCCAGCGCGCCGAGGCGTGGGCGGATGGCGTCTGCCGCGACGCCGGCGTCGAGCCAGCGCGCGAGAAGCTGCCGGACCGGCGCGCGCACCGCGGCGTCGCCACCGGGCAGCGGGGCGGGGAGGAAGGTGCCCAGGCGGCGCATCCCCGTTTCGCGCGAAACTTCCAGCATTTCGGCGCCCCAGATGGCGCCGTCGAGCCCGTAGCCGGTGCCGTCGAAGACAAGTGCGAGGCCGGCCTCGAGGCCGTGTTCGGCGAGGGCGGCGGCGGCGTGGGCATGGTGGTGCTGCACGCGGCAGATGGGCAGTCCGTGGCGGCGCGCAAAGGCTTCGCCGATACGCGTGGCGTGCATGTCGGGGTGCAAGTCCACGGCCACCGCCTCCGGGCGCAGGCCCAGGAAGCGCGGGAAGCAGTCCGCGACCTGCTCCAGCCCGGCCAGGGCCTCCGGCGTCTCCAGGTCGCCGATGTGCGGCGACAGCACGACGCGCGCGCCGGCGGCCAGGGCGAGCGTGTTCTTCAGCTCCGCGCCAAAGGCCAGCACGCAGCGGCGGACCGGGGTGGGGAGGGGCAGGGGGGCGGGGGCATGGCCGCGGGCCCGTCGCCAGACCTGCGGCCGTTCGCCCTGCAGGACGGCGACCGAGTCGTCGCAGCGCAGGTTGATGTCGCGGTTGTGCGTCAGCACGAGGTCGGCGATGTCGCCCAGGCGCGCGCACGCCTCGGCGTCGGACAGGCAGATGGGTTCGCCGCGGCGATTGCCGCTGGTCATCACCAGCAGGTCGAACGGGGGCGTGGGGTCGTCGGGGAGCCCCTGCAGGAGCAG
>CAYOBW010000282.1:7107-9680 GCA_964402115.1 uncultured Victivallales bacterium
GGGGGGTCCTCCCCGGGGGGGTGGGGGGGGGTGTGGGGTGGGCGGGGGGCGCCGGCGGGGGGAGGGGGTGCAGGGGGGTGGTGGGCAGCATGGCGCCGAGCGTCGGCGTGTCGGGCGTAAGCAGGTCCAGTGGCAGGGCGGGGTCGGTGGGCTCGCGGACATCGAGGATGACGATCGGGGCGGCAGGCGACGACAGGAGGTCGCGCGCCGCCTGCGGCACGGTGCAATAGCGCGTCACCGTGGCAAGATCCGGGGCCATGACCGCGAATGGTTTGGCGGGGCGGCGCTTGCGCTGGCGCAGTCGTTCCAGCGCGGGGCGGCTGTGCGCGTTGCAGGCGAGCAGGAAGCCGCCCAGGCCGCGCGCGGCCACCAGGGCGGCGGCGGCGAGGGCCGCGCGGGCTGCCGCAAGGGGGTCACCGGGCAGGGGCGTGCCGTCCGGTTGCAGCAACCGGAGCGCGGGGCCGCACACCGGGCACGCGGTGCTTTCGGCGTGGAAGCGGCGGTCGGCGGGGTCGCCGTACTCCTGGGCGCAGGCGGGGCAGAGCACGAACGACGCGAGCGTGGTGCGGGCGCGGTCGTAGGGCATGGCGGTGACGACCGTGTAGCGCGGGCCGCAGGCCGTGCAGGTTGTGAACGCGTAGCCGTGCCGGAGATTGCCCGGGGTGAAGACCTCCCGGCGGCAGTCGGCGCACATGGCCAGGTCCGGCGGAATGGCAGGAAAGGCGGGCTCAGCCGTCCCGGCGCTGGCGTGGATGCAAAACGGCGGCTGGGTGTAGCCGGGCGGGAGCGGCTCCAGGGAGTGGCGTTCGACAGTTGTAAGGTGCGCATGCGGCGGCAGGCGGTCGGGCAGGGTTGCCATGAAGGCCGCGATCTCCGTGGCCGTGCCCTCCAGCTCCAGTCGCACGCGACCGGCCTCGTTGCAGATGCCGCCGCCGAGCCCCGCCGCCGTGGCCAGGCGGTAGACGGCGGGACGGAAGCCGACGCCCTGCACGGTGCCGCCCAGCGTGTATACGGCGCGCAACCTGTCCGGCGGTGTGGTCCTGCCGGGGTCGCCGCTCGCGCTGTGCAGAGCTGTCATGCGTCCGTAGATTACGCCGATTGACGCAAAAAGCAACGGCCCGCGCGGCCAGGGCCGAGCGGGCCGTCACATCTGCCATGGCTGCAACAGCAGCGCGGCTACTTCAACTTCGCGCGCAGCGTGCTCAGCAGCACCTGCGGGTTGATCGGCTTCTGCATGACGCCAGTCAGCCCGAGCTCCGCGTAGCTGGTGTTGATGTTCAGGTTGTCCCCGACCGAGCTGAGCATGTAGATCGGCACGGACTTGCCGCCGAGGGCCTTGACTTCCTTGACGAAACTCGTTCCTGCATCGACCTCTTCCATCATGAGGTCGACGAACACGAGATCCGGGTCCACCGTCTTGTAACGGCGCAGCCCATCCTCGGCGCTCGCCGCGGTTTCGACCGCGTACCCTTCGCCTTCCAGGATGATCCGCATGGAATCCAGGAGATCCTGATCGTCGTCAATACAGAGAATGACCCGCTTTGCATCTTTCATGTTGCCCCTCACTTGCTAGTGGCTTCCGAACAGGCTGCCCGCCGCGCCGGCTGCTCTTCTCGCATGGCCTGGGCGGCATCGTCAAACAATTCGTTTCGAATCACGCCATCCACAAAAGCCAGCGCCGCCTCCAGGTTGTCCCGGGCCGCCGCCGACAAACCCTCGCCGAACTCGTTGAACGTATAGCCGCGGATGCCGAGCGCATACCCGCGCGTGTTGGCCTGGAACAGCCGCTGGGCCATGGCCATGACGGCTTCCGGTTCGCAACTGTGGGAGCTGAAGCTCAGCTCGCCCCCCGGCTCCACCGGCCGAAACCCGAACGGCTCGCGTCCCTCCACCGCCGCATCCGCGAAGATCACGACGTCAAAGGCCGCCACGGCGGCCGCGTCTTCCACAACCAACTGGTAGTCGGCATCCACGGTCAACCCCGGGATGGCGCGGGCGGCCAGCGCCTCTGCCAGGGCCGGACCAAGACCGTCGTCCAGCCGCCCGGGGTTCCCGTAGCCGATCACCAGTACCTTACTGCCCATCCAGGGTCGCGCCTCTCGCTTTGCGGTCCACGATGTGGCCCGTGCTGTCCACGAGTTCGACGACCAGCGGCATCTGCCCCATCGCGTGGGTCGCGCAGGACAGGCACGGATCGTAGGCCCGGATGGCCACCTCGACGCGGTTCAGCAGCCCCTCGGTGATCGTCTGGCCCGACAGGTACTGGCGGGCAACGCCTTCCACCGCGAGGTTCATCGGCGTGTTGTTGTTGGTCGTCGAGACGATCAGGTTGCACATCGTGATCTGGTCGTTCTCGTCCACCTTGTAGTGGTGGAACAGCGTGCCGCGCGGCGCTTCGATCAGGCCCACGCCCTCCGGCCGGCGGTCGCCGCGGGCCACGAGGTCGGTGCCCTGCAGGTCCGGATCGTGCAGCAGCTCGGCGATCTTCTCGATCGAATGGAGCAGCTCGATCATGCGCGCCCAGTGGTACGCCATCGTGATGTAGTTCGGCTTGCCGTTCGTCACCGCCATGA
>CAYOBW010000283.1:0-9670 GCA_964402115.1 uncultured Victivallales bacterium
CGGCCCCCCCAGCCCCACCCCAGCGCCACGGCGCTGGGGTTTCTGAAGAGCTGGCTCTCCGTCACGGTTCTTGCCTTCCCGGCGGCATTCTGGCATGGTCCCGCCCCGGACGGCGCAGCGCGGGGACGGTTCCCGCGGGCGTGTCCCTGTACGGTCCGAAAGAGCGATTTCCTGTCGTAAAATGAAAAACGCACTTGCCACATTTCTCGTTGCCCTCGTTCCCGCGCTCCTGTCCGCCGCCACGCCCGTGCCCGACGGTGGCGTGCCGGTCATCCCGACGAACGCCATCGCGACGCTGCGGGCGGTAGACGCCTCGGCCGGCGGTACGCTGACGCGCGTCAAAGTCGACGGCCAGCCGTTCGCCGAAGCCGTGCGCTGCGAAACCGCCGCCCGCCCTGCCAGTCCGTGGGACAGCCAGTTCCAGTTCCGCACCACGCGCAGGGTCGAGAAGGGCGAAATCCTGTGGGCGCATTTCTTTGCCCGGACACTCTCGGCCAAAACCGAAAGCGGCGAGGGACGGATCTGCGCGATTTTCGAAGAGTCTGCTCCGCCCCACGACAAGTCGCTGCGTCTCGACGTGGACGTTGGGCGTGAGTGGAAGGAGTTCTGCCTGCCTTTCAAGGCCCACGGCACATACGAGAGCGGAGCGGCCGGCGCGGGGTTCCATCTCGGCGCGCTGGAACAGGTCGTCGAGGTCGCAGGCTTCGAGGTGTACGCCTTCGGCACGGGCTTCGACATCGCGCGCCTGCCGCGCACCCGGGTTTCCTATCCGGGCCAGGCCGCCGACGCGCCCTGGCGTGCGGCTGCCGCCGCCCGCATCGAGAAGTTCCGCAAGGGCGACCTCGCGGTCACGGTGACCGACGCGTCGGGCCGGCCCTTGCCGGGCGCGAAGGTCGCCATCGCCATGCGGCGGCACGCCTTCGGCTGGGGCTCCGCGGTGACCGTCCGGGGCATCCTGCGGCAGGATGCGGACGGCGACAAGTACCGCGGCATCATCGAGAAGCACTTCACCCGCGTCGTGTTCGAGAACGACCTCAAGTGGCAGAGTTGGGACAATCCCGCCAGCCACGGGCGAATCCTGCAGGCCGTCGACTGGCTGCGCGCGCGGAACATCGAGGTCCGCGGGCACAACCTCATCTGGCCTTCCTGGCAGAACACGCCGGGGGATCTGCGGCAGCTCCGGGCCGACCCCGCGAAACTGCGCCAGCGGATCAACAGCCACATCGAGAACGAAGTCACGGTCCTGAAGGGGCGCGTGGTCGATTGGGATGTCATCAACGAGCCGTACAACAACAACGACGTGATGCAGGTGCTTGGCGACAGCGAGATGATCGCCTGGTTCAAGCTGGCCCGCCAGTGCGACCCCAACGTGAAACTGACGCTCAACGACTATGCGATCCTCTCAGCGGGCGGCATGGACAAGAGCCACCAGGATCACTTCGAAAAGACGCTCCGCTACCTCAAGGATGGCGGCGCGCCGATTACCGGGCTCGGCATGCAGGGGCACTTTGGCGGCGCCCCCACGCCGCCGGCGCGCATGCTCGCCATTCTCGACCGTTTTGCCGCGCTGGGGCTCGACATCTCCATCACCGAGCACGACATCGACACCGCCGACGAGCGGCTGCAGGCCGACTTCACGCGCGATTTCCTGACCACGGTTTTCAGCCATCCGTCGGTTGTGGGGATCCTCACCTGGGGTTTCTGGGAGCGGTCGCACTGGCGGCCCCGTGCCGCCTACTATCGCAGCGACTGGTCGGTGACGCCCGCGGGCCAGGTCTGGCTCGACCTCGTCACCAGGGAGTGGTGGACCAACGCGACGGCGGAAACGGACACGCACGGCGTTGTCCGCGCCCGCGGGTTCCTCGGCGATTACGAGATCACCGTCACCCACAAGGGCGCCGTGAAGACGATCAAAGCGGCGCTGCCGCCTGCGGGCGCAACCGTAACCTGCGTCATGGGGCCCTGACGGCTGGCGGCGGGATCGCCGGCAGCGGGATGCGCTGCCACCCCTCCATGCCGAGTCGCAGGTCGCGCTCGACGAACTCCCAGATCACGACCTTCTTCCCCTCCAGCAGGTGCGGGCGGCGGCACAGCTCCTGGCGCACGAGCGTGGACGCGCCGCCGTCGTTGACGATGCTGGCGAGCGGGCGGCCGAGCGCGCGGGCGAGGTGGGCCACGAAGCCGGCGGATCCCGGCTCGTCCCGGGCGTAGACGCGCAGGAAGCTGTCGCCGAGCACGAGGACGTCCGCGGCGGGATCGTCGGCATACGGCACGCCATCCGTAACGCGCACGACCTGGTCGCAGGCGATCGCTTCAGGCGCGAGCCGCGCTTCGAGCGGCGGTGCGCGCAGCAGCTGCACGAGGTCGCCGTGCCGCTGGACCGGAGTTGACCGCGTGTCGAACTGCGTTAGCCCCTGCGTCACCCAGCCCTGGGCGAGCACGTGCGCCGCCACCGCCTCGGCGGCGAGCCGCGCGCCGGCGGGCGACCAGTGGCTGTCCTGGGCGAGATAGAGCGGGGCGGCCGAGCGGGCGCGGGCCGCGCGGTAGAGGGCGAACAGGTCCACGACCGCCACGCCAGCCCGGTCGCACGCCGCCAGGAAGGCGCGGGTCTCCGGGCCGATGACGCGCGCGGGCGGAGGGGCGCGGCGCGCGAGCTTGTCGGGGTAGACGCTCTCCTTATCCGGCGCGGGCACGAGCAGGAGCCGCACGCCGCGCGCGGCGAGCTGGCCGCGGAAATCCACGATCGCCGCCAGCGCTTCGCCCGTCGGCGTGTCGCCCGGCTGGGGGCGCTGCGTGAGGAAGGCGACGCCGGGTTGGTAGAAGAGCCAGCCGTCGCGCCCGACGAGGGTCTTGTCGCCGGCCTCGCGCAGGCCCAGGAATTGCGCCGCCTGGATCCATGGCCGCACGGTGCGCACCGTCACGCTGGCCTCCTCGAGCGCGTTCTCGAACGCGCGCAGGTTGGCCCGGGTCGGCCGCTGCGTGAAGACGTCCCAGACCTGTGGGCGTTCGCCGCGCCGCGCCTCGACCGCCACCTGGAGCAGCGGCACGGCTGCCAGGAGCGCCAGGAAGGCGCCGATCAGGAACCGGTTGTGCGCGGTTGTTTGCATCAGAACTGGAAGTAGAGGAAAGGGTTGAACGTTTGCGCGCACAGGACCGCCAGCGCGAGCGCGAAGACCGGTACGAGGATCAGCGCCTTGGGCCACGTCAGCGTTTCGCTCCAATCGTGGGCCTGCCGCGACGCGCATAGGCACAGCGTGCCGAGGCCCATGATCGCGAGTTTGCCGGGCGCGAACACCTGCGCGGCGAGCAGGGCGGTCGCCTCGTTGACGGTCCCGCCGCCGGCGAGCGCGCGGAAGTAGGCCGCGGCCGCGGGCAGGCTCTCGGCGCGGAACCAGACCCAGGAACCGAGGACGATGATGAAAGTCAGGGCGACGCGCAGGCCGCGCGGCAGGCTCCGGTAGGCAGGCTGGCGGTTCGCAAACCGCTCCGCGATCAGGAACGCACCGTGGTAGGCGCCCCACGCGAGAAACGTCCAGTTCGCGCCGTGCCAGAGGCCGCCGAGCAGCATGACGATGGCGAGGTTCACCGTGGTGCGCGCGGCGCCGCGGCGGTTGCCGCCCAGCGGGATGTAGAGGTAGTCGCGCAGGAACGTGCTCAGCGAGATGTGCCAGCGCCGCCAGAAGTCGGTGATGCTGTCGGCGTGATAGGGCGCGTTGAAGTTGCGCTGGAACTCGAAGCCGAACATGCGCCCCAGCCCGACGGCCATGTCCGAGTAGCCCGCGAAGTCGAAGTAGATCTGCAGGGCGTAGGCGATCACGCCGCACCACGCGGCGGGCGCGTCGAGCCCCTGCGCGCCGAACGCCGTGTCGGCGACGGCGCCGATCGGGTTGGCGAGCAGCACCTTCTTGGCGAAGCCGAGGATGAAGAGCGCCACGCCCGCCGCGAACTGCGCCGGGCTGTGCGTGCGGTCGCGCAGGTCGCGCGCGACCGTGTTGTAGCGGACGATGGGGCCGGCGATCATCTGCGGGAACAGGGCGATGTAGCAGGCGAAGTCCGTGAACGACCGCGCGGCCGGCGCCTCGCGACGGTAGACGTCGATGGCATAGCTCAGCGCCTGGAAGGTGTAGAAAGAAATGCCGACCGGCAGGATGATCTCCCACACGCGCACGCCGCCGGCGCCGCAGGCCGCCAGGAGGCGGTTCGCGTTCACCTGGAGAAAGCCGAAGTACTTGAAGAAGACAAGCAGGCCGAGGCTCAGGACGACGGCGGCGGTCACGGCTGCCTTGCGCTGCCGTTCGCATGCGCCCGGGCGCGCAATCACGCGGCTGCAGGCGTAGTTGAGCGCCGTGACCAGGAGCATGAGCAGCACGAACCAGGGATCCCACCAGCCGTAGAAGACGTAGCTCGCGCCGAGCAGCCAGGCGTTGCGGCAGGACGAACGGGCGGGCAGCGCGTAGTAGCCGGCCAGCGCGAGCGGCAGGAAGTAGAAGATGAAGATGTGCGAGGTGAAGACCATGCCGCGCTAATCCGCGTCGTTCGTCCAGGCGGCCCAGTAGGCCGGTCCCGCGTGCGTGCCGAAGTACTTGTCCACGACGCCGCCCATGAAGAAATCGTCCAGCGGCGTTTCGAGCGCCAGGCGGTGCAGTGCGCCTGCGCGGAACGCGCGCGTCGTGCCGCCGACGCTCTTCACGCGCTTGTCGGCTGCCTCAGCGCGCGGCTTCCACGGGTTGTAGTGCCCGACGTAGATCGTCGTGCCCGCGGCCAGCGCGCCGCGGTGCACGGTCACGACTTCGTATTTCAGGAGCGTGGCATAGTCGTACAGCTCGCGGTGGAAGATCGCCCCCTCCGGCACCTCCACAAGCCGCGCCGTGACCTCCACTGTGCCGAGCGTGGTCACCTGCGCATCCGCGCCGGCGCCGGCGGCCGGCCTGGCCTTTCCGCCGCACGAGGCGGCCAGCAGCAGCAGGGCGGGGAGGGCGGCCCCCGCCAGGTTTCGCAGCTTTGTCATTTCGCGCGCTCCTTGTCCACGGCGGGTGGAAACTCCGCCTTCGTCCAGTGCGGTTCCCAGCCCGGCCCCAGGTCGAGCCTTGTCGCCGTGTGGGCGCCGCCATGCAGCGGCGTATCCGCGCAGCGGACGATCGCCATCGTGGTCTTCGCATGGTCGACGCGGCCGAGATCCTCTTCGCTGCGCGTAAACAGGAGGTAGCGGCCGTCGGGGGAGGCGCAGGCCCCGTAGATGTGGCGTTCGGCCTCGGCGTACAGCACGCGGCGCTCGCTGCCGTCGAATGCCGTCACCCACAGTTCGGCGCGTCCGCCATCGTTCGGTACGATGCCGCGCGCGTAGAGGACGTGCCGCGCGTCGGGCAGCCAGTCGGGCGTGCAGTTGTAGCGCGTCGTGTCGCTGAGCGCGCGGATGCGCCCCGCGTCGGCGCTGAGCCCGCCGATGTTCCAGTAGGGACCGAGCCCGTTGGCCGTGCCGACGAAATGCCTGCCGTCGGGGGACCATGCCAGTTGCTGCACGATGCCCTGGCGCGGGAGCGAGCGCACGGTCTGCCGCGTGGCGGTGGCGACGATGTGGATGCCATCGGGCTTCAGCGCGGCGAATGAGGCGCCGTCCGGCCCCCACGCGGCCCACGGGAAGTCACGGCCGAAGCTGATGGGATTTGCGCCGTTGATGTCGGCGATGACGAGCTCGAAGGTGCCGTAGGTGTTGTTATCCGGCGGCTCCTGTGCCGCCATGCGATAGAACAGGATGTGCCGGCCATCCGGCGAGACGCGCACGCCGGCCTCGTTAGACGCGGGCGTGCCGGTGAGGTTACGGCGTTCGGAGCCATCGGGCCGCATGGCGAAGAGGTCCCAGTCGCCGGCTGGGGAAACCGCGCTGCAGGCTATCCAGCCCAGGTTGCGAACTTCCCGGGCGAATGGAGCCGTGTCCGGTTCGGCGGCGTAGGCGGGTAGGCAGAAGCAGAAGCAGAGGCAGGGGAAGATGACTCTCATGGCAGGCCTGCGGCGGATGCCGCGGGTTCCCCGCCAAACGTCCAGCACGGCTCCCAGCCGACGGGCAGGCTCAGCAGGGGGCCGCTGTGTGCGTGCGGGAATTTGCCGCGCAGCTCCTCGCTCGTGCCGCCGATGATCGGTGCGTCGCGCAGGCGCATCAGGTTCATGGGGGCGCCCTGGTGCCCGGGATCACCGTTTTCCTCGGCGTTGCCGGTGAAGATGACATAGGCGCCGTCCGGCGAGACGTGGCCGCCGTAGACGTGCCGGCCATCCTCGCCGTAGACCAGTTGCGGCGAGCGGCCTTCGGCTTCGGCGCGCCAGAGTTGCGTCCAGCCGTTGCCGTTGGCGGCCTTCTGGCCTGGCGGACGCCACGAGAAGATGACGTTGCGCGAATCGGGGAACCAGTCCGGGGTGCAGCAATCCACGCGGTTCACGGCCGTTGCCGTGCCCCCGGTGCTGCTCAGCCGCGCGATGCTCCAGCTCGTGTCGAACGCATTGGCCACGCCCACGATCCAGCGGCCGTCGGGCGACCAGGTGGGCTGCTGGAAGAAGCCGCCGCGCGGAAAGCGCTGCAGGGGCTTGCCGCTCGCGGCGTCCATGATCGCGAACCCCTTCGGCGCGAGGCAGAGGAGTTGCTGCCCGTCCGGGCTCCAGCTCGCCCACGGGAGGTCCCCGTCGGCGCCGAGCGCGCGCGGATCCGTGCCGTTGGCGCGGGCCATGACCGGCACGCCCTGCTCGCCACAGCGATTGCCGTCGGGCGACGCGTTGCGTGGGAGCCTCCGGTAGAGCAGCCGGGCGCCGTCGCGCGAGCAGAGCGGGTACGCCTCGTTGAACTGCGGCGTGTGCGTGAGATTGGTCTGCGCCGACCCGTCGGGCCGGCAGCGGAACAAATCGTAGTCGCCCCGCTCCGTGCGGGCGCCGAAGACGATCCAGCCCTTGTCGCGGACCTCCGCGCGCAGTGCCGCCACCTCTGGTGTCTCCTCCGCCCGGCCTGCCCAGCCGTGCAGGATGACCAGCAACCCGATGCAAACGCCAGCGCGCATCATCCGTGCTTACTCCCTGCTTACCGCCGTGTGCGTGTGGCCCGGCTTTGCTGCCAAGTGTGCGTCCGGCGGTTGCGCTGTATGTGACCATGTTCGCTGAGGTGAGGCAAGCGCATTCACGGGCATTGGGTGAGGGGCGACTAGGTGTGACTAAGCGCCACGTAGCGCGGGCCTCTCCGAGGCCCAGCGCCCGGTGGAGTTGCGTGCGCGGCATTACACCGTCCGGGAAACATGGCAGGCACGCCATCTCAGAGTCCAGACCGCCCCGCAACGCCGCGCGATTCTGCTGGCACGGCTGGGGCGCACTTTATAAAGTCCGCCCCAGTCATGCCAGGCACAAGGATAGGCGAAACAGGCGTACTCAGCCCGACATTGTGGCGCACCTGCCGGGCGCTGGCGAACCGGGGTCGGCTCGCGTTGCTGCAATGCGTGCTGGAGCATCCGGGCGAACCGGTGTCGCGGCTGGCGCGGCTGAGCGGGCAATCGGTTTCGCGCGCCAGCCAGGGGTTGCGCAGTCTGAATGCCAGGGGATTGCTGGCCGCGGATCGAGCCGGCGCGTGGGTGTGCTACCGGGTGGCCGCAGACCCGGCGGTGCCGGAAGCCGCCGCGCTCGTGGCGGCCCTGCGCAGCGAGTGCCGGCGGGGCCGGCGTCCGGTGGAGCGGTTGTTTGCCGCGCTCACGGCACTTACGCACCCGCGCCGGATCCTGCTGGTCAGGCTTTTGGGACAGGAACCGCGGCTGAGCGCGCCGGCACTGCGTCGGTGCACGGGCATGTCAGCAAGAGCGCTGCGCCGTCACCTGGACAAACTCAGGCGCAGGGGCTGGGTGACCTGCACCGATGGCCGCTATCGGCTGCTGCCGCCCCGCGAGGGCCTGCCCCGCCTCCTTGTACGCCTTGCCCGCCACAAGTCGGACTGAGCGATCCCGAAGGCCGCGCCGTCCGGGTTGCTGCACGAGTCACGCGCCCCGTTCAAATGCACGGAGGCAGACGCCAACAGGGCGGACTTTATAAAGTGCGCCACCATGCAAGGGGTGTACTCGCCCGGCACAAGGATGCGCACACTCACGGAATCCGCCGCCCCTGCGCGGCCTCCCACAACGCGTACCAGTCTTCACGTTCCAGTGCGATTGTAGCGGCTGCGGCGGCGCTACGGATGCGCTCCAGCTTGTTCGTGCCGATGATCGCCACCGGCCGGCTCGGGTGCGCCAGGATCCAGGCGTAGGCGAGCTGCTCGAGCGTGGCTCCCCCGTACCGCGGGGCCAGGGCTTGGGCGGTGCGGGCCAGGCGCTGCGCGGCTTCATTGGCCGGATCAAACAGGCGTCCGCCGGCGAGCGGACTCCAGGCCATGGGCGATACCCCTGCCAGCTCGCAGCGCTGCAGCGTGCCGTCGAGCAGCGGCTCCATGCGCAGCAGGTGGAACTCCACCTGGTTCGTCGCCAGCGGCTGCGCCACGTGGGCGTTGAGCAGGTCGAACTGCGCGGCCGTGTAGTTGGAGACGCCAGCGGCGTGGATCTTGCCGTCGCGCAGCAATTGGTTGAGCCCTGCCGCCGTGTCGTCGGCGCGTGTGAGCCAGTCGGGACGGTGCACGAGGAACAGCTCCACGCGCTCCGTGCCCAGCCAGCGCAGCGACTTCTCCAGGCTCTTCACCAGCCGTGCGCCCGTGGCGTTGTAGTGCGCGGTGCGGCGCTCGGGGTGGTAGGCGCACGGCACGTAGATTCCTGCCTTCGTCACGATCTCCAGCTTGTCGCGCAACCCCGGCGACAGCGCGAGTGCGGCGCCGAGCAACTTCTCCACCTCATAGAGGCCGTAGATCTCGGCCGTGTCGATCGTCGTGATGCCGAGTTCGAGACAGGCGTGCAGCCGGGCGTTGACCTCTTGCGCGGTCGGCTTTGTACTCAGCAGCCGCCAAGTGCCGTAGGCCAGACGGGAACAGGTCGGGCCATGTGGTGCGATAGTCAAGCGTTGGATCAGACGGTCTTCCATGCATCCTCCGGCGGAAGGTCGGCGGCCTGCGCTTCATCGAGGCGACGCAAACGCTCTTCGCTGAGCGGGGGCAGCGACTGCATGACCGCCTGTCTCCACCGCGGGCGTTCGATCACCTTGGAAAACGACTCGTGGGGCGACGTACGCGCATGCGTGAGGCACGCGTATGCCTCGATGTCAATAGATATGGTCTTTGTGGCCATGCACATACATGTACATGTATGTGCAGTTTGCGGCAAGGACAACTGGCTGTCGTCGCGAACCGCACCTGCCGCCCCTGCTCTCTCCCGGCCGGCCCGGGAGGACCGGCCTACGTGGGACGGCGCTGCCGCGCCGTCCGGGCGACAGCGCGCGGCATCTTCGCGACACAGGCGCCGTGCCTGGCTCCTCCGCGTGCTGCCCTCATGCCGCCAGTTGCTCGCTCCTGGCCGGCCCGGGAGGACCGGCCTACGTGGGACGGCGCTCCCGCGCCGTCCGGGCGACAGCGCGCGGCAGCCCCGTGACGCCGGCGCCGCGCCTGGCGCCTCCGCGTGCGTCCCCCATGCCGCCAGTTGCTCGCTCCCGGCCGGCCCGGGAGGACCGGCCTACGTGGGACGGCGCTCCCGCGCCGTCCGGGCGACAGCGCGCGGCAGCCCCGTGACGCCGG
>CAYOBW010000284.1:0-7098 GCA_964402115.1 uncultured Victivallales bacterium
TGTCTGAGACCGGCTTGTCTGAGACTTCAGTCGTAAGTCATTGGTTTGCAACTAAACGGCTTTTCGATCTCAACACCCAATATCCAGCACGGAATGTCCAATGAACAAGGGGGGAGGTGAACTTCGCCCTTGGACATTCCGTGTTGGACATTGGGTGTTCGCATGCAGTCTCGTCATGTTATCTCTGCGCGGCCTTGCGCGCAGGGGGGCCGGCTAAAGCCGGGACTCCAAACCGGTTTCCAGCGCGTTTACGACGTTTGGAGTCCCGCCTTCAGGCGGTCTCCGGCCATAATGAGAACTGCTGCCATCGGGCTCGCTTACCTCGTCCGACCCCCGTACACTGCTGCGCATTCCGGTGGCGGTCCGGGGTGCGGACGACCGGCGGGAGGGCTATGGGTAACGGCGGACACAACGGCTGGGCGGCAGTGTCGACGCGGCTCGCGCTGGCGGCGCTGGCCGGCTGGCTGCCGGCCGTGCGTGCGGAGGCGGGGTGGATCGAGGACCGTCCCGATCGCACCGTCATCCACGTCAAGGTGTTCGACCTGCCCGACCCGACCAACCCCGACACGGCGAACCGCGCGGAGGTGGCGGCGCTCCAGGTTTTCCGCGAGGCGTTTCCCGCCCGCTTCGCGGCGCAGTACCGCGCCCGCTGCGAGGCCGAGCCGCAGCGCTACGGGCGCCATCGCTGGGACCGTGTCGAGATCGAGCTGGAGAAGTTCACCGGCATCACCGTCGAGGGCGTGGAGGTGGACCTGCTAGCCATCGCCGGCGGCATGGCGCCGGATGTCCTGTACCTGAATTTCCGCAAGTCCGACAACTACATCCAGAACGGGTTCCTCCATCCGCTCGACCGCCCCGAAGACGGCTACCTGGCGGCCCTGACGCCGGAGGAGGTGGCGGAGCGCATTCACCCGAAGCTCTGGCCCGTCATTCGCCGCAAGGGCCCCGGCGGCGCCACCCACGTCTGGGCGCTGCCCTACGGCGGCGCCCTGGGCCGCGTGCTGCTCTACCGCAAGGACCTCTTCGACCGCCACGGGCTCGCGTATCCAAACGCGGAGTGGACCTGGGACGACTTTCTCGCCGCCGCGCGCCGGCTGACCGATCCGCGGGCGGACACGTACGGGTTCCTGATGGCCCGCGGGCGGCACGAGTCGGCCCGCTGGTGCACGTTCCTCTGGTCGGCCGGCGGCGAGGTGATGACCTGGGAGGCCGCCACCGACCAGTGGACGTGCGTGTTCGACTCGGAGGAAGCGGCGGCCGCGGCGGACTTCTACGTGCGGCTGAGCGCGGAGAAGTGGACCGACGCCGCCGGCAAGGTGCGGCGCGGCTACACCTCCAAGGGCGTCGAGCACGTCGGCGGCAAGTGGGAGCGTGGCCAGATCGGCATGCTGATCGACTACATGGACGAGCGCATGCTGGGCAGCATCAACCCCGATGTGACCGGCATGGCGCCCGTGCCGCGCGCGCCGGGGGGCGGGCGCGGGGCCGAGCTCAACAGCCGCATGCTGGGGCTCTTCGCGGGGATTCGCGAGCCCGCCGTGCGTGACGCGGCCTGGGAGTTCATGCGCTTCCGCGACAGCGAGGAGGCGCTGCGGGTGCGCACCCGGGTGATGGTCGAGGGCGGGCTGGGGCCGTTCGTGCAGCCGCGGCAGCTGCGGCGGTTCGGCTATCCCGAGATCGAGCGACTGGCGCCGAAGGGGTGGGCGGAGGTGTTCGAGATCGCGGTCGCGACCGGCCATCCCGAGCCGTACGGGCGGAACAGCAACCTGGCCTACGAGCTGATGACGCTGCCGCTGCAGCGGGCCGAGCAGCTGCTGCTGCGCGACGCGCTGCCGGCGGACCCGGTCGAGCGGCAGGCGGTCCTGCGCGGGTTCCTGCGCGAGGCCTGCGCCGAGGCCAACGAGGAGATGATGGGGCGGGTGCCCGCCCGCGAGCGGCGGATGCGCCGCGCCGTGGCGGCCCTCGTGCTGGCCGGCCTGGTGGCGGCCTTCGGCTGGGTGTTCGTGCGCCTGCCCTGGACCCTGGGCGCGGGCGTGGCGGCGGGCGGGGAGGGGGGGTGGGCGTGGCGGCGCTGCCGCTGGGCTTACGTGCTGCTGGTGCCGGCGGTGCTGACCATCGTCCTGTGGCGCTACGTGCCGCTGCTGCGCGGGTCGGTGATGGCCTTCCAGCATTACCGGCTGCTGGGGCCGTCCGCCTGGGCGGGGCTCGACAACTTCGGCGATGTCCTCTACAGCGCCGCGTGGTGGCAGGCCGTGTGGAACTCGCTGCGCTACTGCTGCCTGGTGATGGGGCTGACGTTCCTGCCGCCCATCATCCTCGCCGTGCTGCTGCAGGAAGTGCCGCGCGGGAAGTGGCTGTTTCGCACGCTCTACTACCTGCCCGCGGTGACCACGGGGATCGTGACGCTGCTGCTGTGGAAACAGTTCTACGAGCCCAGCGAGCACGGGGCGCTGAACGCGCTGGTGCTGCGGATCCCGGCCGCGGGGTTCCTGGCTGTCGGCGCGCTGCTGCTGGGGGTCTTCCTGTTGTTCGCCCGCCGCCTGCGCCTGCACGGCCTGACGGCGACGGCCTGGCTGGTGGCCGGCGCCGGGGCGCTGGTGGCGCTGACCGCGTGGAAGCTGGCCGCCCCGATCCTGCTGCCGCGCGGGGAGCCGCTGGCGGCCAGCCTGTCGCTGCTCGGCGCGCGCCTCCTGTCCCACACGCCGGAGCCCTACCTGTGGCTGCACCGCCCGGAGACGGCGATGCTCGCCTGCGTGCTGCCCCTGGCCTGGGCCGGCATGGGCCCCGGCTGCCTGATCTACCTCGCCGCGCTGAAGACCATCCCCGAGGAGTTCTACGAGGCCGCCGATCTCGACGGCGCCACCTTCGTGGACAAGATCCTGTTCGTCGTGTTCCCGTCGCTCAAGGCGCTGCTCATCATCAACTTCGTCGGCGCTTTCATCGGCGCCTGGTACGGGGCGACCGCGAACATCCTGGCGATGACCGGCGGGGCGGCCAACACGGAGGTCGCCGGCCTGCACATCTGGTACAAGGCCTTCACCTTCCTCCGCTTCGGGCCGGCCACGGCCATGGCCTGGCTGCTCGGCTTCATGCTGTTGGGCTTCACGGTGCAGCAGTTGCGCCTGCTCTGGCGCATGGACTTCCGGGCCGAGGGCGGCGCGCCGGACGCCGCGGGAGGGCGCTGACGCCATGCCGATCCTGGCTGCCATCGGCCGCCGTTCGTGGCGGGTGCGCCTCCTGGTGGGGGCGATCTACGCACTGCTCGCGCTGGGTGCGGCGAGCATGCTGTACCCCTTCCTGCTGATGCTGGCGGGCAGCACGAAGAGCGCGGCCGACGGCGCGGCCCTGCGGGTGGTGCCGGCCTACCTGGTGGACGACACCGCGCTCTACCGGAAGCACGTGGAGGGGCTGTTCAACGAATCGCTGGCCGCGGCGCGCTGCGCGTACGACGTCGCGTGGCTCTCGTTCGAGACCGCAGAGCCGCCTGCGGCCGTGCGCCCGCGGTACGTGGCGGCGTGGGAGGCCTTCGCGGCCGGCGGCGGGTTGCCGGCGGAGTCCTTCACGTGCGGCTATCTCGCCGCGCCGCAGTCGCGCGGCGTGCTGCCGCACCTGCTGCGGCGGTTCAAGGGCGAGCTGTATCGCGCCTACGATGGCGATCTCGCCGCGCTCAACCGGGCGCTGGGCACGGTTTTCGCGAACTGGAGCGCGTTCACGCTTACCGCCGAGGAGGCGCTGCCCCGGCGGCGGCGCGCCGACGGCGGCGCCTGGGGCCGCTGCCTCCAGGCGTTCAAGACGCGGCAGCCGGCGGGGCTCTGCTACGGGTTCAGCCCCGAAGGCTACTTCAAGCAGGTCTACCTGCCGGCGCAATACACGCGCGACGTCGCCGCGTACAACCGTGCCCACGGCACGGCCCACGCGACGTGGGACGCGATCCGGCTCGATCCTGCCTGCCCCGTCGGGCCGGGGCGGACGGCGGCGGAGCAGGAGGATTGGACGGCGTTCGTGCGTCACATCCTGGCCTTGGACTGGCTGCGCATGGACCCCGCCGCGGTGCCGCTCTACCGCCGCTACCTGGCCGCGCGCTACGGTGCCGTCGCGGCTCTCAACCAACGCCACGGCACCGCGTACGCCGACTTCGAGGCCATTCCGCCGGCCCTCGCGCCGCCGGCCGCGGGCTGCGCGCGCACCGACTGGGAGGCGTTCCTGCAGGGCTGGACCGACCCTGTCACCGGCGTGACCCACACCCTGCCGGTCGCGTGCGTGCGCATCGTCGGCCCGGAGTTCGCCTTCCGCGACCACTTGCGCGGCGCCTACGCGACGCTCGACGCGCTCAACGCGGACCTCGGGACGGCTTTCCGCGACTGGGCGGAGGTGCGCCCGCCGCAGCGTGAGCTCCACTACCAGCACTTCCTGGCGCACCGCGGCCGGCTGCGGGCGGAGTTCACCGTGCGCAACTACCTCAGCGTCTTCGACTACGTGCTCGTGCACGGGCGCGGCGTCTTCAATACCGTCGTCTACTGCGGCCTGGCCGTGCTGGCGGCGCTGATCGTGAACCCGCTGGCCGCCTACGCCCTCAGCCGCTTCCGTCCGCCTTCCACCTACAAGCTGCTGCTCCTGCTGATGCTGACCATGGCGTTCCCGCCGATGGTGACGCAGATCCCGGTGTTCCTCATGCTGCGCGAGCTGAACCTGCTCAACACCTTCTGGGCGCTGCTGCTGCCGGGGCTCGCCAACGGCTACTCGATCTTCCTGCTGAAGGGCTTCTTCGACTCGCTGCCCCGTGAGCTGTACGAGAGCGCGGCGCTGGACGGCGCCGGGGAGGCGCGCATGTTCTGGCACATCACGCTGAGCCTGAGCCGCCCGGTGCTGGCCGTGGTGGCGCTGGATGCGTTTCGCCTGGCCTACACGAACTTCATGTTCGCCCTGCTGATTTGCCAGGACGAGCGGATGTGGACGCTGATGCCGTGGCTGTACCAGCTGCAGATGCGCAGCGGGCCGGGGGTCATCCACGCCTCCTTGATCGTGGCCGCCGTGCCCACCTTTCTGATATTCGTCTTCTGTCAGAACACGATCATGCGCGGCATCGTGGTGCCGGTCGAGAAATAGGCCGGGGGAGCGTTCACGGACAGAAGGCGCGGACGGCGGCGATGTCGGCGACGCCGGCCGCGAGCATGACGAGCCGGTCCAGGCCCAGCGCGACGCCCGCGCAGGCGGGTACGGCGGAGAGGTCGCGCAGGAACTCCTCGTCCACGGCGTAGACCTCCTTGCCGAGCGCGCGGCGGTCGGCGGCGCAGCGGGCGAAGCGCGCGCGCTGCTCGAGCGGGTCGGTCAGCTCGCCGTACGCGTTGGCCAACTCCATCCCGCCCACATACAGCTCCCAGCGTTCCGCGACGGGCGGCGTGTCCGGGCGCAGGCGGGCGAGCGCGGCGGCGGCGGGCGGGTAGTCGGTGAGGATGACCGGGCGGTCGCGCGGCAGGGCTGGCTCGACGAGGTTGACGAGGTCGAGATCGAACCGGTCCGCGTCGTAGTGCGTCACCGGGTTCCAGCCCGCGTGCGTGGCGAAGGCCTCCGCGACGGTGAGGCGCAGCCACTCCGCGCCCACGTCCACGGGGCCCGCCAGGCCCGGCAGGCGGGTCGATCCGAGCAGCGCGCGGGCCACGGTGCAGAGCAGGTCACGCGTCTCGGCTGCCGCGTCGCGATAATCGGCGCCCGCGCGGTACCACTCCAGCATGGTGTATTCGGGGTTGTGGCGTTCGCCCCGCTCGCCCCGGCGGAAACAGGGGCCGAGCTCGAAGAGGCGCGGGATGCCCGCGGCCAGCAGGCGCTTGAGATAGAGTTCGGGCGAGGTGCGCAGGTAAGCCCGGCCGCTGGGTTCGGCGTCGATGTGCAGCTCGAGCGCCGGCTGGGGCACGCGAACCGGCGTTTCCACTTCCAGGTAGCCACGCGCCGTGAAGAAGGTGCGCACGGCCTGCAGCACGCCGCTGCGGAACGCCAGGATCTCAAGCGCAGGTACGACGGCCATCGGGGCCAGCCTTGCGAAAGCGCGGTCGGACCGGCTAGCGCTTCTGCACGCGGTCGGCGTACTTGCCGGTGCGCGTGTCGATCTTGATGTTGTCGCCCTGGTTGATGAAGAGCGGCACCTGCAGTTCGTAGCCGGTGTCCAGCTTGGCAGGCTTGGTCACGTTCGTGGCGGTGTCGCCGCGTACGCCGGGCTCGGTGTAGACGATCTCCTTCACGATGAAGGTGGGAAGCGTTACTTCGATCGGCAGCGTGTGGTTGAAGAACAGCGCCTCGACTTCGGTGTCGGACACGAGGAAGAAGCGGCCGTCGCCGAGGGCCTCGGCCGGGATTTCGACCTGCTCGTAGTTCGCATCGAGAAAGGTGTAGGTGTCGCCCTCGTGGTACGAGTACTGGAGCTTCTTGGACTCGAGCTGCGGCGAGTCCAGCTTGTCGTTGGACCGGTACGACTTGCTCATCGTCGAGCCGGTGATCATGTTCCGCATCTTGCAGTTGTAGATCGCCTGCCCCTTGCCGGGCTTCGAGAAGGTGAACTCCGTGATGATCCACGGCTGGCCGTCGATCTCGATTTTCAGGCCCTTACGCAAGTCTGACGCTTCGTACATACCATTGCTCCCATGTGTGAATAGGCGCGAAGATTATGAAGTGGCCGGCCGAATGTCAATTGCGCAGTAACGCAGGGAGCTTCCCTGGCACATGACGGCCTGGAGACGGCGGTCCCCGCCGTTATTGCCGCGCCCGCCCGCCCAGCGCCCGGAGCGGCTGGCTTTGGCAAGCCGGCAGGCGGGCGAGATCCTTCGCTGCGCTCAGGATGACGGGCAGTGTGGGGCCGACCGTGGCAGGCGAGCGCGCCCGAGGACAGGCGCCTTACGCACCCCCCGCCAAACGCACTTGTCATCCTGAGCGCAGCGAAGGATCTCCGCCGCAGGCGGCCGATGACGGACTTTGGAGGGAACAGGGACGGGCAGTCCGTGTCGAAAGCGTTCCGCTCCGGAGCCGGGCGATGGGCGGCATGGGCGACCGCAGGCCTGGAGACGGCGGTCCCCGCCGTTATTGCCGCGCCCGCCCGCCCAGCGCCCG
>CAYOBW010000284.1:7198-9606 GCA_964402115.1 uncultured Victivallales bacterium
ATCCTTCGCTGCGCTCAGGATGACGGGCAGTGTGGGGCCGACCGTGGCAGGCGAGAGATGTCGTCGGTGATGAAGAAGACGAAGTTCGGCCGGTCCGCCGCCGACAGGACGGCAACGACCGGGTGGACAGCGGCCCTCATGGCTGCGCGGCCCGCTCTTCGAACAGGACCCGGTGGATGGCCGCGAAGTCCGGGGCCTTCATTTTCTGCACCTTGCGGTCGTAGGTGAGCAGGCCGTTGATCTCGCCCTCGACGTCCGTGGTCTGGGTGTAGATGCCGGCCGCGATCCCTTTCCCTTTCAGTTCGGCCAGCATGCGGATCGACGTGCGGTAACGTTCCAGCCACTCTTCCTTGCTCTTGGGGAGCCCCCCGTAGCCCCAGTTGCGTGCGCCGGGATTCCAGACGTGGCCCTCGACCGGGAATCCGTGGCCGCCGAACTCGCCGACGACCTTGACGTAGTCGTCGAAACGGCCGCCCTTCCCCAACTCGAACGGGAAGCCCGGGTGCGGGTACTGGTGGCTGTCGACGATGTGGCCGACCGGGTACCAGTTGCCGCCGCTGGCGATGTTCACCAGCCGCGACGGATCGTAGTCCACCACCCACTGGCCGACCTCAACGGACTGGTGCTGGCCCCATGCCTCGTTGAACGGCACCCACTGCACGATGCAGGGGTGGCGGCCCAGCGAATCGATCATGCCCTTCAGTTCGGCCATGAACTGCTTGTGGGCGACCTCCGGCCAGGTGCGGTTCTCCGGATTTGGCTGCAGGCGGGTCCACTTGGGATTGCTCGCCATCGCGCTGACCTGGTCCTGCCACAGCAGCATGCCGATCCGGTCGCAGTGGTAGTAGTAGCGGCGCGGCTCGACCTTGATGTGCTTGCGAATCGTGTTGAAACCGGCGGCCTTCAGGAATTCGATGTCCGAGCGCATCGCCTCGTCGGACGGCGGGGTCAGCAGTCCGTCCGGCCACCAGCCCTGGTCGAGTGTGCCGAAGTGGAAGATCGGCTTGCCGTTCAGGGTGAGCCGCCAGTGGCCCGCGGCGTCGCGCGCGCGGCCGGCCTCGCGGAGACCGACGTAGGACTCGACCGCATCGTCGCCGGCCGTCACCCGCAACTCGTAGAGCGTCGGGGAGTCGGGCGACCACAGGCGGGGTTCGGGGATCTTCAGCGTCAGCGCGTCGGCGCGTCCCGACGCCTCGGCGACCTTTTTCCCGTCGAGCGTCGCCACGACCGTGGCATCCTTCGGCGCACCCGCCCCGCCCTCCATCCGGAGGCGGATGCCCACGGTGCCGTCGATCTTCGGCGAGACCTGCAGGTCCGCGATGTAAACCGCCGGAACCTCTTCCATCCACACGGTCTGCCAGATGCCGGACACCGGTGTGTACCAGATGCCCTTGGGTTGCAGTCGTTGCTTGCCATGAAGCTGGTAGACCGTGTCCGTGGCGTCCGTCACCCGCAGCACGATCGTATTGTCCCCATCCTTCAAGGCCCCGGTGACATCGAGGGAGAACGGAAGGTTGCCGCCGATGTGCGAACCGACCTCCCGGTCGTTCACGCGAACCGCGCACTGGTAGTCGACGGCTTCGAAGTTCAGCAGGTAGCGCCGGCCATCCTGCTTCTCGACCTTCACCGTGCGTCGATACCAGAGGGCGTCGTCGGGCGTGAAGCGGCCTGCCGCGCCCGACAGAGGGGCCTCGAGCGCGAACGGAACGAGGATGCGGCCCGTCCACGGGGCCGGCGGCTCCGCGGCGTCCTTTCGGGTGACGGCATAGTCCCAGTGCCCGTTCAGGTTGGTCCAGCGCTCCCGCTTCAGCGCCGGGCGCGGATACTCGCGCCAGGCGTTGTCGGCCGTCACGCGCTCGCCCCATGCGGTCCGCATGTTCACCTTGCGCCCGGCGGCCTCGTCCGGCTGCTCTGCGCCGTGCAAAGGCAACGCCCCCACCAACATGATGGCCAGGCATCCGCCCATCGTCGCGTATGCCGCTGCGGGCGCACGTCCGCGGGGATCCGTCTGAAACCGTGCTTTCATGGGGAAGATGGTAGGCGGAGCGGAGTTGACGCGTCAAGATGAACGACCAGGCGCAAGGCGTTTTCCAGCCCGTGCGCTTGTCGTCGCCCCGCCGGCGAGGCCACTATCCGGCCATGATGCCCAGCTTGGCGTCGGCATACCAGGCGGGGGGGCGTCTCGGTATCGCCGCGTTCCCTTGCGGCTCGACGGAGTCTCGCCCTTCTATGAGAACATCAACCATTGCCTGCTTCCATGGGGGAGGGCGACGCTCTGCGGAGCCGTGAGAAAGGGAGGTGCTCGGGGGTGCGAAGATGGAACTGCATCGCTGGCGACGATTTGGGACAGCGTTCCCAGGGCAAACGCATCTCATCCCTCGAACTTCTGCCGCTGAAAAGAACGCGTC
>CAYOBW010000285.1:0-9580 GCA_964402115.1 uncultured Victivallales bacterium
GCCAGCGGCCGGTTGGCTACCGGGCAGGCCGCGAGCGGCCGGGTACAGGTCAGGGGAAACAGGGCCGAGGGGCTGCCGGCAGGAACCAGCCAGGCTTTCACGCTCCAAGCTCCTTGCGGGCCGCGGCCGTCAGACGCTCCATCCAGGTCCGGACCGCTTCCGCGTCTCGTGCCTCCACCAGGAGGCGCAGCTTCTTCTCCGTCCCGGAGTAGCGCGCCAGGACCCGCCCCGCCGACCCCAGCTCCGCGGCACACGTCTGGAGCAGCCTGGGCAGTTCGGTGAGTTCCTCGAGGGGCCGCTTCTCCTGGACTTTCACGCTCTCCTGACGGTGGGGGTACTCGACCATGCAGTCGGCCAGGTCGGCGAGGGGCTTGCCGCTGCGCTTCATCGTCTTCAGCACCTGCAGGGCGGTGATGATCCCGTCGCCGGTGGTGGCGAAGTCATGGAAGATGACATGCCCGGATTTCTCGCCGCCGAGGTTGAAGCCACCCGCGCGCATGCGCTCGAGGACGCAGCGGTCCCCGACCTCGGTGACCTCGACCGCGATGCCGCGTTCCCGCATGGCGTCGTGCAGGCCCAGATTGCTCATGCTGGTGACCACCAACGTGTTCTTCGCCAGCATGCCGCGCTGCAGGCAGTCGAGGGCACACAGGGCCAGGATGCGGTCGCCATCGAGGACCACCCCCCTGGCGTCCGCGAAGATGACGCGGTCGGCATCCCCGTCGAAGGCGATGCCGACATCGGCTCGGTAGGTGCGCACGAGCTGGGCGATGTTCTGCGGATGGGTGGCCCCGCAACCGGCGTTGATGTTGTAACCGTCCGGGGTGGTGCTGTTCTCGACCACCTCGGCCCCAAGCTCGTCGAAGACCCAGGGCCCGATGAGATAGGCCGCCCCGTTGGCGCAGTCGAGTACCACCCGCAACCCGCTCAGGCTCTCGTTGCCGATCGTGTTCTTGGCGAACTCGATGTAGCGACCGCGGGCGTCGTCGAGCATGGCAGCCTTACCGATGTCCCGGCCGACCAGGGCCTGGGCCATGGCCTCATCGGAGAACATCAGCCGCTCGATCTCCTCCTCGACGCCGTCCGTGAGCTTGTAGCCCTGGCTGTCGACGATCTTGATGCCGTTGTCCTCGTACGGATTGTGCGAGGCCGTGAGGACGATACCCGCGGCGGCATTCATGGAACGCGTGAGGTGGGCAACGGCCGGCGTCGGCACCGGACCGACCAGGTAGACCGACATGCCGGTGGAAACCAGACCGCTGGTCAAGGCAGCCTCCAGCATGTAGCCGGACCGCCGCGTGTCCTTGCCGATCACCACCCGGCGGGTGCGGCAGCCCGGTCCGCCGAACACGGCCCCGATGGCCTTGCCTACCTTCAGGGCGATCTCGGGGGTGATCGGGTAGGTGTTGGCGGTGCCCCGGATACCGTCGGTGCCGAAAAGGGTCCTCATGACGCCAGAGCTCGATTCCTGTCCTGAACTGGGCCTGTGAGTTGATCGCGGGAACTATAACCGCCACCCGGGGACGGGCAAACCCGGAGCGCCGGCCGCGACGAGCTCCAAGAACAGCGCCAAACGCGTACGTTCGGAGGCCAGCGAGCCGTGTGTCCTGACGCAGCCGGCCGCGAGTCCGCAACGGTCTCGCCCCATACGGCGCCCTGCGGCGGCAGCAGATCCATCAGTTCCGCGTCCTGTTGCAACCTGGCAACCGCCGCGCCTCGTCGATCATGGCGTGCAGGTTCTCTTCCGGTGTCTCGCGGCCGACCTGGTCGCCGGTGCCGACAATGAGGCGCGGGTTGCCCTGGAAGGCCTCGCCGATCTCCTGCACCTCGCGGCGCGCGTCGGCCGGCGTGCCGCGGATTAGGGTCTCGACGGTGTGTACGTTCCCGTTCATCGTCGTCCGCCCGGCGAGCAACCGCGCCACCGTGCGCAGACCATCGAGCCCGACCACGTCGCCGCCCGGCGGGCGTTCGAACGGGCAGACGCAATCGATGCCGATCTCGGCGAACTCGGCGACCGAGTCGATGCACTTGCCGTGGAAGTGGATGTGCAGCAGGCGGCCGTGCCGGTGCACCTCCTCTGCCACGGCCCGGATTACGGGTTTGTCCCACCGGCGCCACAGGTCCGGACCGAGCAGCGAGTTGCAGCTCCAGGAGCAGCCGATGCACAGGCTCTCGATCGGGGTGCGCTCGCAGATCACCCGCGCCGTGTCGACCATGTGCTCGAGGTGCCGGCGCTGGAGCCGCTCCAGCGTCGGCGCCAGGTCCGGATCCACGAGATCGTAGATCCCCGCCTCGAAGCCGCCCTCGCGGGCCGGGGCATAGGCGTCGAAGAACGGGACGCCGAGCCAGGCCTCCAGCAGGTACGCGTCGCCGACCTCGGTCCAGGCCTTGACCAGGCCGCCGACATCCATGTCCGCCGGGTTGCCGCCGAAGGTCATCTCCTCCCAGGCGGCAAGGTCGCGGGTCAGGTCCTTGAGCGGGCGCTCGACCACCCAGCCGGGTTCGTCGCGGGAGAGGCGGCCGGCGCTCGTCAGTTCGCCGTGCGGCGTGCGGATGACCGACCGGGTTTCCAGCGTGTTCTCGTCCAGCCAGGTCTCGCGGCTGGACATCGTGACCCGCGGGTTGGGCGGCCCGGCAAAGGCCACGCCCCAGCCCTCGCAGCCAAACCTCGCGAAGGTGGTTTTCAGCGCCTGGTGGAACGGCACCTCGCGGGCGAAGCGGATCATGTCCACGCCCAAGACCTTGGCCGGGTAATAGTACCAGAACTCGGGCGCCACGGCGACGTGGTCGTTGGCCACGCCGCGGTAGGCGTTCAGCATGCGCTGCTTGCCGGTCAGTGGCATGATCCTGCTCCGTTGCGGTGATAGTGGCCCGCCGGACTTGGCGCCTCCGCGGCGCCTCCCAGGCGCTCCGCCCCGGGACGCTCACCTCAGCCTCAGATCCGCCACCCTATGTCGACGGCCTGGTGGCGCGCGGCGCTCAGCTTGATGTGGCCGATCAGCTCATCGACGTCGTACCCGGTCAGGCGCGACTGTGCGCCCTGGGTGCCGGTGGCGATGTTGCGGCAGAAGAAGCCCACCGCGCGGTCGAAGGGCGACTCCGGCGCGTAGCGGTACTCGGTGACGTTGCCGGTGGCATTGTCGTAGTGCACCAGCAGGGACGCCTTGTGCGTGACCTGGTCCCAGGCCGAGCTGTAGATCTCGAGCCGGCCGTTGAGCCCGTTGATCTCGATGCGCTCGTCCCAGCCGTCGCGGAGGAACCCGATCTTGCGCAGCGGGTGCGCCACGGCCTCGTACTGCACCACGCCGTTGGCCGTCTCCAGCAGCACGGCCGCCTGCAGGTCGTAGTCGCGCCCCTCGGGCACGACCATGCTGGCGTAGAGCCGCTGCGGCCGGCCGAGCAGGAACCCGACCAGGTCCAGGATGTGGCTGCCGCCGCACACGAGGATGCCGCCGCCGTAGTTCTTCACCAGCGGCGACGCGCCGCCTGGCGGGGTGCAGAAGAAGCCCTCGTTCGGCATGGGGCCCCAGAGGTCGCCCCAGCACTGGTAGGCGCGGATGTAGGTCGAGAACACCCGCCCCAGCGACGGCAGCAGCGCCTTGGCCTGCTCCACGGCGGGGATGAACCGCTTCATGTAGGAGGTGTAGAAGATCGTCCCCTTCTGCTCCGCGGCGCGCACGATCTCCAGGGCGTCGTCCGCGTTCGTGGCCAGGGTCTTTTCGCAGATGACCGCCTTGCCGACGGCGATGGCGGCGAGGCAGATCGGCTTGTGCACCGCCGAGACCGGCGTCACCACGACCGTGTTGACCTCCGGGTCGGCCAGCACGGCGCGGTAGTCGGCGGCGAACGTCGCCCCGCACTTCTCCGCCCAGGGCCGTGCCGCCGCCTCGGACAGGTCGCAGACCCACTTGACCCGCGCCCCGGCCTTCTCCAGGCCCGAGAAGTGGAACCGCGAGATGCTCCCGCACCCGATGACTCCCGCCGTGATCCGCATCGTCACTCTCCTCGCGTTTACGAAGCCTCCGTCGCGACCTGTCGTCGAGGCGCACCCGGTTGCCGGCATGCGACGGAGCCCTGCCGCATCTGCGGCCTGCCGCGCGTCCAGCACTCGACGGTGCGGTACAGCGCTTCAACGTTGGCGACCGGCGTGTCGCGGTCGAACGACCAGGCACAGAGGGTTGTGGCGGGCGCCGGTGCCGTGGCGTCAAGGACCTCGCGCACCGCGGCGGCAACGCGCTGCGTGTCGCCGTTGCGCATGAGCACCGGATCGATCAGCGGGTGCATGGCTACGCCCGGCAGGACACGGACCGCTGCCGCCAAGTCTGTGCCTGGCCCCAGTTCGACGGCGGCCAGACGCGGCATACGGGCGAAGGCGGCCAGGAGGTGCGACGAGGCCCCGCAGGAGTGGTACCCGCGCTCCCGGAAGGCGCGGGCGATCGTCCGGTTCACCGGCAGCACCACGCGCGTGTAGACATCGCACGAGAGCATGCCGGCCGAGCAGTCGCCCAGCTGGACGCGCCGTGGCGTCGGGGCGCGCAACGCCGCGTGCAGCCGGTCAAATACCGCCTGGTAGATCTCCCAAACTTTGGCGAAGATGCCCTGCGCGGCCTGCGGGTCGTCGACCATGAGCAGGAAAAGTCCTTCGCCGCAGAGCTGGTGCGCCGTCGTGTAGGGGGCGTGGACGTTCATCAACCCGGCCTTGATGCCGAACAGGTCAGCCGCGTCGCCGTACAGCCGCTCCAGTTCGCGGTACTGCCGCAGGACCGCGTCCACCACCGGGTGTCGCGCCGCCTCGGGCGCCGCCACGCGCGCGATCTCCGCAGGAGACAGCCTCTCCCACGGATGCCCGCGGGTTTCGAGGGTCGCGTCCTCGGGACAGTGCAGCTCGGCGCCCTGGGTGAGCTTGATCAGGTCGATCGGCTGAATGAACAGCGATGCGGACGGTTGCGGCGCCGCGCTGCCGACGCCGAAAGCACCCAGAATCTGGTGCAGAAAGCGCAGTTCCTGGCACTCGACCTGCGCCCGGTAGCGCGGGTCGAAGTAGTAAGGTTCGCCGTAGGTCAGCCCCAGGTGCCGGTGGTAGAACGCCGGCATGAAGTTCAGGCTGACCGGGACGGGGTGACTCGCTTCCATCAGGGCTTGCCTCCGCTGCGGCGCCGGGTGCAGAACTCCCGGTAGACCTCGACCATGTACTCGTAGTTCTCCAGCGGCATGCCCGGGAAGATCGTGTTCGAGGTGCTGAAGATGTACCCGCCGCCAGGCGTGCCGTGCTCCAGGCAATAGAGCGCGGACCGCCGGATCGCCTCCCTGGGCCCGTCCTGGAGCAGGTCGCACTGCACGTTGCCCATGAGCGCCATCTTCCCGTGGCAACGCCGCTTGACCTCGGCGATGTCCATGCCGGCCATGGGATCGACCGACTGGAAGCAGGCCGCACCCAGCGACAGGTAGTCTTCGAGGACCGGCATGATGTTGCCGTCGGTGTGCACGAACGGGATCACCCCGCGCTTGCGAATGTGCGCCACCTCGCGGGCCAGGTACGGCGTGACGAACTCGTGGAACTGCGCCGGCGAGATGAACGGCCCGGCGTTGAAGGCCACGTCGTTGACCACGTGGATGAAGTCGGCGCCGGCGTCGGCCAGTCGGTCGAACGCGGCGATCGCCCGGGCTTCCTTCTCCCGCGCCGCGGCGTGGATGCGCTCCGGGTGCTCCACCAGGTCCAGGGAGAACTGCATCCAGTCCTGCATCCCTTCGATGGACCAGGTCGTGCCGCCCACCACGCTGCCGATCAGGATGCGCTCGCCGAAGACCTTCTTGGCGGCGATGACGCCGTCCGGATCGCTCCACGGCCAGAACACCAGCAGCGCATCCCACTGGTAGCGGTCGACGATGCGCACGTAGCACTCCATGCACTGCTCGACCAGGCGCGCCTTCTCGGCCGGGGTGCAGGTCGCCCACAGGTTACGGTCCGGGAACCGCAGGCCGAACGCCTCGTACTCGAGCTCGAACATGACCTCGAAGTGCGGCGGGCGGTCCGGTTCCTCGAACCGCAGGGTCTTGAGCATGCGCTCCTTGCCGGTCATGGCATGACCACCACTTTGAGTGCGACCGCCGGGTCCCGGGCCACCGCCATCGCCTCGGCGATCTGGCTGAGCGGGAAGCGGTGCGAGATCAGCGCCGGCCCGTTCACCAGGCCTTCGCGCAGGTACTGCAGGGCCAGGGCGCCGTACAGCGCCGGCGAGGCGAAAGAGGCGCGCAACTGCAGTTTCTTGAAGTGGAACGCGTTCGCGTCGAACCGGCAGAACGCGTTCTCGCCGTAGGCGATGCCGATGAACGAGACGATGGCGCCCTTGGCGGCGACGCTGAAGGCATCGGCCAACGTCGGCGGCGGCGTGGTGACCAGCACGCGGTCGATCGGGCAGCCGAAGTCGATCTTGTCCAGAGGCGTGGCGGACGGGTCGACGACCCTGTCCGCGCCGAACTCCTTGGCCGTCTTGACGCGGATGCTCTCCCGCGCGAAGGCGCTCATGAACACGCGGCGCGCCCCCATCCGCCGGACCAGGGCCAGGGCCATGAGCCCGATGGGACCGGGCCCGAGCAGGAGCACGTTGCTGGTCGGTTCGATGTCGGCGAGGCGCACCAGGTCAATGGCCACTCCGAGCGGCTCCTGCAGGCAGGCGACGTCCGGCGGCAGGTCCGGGCACGGGATGGCACAGACCGCCGGCACGATCATCTCCTCGGCGAACCCGAAGCACTGCGTGAACCAGAAGCTCTGGATGTCGGTGCACAGCTCCTGACGCGCGTTGCGGCAGCTGTCGCAGCGGCCGCAGGGCGTGGCGGAATCGAGCGCGACCGTCTGGCCGACCTGCAGACGCGGAACGTCGGGGCTGATCTCGAGGATCGTGCCGGCCACCTCGTGGCCGAACGGCGCGTCGCGGTCCGCGGCCTGAGGGTTGTCGTGCAGGTCCGTGCCGCAGATGCCGCAGGCGGTCACGCGCACCCGGATCTCCCCGGGCTTCAGCGCCCGCAGGACCGTGTCGCGCAGCGAGACCTCTCTGCCCTTCCTGAACGCTGCCTTCATCGCCATCTCGCTCCTTCTGCCGAACTTCCGCCGAGGAACGTCGTGCCAGCCACCAACATGGCACCTTCACAATACTGCGCAGGCACCCGACCGAAAAATGATGCAAAGCGTCCAAGTGCATGGATTTTTATGATGCCGGACGTACCTTTCCTGCCGGCGCGTCGGACACCTCGGCGGGACCTCTCAACAGGTGCCTAAGGGAGCATGCCCATGGCTGACCAGACACGAGCACGGTTCGCCCCCGAACTGCCCGCCGCCTTCTGGGCCGACGCGGGCGCGCTGGCGCGCTCCGCCGAACTCACGCCGCTGTACGTCGAGCGCTACGTCGGCGTGCGGCACAACCCCACCCTCTCGACGCATGCGTTCTGGGAACTGACCTACGTCTTCCGGGGGCACGGCCACCTGTGGACGGGGACCGGCGGCGCGGCCAAACCACTGCCGCTGGGCGACACCACGGCGTACCTCATCCCGCCCGGCCTGCCGCACCGCGAGGAGGCGGACGACGAGCGGCTGGACACGCTCTGGGTCGGCCTGCGGGGTTCGCGCCTCGACGGCCTGGGCCGGCGCGATATCGTCCGCGTGCGCAACGCCGACCTGGCGCCGTGGTGCGAACGGCTGTGGGAACGGGCCCAGCGTCCCTACGGCCGCATCGGCCTGGAACTGGATGGGCTAACGCTCCACCTGCTGGGTCTGATCCTGCGCCTGGATCAGGGCCAGCCGACGCACCGTGCCGACCGCATCGACGAAGTGGTGGCCCTGCTGAATCAGCGCTTCTCAGAGCCCCTTGCCATGTCGGCCCTGGCCACCGAGTGCGGCTACAGCGAGGGACATTTCTACCGCAGCTTCCGCGAGCGCACCGGCCGCACGCCGGTCCAGTACCTCACCGAAGTGCGCGTCCGCCACGCCCGCCACTGGCTGCGGCATACCACGCTCAGCGTCGAGCGCGTCGCCGAGATGTGCGGCTTTCGCGACCCACTCTACTTCAGCCGCGTGTTCCGCCGGGCCACGGGCCAGGCGCCAACGGCGACCCGGGCGCGGCGCGGACAGGCGCCTTGAGCGCCCGCCCAAACACCGGGACAAGACGACGACACCGCCACGACTGCGCGATGACCTGCTGGGCGATGTGGCCCTGAGCCAGGAGCAGCCCGCGTCGGCCGCTTCCGTCGTGCGGGTGGAAGCCTCGAGATGCCAGTCGTGGAGGCAGCGGTCGCGGAGTCGCGGCGAGGCCGCCGTGCCGCCATTGCCCCGGTGGCGGGGGCGTGCTGGATCTGACCTCGGGCCGATGAAGCTGCCGGCGCCAATGCTCTACATCACCGGTAAGGGCATGGACATGAAGCTGGGCGTCTTCGCGCCGTGCAAGCCGGGCGTGTGGTATCACCTGGCCGTAGTGTACGACAAGGACGCCCCGAGCAATCAGGCCAAGGTCTATGCCAACGGCAGGCTCGAGGACTTCGAGACCACGGCGGACGGCGGGCCGCTGACCCCGGCCAAGGACGCGCCGCCGACCATAGCATTCGGCCAGGGGCCTGTGCCTCTGGATGAAGTGCGCGTTTCGAGCAGGGCGCGGACGCTGCAGGAACTGGGCTACCCGGGCGACTGGAGCAGCCGCTCCTGGTCGGACCGGTTGCGTGAGTGATGCCCGGCACAGGAAGTGCGGCCGCACTGGGCCACCAGGAGTGATGCCGGGATGAGGAGCAGAAGCAATCGGAGGGAATCCCATGCGCACCAACTCTTGGGGTCTTGTCCTTCTGGCCGCCTTGGCGGTGTTTGCCTCGGCATGCCGTTGCGGGAAGACTGGCGGAGTGCCCTTGTCCCCCACAACGCCAGCCGCGAAACAACCGCCGTACGTGATCGGCGCGTACTATTTCGGCATGTGGTCGGCAGACGCGTTCCAGGTCATTGACGGATTCCCGTTCCGCCGCCGGGACTTCTACCTGCGGGCGAGTTCCGCGATCTCCCCTGTCTACGCTTGGCGTTCCGCCGCGGGGCAGTATCTGTCGGTGGCGCGGAACGGCGGCGATGATTGTCCGCCGCATGCCGAGTTCGCAGGCGCCGCGTTCTACCTGGCGACCGGCCCTGGCGGCGATTTCAGCCAACCGATCTACCACCTCCGGGGCGCCGGGCGCCACATCTACACCGTGGACATGAAGGAGAAGGACAGTCTTTGCGCGAACGGCGGGTACTCCGACGCCGGCGTGTTGGGACATCTCTGCCCGCGACCGGCCCCGGGGCTGGTTCCCTTGTACTCATGGAAGCACGCAGAGGGAACCCGGTATCTGACTGCCGGCGGCGACGCAGAGGGGATCGACGCAGCAAGCGGTTATACCCGCGAAGGAGCCATCGGCTACGTTCCGGGGGAAAGGCTTCGCGGCGACGACTGGTGGACGGGTGTCAGGGACCTGTTCGACAAGATGCGGTGCTGGCCGGCGAATCCGGGGGAAATCACGGATGAGTACCTCGGCGTGCGCGGCGGCGACTTCTCCCACCTTCAGCCGGCGATCG
>CAYOBW010000286.1:0-9573 GCA_964402115.1 uncultured Victivallales bacterium
GCGTGGGCAGGCGACGAGGCGTGGAGACGGCGGTCCTCCGCCGTTATGCCCCCCATCACGGCCCACAGGAACGCGGGCTACCAGTTGGCTTGCATGGCGTTCAGAAGTGCGGATAATCTCCCCCCTCGCCGCTGGCACTTGAGCGGGAGAAGGAGAACGATATGCTGCGAACCCTGAAGCCTGCGAGCGTGTGGTATGGACTGGCCTTGGCGACCGCCGTGTCGGCATGGGGGGCTGGTCCGGCGGAGGATCCGTGCGCGCAGGCCTCGCCGGAGGAGATGGCGCGGACGCTGGGCGTCAAGTTGCCTCCCCGGCCGTGGCACGTGGCGAACATCTGGTGGGACTTCGAGGGGCCGACGCCGCACTTCGAGTCGCTGGCCATGGCTGTCACGATCGACCGCGACGTGCCCGCCGGCTACAACCTCTACATCGCGCCCGTTGGCATCGCCCAGATCAACGGGTTGGACTTCTACGGCGGCCTGCAAACGGCCATCAACGGCTGGCCGAACAAGGAGTCGCGCGAGCGGGTCTACCCGGGGAAGGGCGCCATCTTCTCGCGCTGGTCGGCGGACAAGAAGACCCCGATCGGGCTTCACCACGTCAGCCCGGCCGGCCCCGATTGTCTCGTGGAGAGCGCGGGGTACGAGGGCGAGTTCGCGAGCGTCCGCCGGCCGTATGCCTGGAGCAAGGGCACGTACACGTACGAGATTCGCAAGGACCAGGTCGAGGTCGAGGGCGGCCGCACCAGCACCTGGTTCCGCTGCCAGGTCGTGGACGCGCAGGGCAGCACGCAGGCGGTCGGCCGGCTGCTCTTCGAAGGCGCCGACTTCACCTTCTGGGCCAGGCACTCCGCCTTCGTGGAAGTGTACAGCACGGCGCGGCTCCCCGCGCCGCCGATCCCGAAGGTGAACATCACGTTCGGCTGGCCGCGCCTCAACGGCCGCAAGCCGCCGGTGCGGAAGTGCAGCGCGTTCTACCCCCATACATCCGGCCCCGCCGCGCCGGACTGCGCCGTCGTCACGGCCGCCGGCGAGGCGTGCGTCGTGCAGGTCGGCCCGCTGTTCACGCGCGACGAGCGGGAACGCCGCCATGCGCTCGCGATCCGGCCGCTGTGAGGGTCTGGAGTCAGCCCCGGACCGCCTGGAGGGGGCCTTGTCGTTCGTCTTGACTCCTGCTACCCGCCCCGGCTACGTTCTCTCCCATGAAATCGCTCCTGCTGCCGGTTTCATCGGGCGCGTGTCCGCGCCACCTGAAAAGCGCTTGCTCATCGCTACCCGTGAACGTAAATCGAGCCAACACAAGGAAGAAACAACGTTCATGAACGGATCCATCGCCGTGTCTTTGTTGCTGAGCTCCGCCGTCGCTGTCCTGGCCGGGGAATCGAAGTCCGCCCTTCCCGGTGCCGACGGGCGCATCTTCCTCAGCGCCGCCGCCGCGGAGATCCACGGCCCGACCCCTGTGTACGGAACCGATCCGGGCGTGAAGGAGGACAAAATCGGGTTCTGGGGCAGTGCGGACGACTTCGTGTCGTGGAGCGTGCGGGTGCCCCGTCCCGGATCCTACAACGTCAGGCTGACGTACGCCTGCGATCCCGGGGCTGCCGGCAGCGGGTTTGAGATTGCCATGGGCGACACCCGGCTCACCGGCACGACGGAATCCACCGGCGCCTGGATGACCTTTGCCGACAAGGAACTGGGGGAGCTTGCCGTCGGCAAGGCGGGGGTGCAGACCCTGACCTTCAAGCCGCGCCAGAGTACGGCCTGGAGGGCGATCAACCTGCATGGCATCACGCTGGAACCGTCCGCGACCGCCCAGCGTCGGGAGGAATTCCTGAGCTGGAAGTTCGGCCTGTTCCTGCATTTCAACATCGCCACGTTCAACGGCCAGGAGTGGGCCGGCGGCTACGAGGATCCGGCGACCTTCGCCCCGGACAAACTGGACTGCGGTCAGTGGGCCGACGCGGCCAGGGCGGCCGGGATGAAGTACGCGGTCCTCACCGTCAAGCACACCGAGGGCTATCCCCTCTGGGACAGCGCGTACACCACGCACGACATCACCGCATTCAAGAGCTTCAAGGGTGGCAAGGGGGACATTGTCCGCGAGTTCGTGGACGCCTTCCGCGCGCGCGGGTTGAAAGTGGGTTTCTACTACTGCGCGCCCGGGGACTTCGACAACAAGTACGGGAACACGTTGCCCGAGGGGAAGCCGTCCCTTCACGGCATGCCGCCGGAGGCGGGCGGTGACTTCCAAGGGTTCATCAAGAAACAGTTCGCCGAGTTGCTGACCAAATATGGTCCCATAGATCTCATCTGGTGCGATCAATACAGCGTGAAGTTCAACATGGATCAGTGGCATGACATCATGGCGGTCATCCGAAAGCTCCAGCCGAACTGCCTCGTCATCGCCAACAACTCCCACAACTCCAACGACACGGACATCCACAGCTACGAGTATCCGATCTACAAGAACGAAAGCGGGTATCCACCCCCCGGGAACATCATCCCGTCGGAAGTGTGCGACACCATCGTTTCGTGCGGCAACTGGTTCTGGCAACCCGGGCTGGAACCGCATATCCGCAGCGCGGAGGAGATCGTGAGAGTCCTTCGGATGTGCAACGAGCGCCGGGCGAACTACCTGGTGGACGTCGGCCCGGACCGCTCCGGCCGCATTGCCGAGCCGTTCGTCAAGCGCCTCAATGACGTCGGTGCGTTACTCAATGCGGACAACTCCAGGAACTGAACCGCCCTGCCAACAGGTAGGCGAAACCGTCTCTCTGGGACACACTCGGACAGTCGATGAGCGCTGCCCTGAACCCCTCGCCACTGAGACAGTCTGTTTTGCGCCGGCGCCTTCAGCTTACCGGTTCGGCTGTGCCGGCTGAGATCCTTGCCACCGTAGGGCGGCGTTCTGCGCGACGGCGCAGCGGCGCTTGCCGGGATGTTTCGCCGCCGGACTTCGGTTCGGGCTGCTTCCCGTCGTATCCGGTTGCTCCGATCGCGGCTTGCGCCCGTGCCGCCCGGATGGTAGAAGGGGCGGCATGACGTTCGAGGACTACTGCCGACAGCTGCGCGAAACCGGCTGCTATCGCACACCCGATCCGCTGCGGCGCGGGCTGGGCGATCGCCTGTTCGGCTGGAGCGACCTCTGGTATCACGCCCGCCTCATGCGGGTGATCTTCTCCGCCAGCCGGTATGCCCGGCAGGGCCGGCTCGATCGCGACGCCTGGCGTCGGCACTCCTTCGCCATTACGCGCCTGGTGGAGTGCTGCGGCGCGCGGATCGAGGTCACCGGCCTGGATAATCTGCTCCGCCTCAACGGCCCCGCCGTTTGCGTGTCCAATCACATGAGCATCCTCGACACGTTCGTGTTGCCCGCCCTGCTGATCGAGAACCAGATGGCGACGTTTGTCGTGAAGCAGAGCCTGATGACCTACCCGGTCTTCGGCGCGATCATGCGCGCGGTCGGGCCGATCGCCGTGGGGCGTGCCAATCCCCGCGAGGACCTGAAGACGGTGATGGAGGAGGGGGTCCGCCGCCTGCAGGAGGGGCGCGTGGTTATGATCTTTCCGCAGGCCACGCGCGCGCCGGCGTTCATACCTGCGCAGTTCAACACGCTCGGCCTCAAGCTGGCCCAGCGCGCCGGCGTGCCGCTGATACCCGTGGCGCTCAAGACCGATTTCGTCCAGAACGGGAAGTGGTTGAAGGATTTCGGGCGTCTCGACCGGCGTCGGCAGGCGGTCCATGTGGCGTTTGGCGCGCCGCTGGCCTGCGACAAGGGCGCGGGGCGCGACGTGCACGAGAAGGTGATCCGGCACATCGCCACCCATCTGCGCGCCTGGGGTGGCGAAGTGCGTGAGGCGGCGCCGCAAGCCGCTCCGGAGGGGTCGGCGCCCGCGCCCGTTTGAGCTTGCGGCCAGGAGGTTTGCCATGTTGCCGGATCTGCAGTCCAGTCTGTTGTGCGACGACGTGCGCCAGGAGCGCAACGGGAAATTCATCCTGATCGGCCTCTTCGACGCCATCGCCGTCCCCGCTTTCCCCGCGGTCTTCCAGCGTATCTGCCTGGTCAACCGCTGGTGTTGCGGCGAGGGCGAATTCGCCCAGCGCTCGCGCATCTACAAGCCCGACGGCCGGACGCTGCTGCTCGAAGGCAAGGACGTCGGCGTGACGTTGCCCGACAACGAGGCCACGGCCACCAGCGTCGAGTTCTTCCTGAACGTGCGCATCGAGGCGGCGGGCACGTACTGGGTGGAAATCCTGCTTAACGGCGATCTGAAGATCCGCTATCCGCTGAAGGCGCGCGTGCTGCCGCCGCACGCGGGGCATCCCCCGCGCGAGGGAGGCGTGGCCTGACCGGGCAGGCCCCTTGCGCCATGGCACACACCTGGATTGAACTGGACCTGGCCCTTCTCGCCGCCAACGTGCGCGCGCTGCGCGCGGCGCTGGGGCCGGGCGTGGACGCCCTCTTCGTTGTCAAATCCAACGCCTACGGCCACGGCCTTGTCCCGGTGGCCCGCGCGGCGTGGCAGGCCGGCGTGACCCGTTTCGTCGTCGTGCACATGGACGAGGTGGCCGCCCTGCGCGCCGCCCTGCCGGAAGCGCGCATTCTGCTGGTCGGCGTGGCGGGCGCCGACGCCGTGCCGGAGCTGCTGGCTTGGCGGGCGGAGCCGGTCGTCGTCGGCGTCGAGCAGGCCGAGGTGCTGGGCCGCGCCGCCGCCGCGGCCGGCGGGGTGCTCGCCGTGCACGCCAAGGTGGATACCGGTATGGGGCGGATCGGCCTGCCGTGGGAGCAGGCGGGCGAGTCCGTGCCGCGCCTGGCCCGGCAGCCCGGGCTGCGCGTCGTCGGGCTGTGCACGCACCTCGCGGCGGCCGGCGATGCCGGGGAGGTTTTCACGCGCGAGCAGCTGCGGCGCTACCAGGCGGTCGAGGCCGCCTGCCGGGCGGCCGGGCTGACCGGGCTCTGGCGGCACGTTTCCAACAGCAGCGCCGTTCTGCGCTCCGCCGCGTGGGACTTCGATGCCGTGCGTGCGGGCCTGCTCCTGTACGGCTACGCGCCCGCCGCGGGCGCGCGCGCGGTGCTGACGCAACCTATCCTCCAATGGAAGACCCGCGTGGTGCAGGTCAAACGCGTGCCGGCGGGCTTCCCGGTCAGCTACGACTGCACCTGGACCACGCCGCAGGCCACCACGCTGGCCACGCTGGACGTGGGCTACGCCGACGGCTATTCGCGGCGCATCGGCAACCGCGGCTGGGTGCTGATCCGCGGGCGACGCTGCCCCGTCGTGGGCCGCGTCACCATGAACATGATCGTGGCCGATGCCGGGAGCGACGCCGCCGTCGCGGAAGGCGACGAAGTTGTCCTGCTGGGCTCGCAGGGGACCGAGAGCATCACGGCCACCCACCTGGCCGAGTGGTGCGGCACCATCGCGTACGAGATCCTCACCGGCATCCGCGCCCCGCTCCGCGCGTGAGGAACGGCGGCGTTTCCGGCGCCTCCCCGCTTACGCCGCGGGCCCGCCGCCACCGGCCTGGGCAACGAAGCCCTGTGCACCCGGCCCGGTGTCGGCCGGCGTTCCCGCGATTTTCGCGAGGTAGGCGGCGCCAAGCTGCTTGACGTGTTCGCTCACGTTGTCGAAGTAGTTGAAGTGCGCCTGCTCTTCGTCCGTGATCGCCTCGAACAGCTTCTTGCTCACGCTGTCGCCGTTTTGCTGGCAGACAGCCGCGAATTCGTTATAGACGACCATCGTTTCGTCCTCGAGCCCCGCGTCGTGCGGGAAGACCACTTCGACCGGCTGGCGCTTCACCACTTTGGCGGCCAGGTCGGATGTGGGCTCGCCGCCGAGTTCCTTGATGCGCTCGGCAAACATCTCGGCATGGCGCATCTCGTCGATGGCGATGAGCTTGACCTTGGCGGCCAGGTCGCCGTAGTCCTGGTCGTCGAGGTTGTAGTGCTGGTTCATGTACTGGTGGATCGCATGGAGTTCCATGGACCGCGCCTGGTTCAGCACCTCGAGCACCTTCGTCTTCATCATCTGCCGCTTCTTGCTGTCCATCGCATGCCTCCTGCTTCGCCCGGAAGGCGGAACCGCCTGCCGGATGTCCCTGCCGGGACGCCGCAAAACAACCGTCTACCGCAGCGTAACCTCTTGCCTGGCAGAATCGCATAACTCTCCCGCGGGCGCAAGCCTCTGTCGCCAGGGCAAACGCATCCGAATTGAGGCCTGAATTTGGCGTTGCCCTGCGACCGGTTCAACCCTACTCTCGCCATCCGGTTGGCTGGCGCGTTCACGAACACGAAGCGGTTCGCCTGCGAGGGTTTGTATCATGAAGAACCTGCCCGCAATTCTGGTTGTCGCGCTGTTGCTCTGTTCGTGTGGGCGGAGTGCCCGGGAACAGGACAACGCGATTCTGGTGATCGCGCCCTACAAAGTGGCGGCCACCTGGGTCATTGACGACGCCAGCCGCGGTTTGAAACGTGAGCCGTTTGTCGCGGGGATTCCGAAACTGATTGACCGCCTGACCAGCGACATTCCGAACGCGGATAGGGGCTTCCGGCTGCTCTTCTCGGCCAAGCCCTTTCCCGGCTACACGCACAAGCTGACTTGGAAACGCAAGGACGGCAGCGGAAACTGGTACTACGCGGAGGCGTTCAAAGCCGAAGGGTGGCTTTGCCCGGCCCTCCTCCGCTTCTTCTCATCCCCCCCGAAGGAAATCTACATCAGAGCGGAAGCCATGGGAAACGAGGCCCCCCAGTCATGACACGTGCTCTTCTGACGCTAACGACCATTGGCTGGCTGGTGGCTGGCACCGCCCCTGCCGCGCCTGTCGTGCCGGGCAGCCTGGAGGACCTGGCGCGGTTTCGCAAGCCGCCGCGCGAGGTGACCATGGCGGTGGACGGGTTCCTGTGGGTCGAGGCCGAGGACTTCGCCGACTACGGCGAGTGGCGGCTCGACACGCAGTTCGTGCACAAGATGGGGTCGGCCTACCTGCTCGCCGGCGGCGTCGGCACGCCGATCCGCGACGCCGTGACCGAGGTGCGTCTGCCGCGGGCCGGCACGTACCGCCTCTGGGTGCGCGCGAAGAACTGGCTGCCGGAGCACGCGCCCGGGCGTTTCGCCGTTGTGGTGGGCGACCGGCAGGCGGAGCATGTCTGCGGCGCGGCGCCGACCAACGCGTGGACCTGGGAAGCGGCGGGCGACTTCACCCTGGCCCGGGGCAAGGTGCGGCTGGCGCTGCGGGACCTCACGGGTGCGTTCGCCCGCTGCGACGCGCTGCTGTTCGCGCGCGACCTCGCCTACCGCCCGCCCGCGGAGCTGGAGGCCTGCCAGCACGAGCGGGCGCGGCTGACGGGCGCGCCGCGGAAGGTCGAGGACGCGGGCGACTACGACGTGGTCGTGGTCGGCGCGGGCACGGCCGGCTGCGCCGCCGCGATCGCCGCCGCGCGCACCGGCGCGCGCACCGCGCTGGTGCAGGATCGCCCCGTGCTCGGCGGCAACGCCAGCAGCGAGCTGGGCGTGGGGACGTGCGGGGCGAGCGTCTCGCACCCCAACGCGCGGGAGAGCGGCATCATCGAGGAGGCCAACCTGCTGCGCGCCCGGCACGGCTATCGCAAGTGGAGCGAGGCGTTTCAGGCGCTGGCCGGCGGGGAGCCGAACCTGGCGGTGTTCCTCAACCGCCGCGTGATCGCGGCGGACATGCGGGACGCGGCGACCATTGCCGCCGTGCGGGCGGTGGACACGCTGACGCTGGCGGCCAGCCGCTTCCGCGGCCGGCTGTTCATCGACTGCACGGGCGACGGCTGGGTCGGCTACTACGCCGGCGCGCAGTACCGCTTCGGCCGCGAGGCGCGGGACGAGTTCGGCGAGTCCGCCGCGCCGCCGCGGGCGGATGCGATCACGATGAGTGGGTGCCTGATGGGCAACCTGGCTATCTCCTACCGGGCCGACGACACGGGGCGGCCCGTCGACTACACGCCGCCCCCGTGGGCCGTGCAGCTGCCGCCGCCGGACGCGTTCGGGCGCGAGCCGCGGAATTTCGCCGGTGGACAGTGGTGGCTGGAGCACCCGGGCGACATCGACGACCTGGCCGATCCCGAGCTGGCCCGCGACGAGCTGATCCGCATCAGCTTCGCCTACTGGGGGTTCATTAAGAACGGCTGGCGCGAAAGGGACCGCGCACGCAACTACACGCTGGCGTACGTGCCGCACATGGACGCGCGGCGCGAGACGCGGCGGCTCGTCGGCGACTACATTCTGAAACAGCAGGACGCGGAGGCCGGCACGCTGTTTCCGGACCGCGTCTCGTACGGCGGCTGGAGCCTCGACGTGCACCACCCGCGCGGCATCTTCTCCGGAAAGGAGGGGCCGTACTACTTCGATGGGCGGGTGCCGATCTACAGCATTCCCTTCCGCACGCTGTACTCGACCAACATCGTCAACCTGCTCTTCGCCGGCCGCAACGTGAGCGTGACGCACATCGCCCTTGGCTCGGTGCGGGTGGAGTCCACGCTGGCGACGCTGGGGCAGGCCGCGGGCACCGCCGCCGCGCTCTGCCTGCGGCTGAGCGTCGGGCCGCGCGCGCTGGGACAGCGCCACATCGGTGCGCTGCAACAGCAGCTGCTGAAGGACGATCAGTACATCCCGGGGCTGCGGAACGAGGATGACGCGGACCTCGCGCGCGCGGCGGCCGTGACGGCGTCGAGCGCGCAGAGCTTCCAGGCTTTCACGCGCCAGCAGGTGAAGACCGCCGAGGGGCACGAGCTGAACATGCCGCGGGCGGTCATGTTCCCGCGCGGCCTCACCGACCGGATCGGCACCCTCAACCTCTGCCTGGTTTCGGCGCGCAAGGACGCGGTCGAGACGACCCTGCACCTGCGCGGTGCGGCCGCGGCGGGCGATTTCTCCGCGACCGGCGACGTGGCGACCGCGACGGCGACCGTGCCGGCGGGGCGGCGGCTGTACGTCGCGTTCAAGCTGGATTGCGCCGTGACGCAGCCGTACCTCTGGGTCTGGCTGCCCCCGACGCCCGGCGTGACGTGGGAGCTGATGGAAGGTGCGCTGCCCGGGCCCTGCCGCGCCTATGGCGGGGACGCGGCGCGGGCGTGGACCGTCGTGAAGGGGCAGCAGTACGCCTTCTTCGTCGAGCCGCCGCTGCGCCTGCCCATGGACCAGCGGGCGGAGCAAGTGACCGACGGCGTGGCGCGCATCGTGGCCGGGGACAGCCACCTCTGGGCGTCCGATCCCGGACAGCCCCTGCCGCAGTGGGTCGAACTCGATTTCGGCAAGGCCGTCGCCGTCAACGCCGTGCGGCTGACGTTCGACACCGAGCTCAACGCGCGCTTCCCGGTCGCCCCGGTCGTGCCGCGCTGCGTGCGGGATTACCGCGTCGAAGCCTACGATGGCCGCGCCTGGCGCGAGGTGGCGGCGGTGAAGGACAACTTCCTGCGCCACCGCGTGCACCGTTTCAAGACGCGCGAGGTCGTGAAGCTGAGGCTGACCGTGGACGCGACCCACGGCGACCCCTCGGCCCGCGTCTTCGAGATCCGCGCGTACCGGGAGCCGGACGGAAGGTGAACGGC
>CAYOBW010000287.1:0-9559 GCA_964402115.1 uncultured Victivallales bacterium
GGCGACGCGGCCGTCACCATCGGCACGGTCACCGAGACCGCTCCCGGCGTGTTCAGCGTGCCGGTTACGCCGACCAGCGGCTGGAGCCTCCGGCTTCAGGTCAAGGCCGGCGCCGTGCTCAAGGATGCCGCGGGCAACGTCCTGGATACCGCCATGGCCATTCTCGATGACACGACCATTGCGGTCGATCGCAGTGCTTCCTGGAATGTGGACGCCGATGGCGGCTGGGCGACTGCCGACAACTGGAACCCCGCCGCCGCCCCCGGCTCCGCCACTACCGACAACCCCGACGTCGCGACGTTCAGCAGAACCCTCGGGGCGGCTCGCGCTGTCACGGTGGACGCCACCCGCCACATCGGCGGCATCGCTTTCGGAAACACCTCCGCTAACGCCTATACGCTCCAGACCGGCGCCCTGTACCTGAACAGCGGTGGCCTGATCCAGTCGCTCCCGGGCATGGGCAATCATACCGACACCATCAAATCGCCCATCGTCCTTTCCGGCGCCGGCGGCGGGACGTTCACCATCAGCGCGGACGCGTCGTCGGCCGCCAGCCTGCTGAGCATCGGCGATGGCATCGGGAACGCCATCGTGGGTTCCGCCACCGGCGGCAACACCACAACCCTCACGCTCAACGGCTCGAACACCGGCGCGAACAAACTCGGGGCCAGCAGTTCCACCACGATCGCGGATGGCGCGGAGGGCGGCAAGCTGGCCGTTGTCAAGGACGGCCCGGGCACGTGGTGGATCATCGGCAACAACACGTTCACCGGCGGGCTGACAATCAAGGCCGGCACGTTGGTTCACTCCGCGGCTAACGCCGCCGTGGGCGCCGGGACGGTCACGTTGGGCGACAGTGCCGGTGGCGCGCAGGCCGCGGCGCTGGTCTCCGGCTCCACCGCGGGAGATGTTTCCCGACCCATTGCACTGGCGGCCAACACGACGGGGATCCTCACCCTCGGCGGGGGCGCCGGCATTGCCGCGACAACCTACAGTGGCGGCGTGACCGGCAACAACCACCTGACCCTAGATAGTCGCGGGACGACGCTGACGCTTGCCACGGCCGCCATTGACCCTGCGGGGACGCTGACGGTCAAGGGGGCCGGCGCCACGACCATCGGTTCCACGATCGGCGCGAACGTGACGGGCCTCACCAAGAACGACGCGGGCACGCTGACGCTTGCCGTCGCGAACGCCTACAGCGGCGCCACGACCATCGGCGCGGGTGTGCTCAGAATCCTGGATCTCGCGGCCCTCGGCAGCAGCGCGGTGACCGCCAGCGGCGGCCAACTCTACATCGATGAACTGACCGGCACGCTCGCGAACAACCTGACGCTGAGCGGCGCCACGGCCGCCGGGCCTCACGGCGCTGGCGCGCTCGTGTTCCACAACGACGCCCAAAGCGCCACGCTGTCCGGCACGGTGACGCTGGCGGGAGCCACGCAGATTCGCCACTACAGCGGCGGCGGCACAACGACGTTTAACAACCCCATCGGCGGCACCGGCGCCCTGACCTTCGACGCCGGCGGCGCGGCCACCGCCCACAACCAGACGTGGGTGCTGAAAGGCGGCAGCAGCACCTATGCGGGCGATACCACCATCACCAGCCCCGGCGGCGCGAACGCCATCGTGCGACTCCAAGGTGGCGCACTGCCCGGAGCCGGGGTCCTTACATTGAAGGACGGCAACGCCTCGAGCCTGCACAATGACGCGGTCCTCGACCTCAACGGCAATAACCAGCTGCTGGCCGGCCTGACGGACGTGGCGGCGAGCGGCGGCGGCGGTCGCTATGTCATGAACAGCAGCGCCACGCTCGCGACCCTGACCATCGACAACAGCACCCCTTGCAGCTATGCCGGCGTCATCGGCTTGAACAACTCCAGCGGCACCGGCCAGGTTCCCGGTAGCGGCAACATCGCGCTGGTGAAACAGGGCGTCGGCCCGCTGACGCTGAGCGGCAATGCCAGCACGTTCACGGGCAACCTGACGATCGGTCAGGGCACGGTCCTGGCCACTGGCGGTGGGCTGCTCGGCAATCCGACGGCGAGCGCACTCGGCAATCCGCAGACGGCGGGCCGGCAGATTATCGTGGGCAGCCTGACCACGCTGAACTTCGGGGCCAGCGACGTGCTGGGCAACGCCAGCTCCACGCCGCAGGTGACGCTGGTCGTCAACGGCGGCGCCGTGAGGAACAACGGCGCTTTCTTCACCACGCTCGGCCCGGTGACGCTTAACGGCGGCACGCTCACCTCCTACGGCGGCGTGAGCGCGAGCTACCCGTCGTTTGCGCTCGGGGGGACGGTCACCGTCGGCGGCGGCGCGGCCTCGACGATCAACGTCAGCGGCAGTCCCACGTACCCGCAAATGACCCTCGGCAGCGCCGGCGGCAGCGGCACCGCGACGACCTTCAATGTGGCCGACGCGACGAGCGACAGCGCCGGCGACCTGATTGTCTCCGCCGTGCTGCAAAACGGCGGAGGCAACAACGGCCTCACCAAGACCGGCCTCGGCACGCTGCTGCTCTCCGGCGCGAACACCTACAGCGGCGCAACCGCTATCAACGGCGGCACGTTGCTCGCCACCAAAGCGGCGGCGCTGCCCGGCTACAATTTGGCCAGCAAGGTTTCCGTCGTCAGCGGAGCCACGCTGGCCGTCCAGGCAGACTCGGGCGGATGGACTGCAGGGGAAATCGACAGCTTGCTCGGGGCGACCACGGCGGCTTTCGCCAGTGGCTCGACATTCGGCATCGAAGTCACCGGCGCCAACACCTTCACCTACGCCAACGACATCGGCGCCACCCAAGCGGCCAAATCCTTCGTCAAAACCGGCGCCGGCACACTGACCCTCTCCGGCGCGAACGCCTATTCCGGCGCGACAACCGTCAATCTCGGCACGCTGGCTCTTGGCGCGAACGACGTCCTGCCCACCACGGCCGTTTCCATCGGCGGCGCCACCCTCAACGCGAGCACCTACACCGACACGGTCGGAACCTTGGACGTCACCGCGGGCGCCACCATCAACCTGGGCGCCGGGGCCGCGTTGGCCTTTGCCGACAGCAGCGCGATTGACTGGACGGGGGGCACGCTGAACATCGCCGGAACCTTCGTCTCCGGCGCGTCCCTCCGCTTCGGCACCGATAGCAGCGGTCTGACACCTGCCCAGCTCGCTCTCATCTCCGCGGACGCCGGGTATAGCTCATTCGCCCTGGATGGCAGCGGATACCTCACAGCCATGGACACCGTCCCACCGACCGTCAGCACCCTGAGCCCCGCGGACAACGCGACCGGCGTGCCCATGAATTTCGATCTCGTCATCACCTTCAACGAGAGCGTTCAGAAAGGAACCGGCAACGTCACGCTCAAGCGGATCAGCGACGGCAGCGTGGTGGAGACCATCCCCGTGACCTCCGGCGCCGTCACGGTCAACGGCGCGCAGGTGACCATCGATCCCGCCAGCAACCTTCGCACCCCCACCAGCTATTACGTGGAGATCGACGCCGGCGCGATTGAAGACCTCTCCGGCAACGCTTTCGCCGGGATCGCCGGTAATACGACGTGGAACTTCACCACCAGCCTCATCGCCTTCGTCCGTATCACCGGTGACGCGGATTGCGGCATCAGTGCGTCCAAGACCTACACCCACAAGCTGGATTTCGGACTGGGCGCCCCAGGCGCCCTGATCAATGCGGTTCAGTTCAGTGCCTACAACGTAGGGGCCAACGGCAGCTTGAACTTCAGCCGGGCGATCTCCTCCGGGACCGCCAACGACCACGCCGGCAACGCGGGCCACAACGTCTCCGGCAACCTGGCCGATCTGCTGACGGACATGTATTACAACGGCAGTTGCGCTGCCGGCGGAACGACCACGTGGACGGTGAGCGGGCTCACGCCGGGAGTCGCCTACGACACCCGCATCTACGTCCGGCAGTGGGCCGCAGCGGGCACCCGGAACGCGAACCTGGTCTTCGACCCCGACGGCCCCGGCCCCGTCTCGGATTCGACGGGCGTCATCAATGAAGACGATGCCACCACGGTGGGCCTGCCCGCGGCAAACACGGCCTATTTCATCAGCTACCACTTCACCGCGGTGGCCGGGCGGGATCTCGTGATCACGGCCACGCAACCCCTTGCAACCTGGTCCTGGCACCTCTACGGGCTCACGACCGAGGTGGTCCCCGACACCACCCCGCCGACGCTGGCCAGCAGCGCCATCGTGGATGACCAGAGTGGCGGCCCGGTCGAGGCGAACACCTTGGTGACCTACACGGTGACCTTCAGCGAGGACATGGACGCGGGCACGGTTGCCGCCGAGGACTTCGAAAACGCGGGCAGCTCGGCCATCGACATCGGCACAATCACCGAGACCACTCCCGGCGTGTTCACCGTTCAGGTCACGCCGGCCAGCGTCGGAACCCTCCGGCTGCAGATCAAAGCCGACGCCGTGTTGAAGGATGTCTCGGGCAACAACCTGGTCACCATTCCGCTCATTGCCGATAACGACACCCTGACGGTCAACCCCGACACCACCCCGCCGACGCTGGTCGGCATCGCCGATGACAAGGGTGGCGGGCCGATCCTGGCGAACAGCCTGGTGACCTACACGGTGACCTTCAGCGAGGACATGGACGCGAGCACGATCGACGCCGACGACCTCGGCAACGCGGGCAGCGCGGCCGTCAACTTCGTGGCGGTCACCGAGACCACGCCCGGGGTGTTCAGCGTTCAGGTTGCGCCCACAACCGCCGGGAGCCTCCAGCTCAAGGTCAATCAGAACGCCGTGTTGAAGGATACCGCGGGCAACGATCTGGTCACCGCCTCGGCCCTTGCCGATGATACGACCCTTACGGTTGTCGCCCCCATCGTTTACTGGGACCTCAACGGCGCCACGGCCGGCGCGGGCGGGACCACCCCGGCGGGCACTTGGGACGCGGCGAACCCGTCTTGGAACGTCGCAGCCGACGGCACCGGCGCCACCGCCGCCTGGATGGGTGCGGGCCAAACGGCCGTCTTCGCCGCCGGCACGGACGCCAGCGGCATCTACAGCGTCGCCGTGGACGCCACGAAAGACATCGGCGGTCTGCGTTTCGAGGAAGGAACGGTTACGCTTTCGGGCGGCGCCGCGCTGCGCCTCGTCACAGACTCCACCGCGAATGTGGGTGCGGGGCTGGCCGTGACGGTCGCGACCGCCATCGCCCAGGACGCCTCGTCGCGATCCTTGACCAAGACCGGCGACGGCGCCTTGACCCTCTCCGGCTTGAACACCTACACCGGCGACACTACGGTCAACGGCGGCATCCTCGAAATCGGCGGGGCCGGCAGCCTTAACGGCGGCGCCTATGCCGGCGCCATCGCCATTGCCGGCGGCGCCACCTTCTCGTACAACAGCAGCGTCGCTCAGGCCCTCAGCGGCGTCATCAGCGACGCCGGTGGTCTGACCAAGAGCGCCGCCGCCGAGCTCACCCTCTCCGGCACCATGGCCAACACCTATACCGGGGACACCACCATCTCCGCGGGCACGTTGACGCTGGCCAAAACCGCCGGCATCGTCGCCGTGGGCGGCAATATTGTCGTGAGCGCTGGCGGCACGCTCAAAACGACTGTGGCGGCGGCCAACCAGATTGCAGACGCGGCTTCGATCACCATCGCTGCGGATGGGATGTTTTACTCTGGGATCGTCGACACCGTCGGCGCTGTGACCGCGACGGGGGGAGGCAGCGGCAATGGCAGGTTCAACCCGGGCTCCGGCTCGGCCCTTTCGCTGAGTTCGCTGACGCTGATCAACACCATCAGCAGCGCCTCTTACTCATTGGCAGCCAACAGCGCGAACTCCACCATGACGATCGGACCGGGCGGGCTCACCATGAACAACGCGATCTACCAAATAGCGCAGAATGCGGGCACCTATACGGCGAAGGTGGTCCTCAATGGCAATTTCGCCAGCACGGGCGCCAGCCAGCTGACGAAGGGAACGGGAACCCAGATCGCCCAACTGGATCTGGGCGCCAGCGCCCGGACCTTTGACATCACCGGCACCATGAGCATCGCGCCGGTTATCATTGGCGCTGGCGGCGGCATTGCCAAGATCGGCAGCGGCGTCTTGACCCTCACCGGCGTCAGCACCTACACCGGCCCGACCACCGTCAACGCCGGCACGCTGAAGTACGGCGCGAACAACGCGATCGCCACCGGCGCCGTGACCGTCAGCGGCGGCACGGCGGTGCTCGATGTGACCGGCTACTCCGACAGCGTCGGCACGGTGACGCTGGCCGGCGGGGGCACGCTGGCCGGCGGCACGCTCACCAGCACGGGGACGTTCGAAATGCAGAACGGTTCGGCGTCCACGGTCCTGGCCGGACCGGGAATTGCCCTCAACAAGACCACCGCCGGAACCGTGACGCTTTCCGCCGAGAACACCTACTCCGGCAACACGACGGTCAACGCCGGCACCCTGCGCGTCAGCAACGGGGCGGGGTCGGCCACGGGCGGGGGCGCGGTGACGGTGAAGCCCACCGCAACGCTGGAGGGAGCGGGGCGCATCCTCGGCCCTGCCACCGTAGAGACGGGCGGCAGGTTGGCGCCAGGCGGCGCCGGAGTTGGAATGCTGACGGTCGGGACCTTGACCTTGGATACCGACAGCGTCCTCGATTGGGACATCGACCCCTCGGGGGCTGACGATGCCATCGCCGTGGTCACCGCGCTGACGTTGCCCGCACACCTGACGCTGAACATCAACCCGCTGCGGGTTGGCGAGGTGAGTGGCACCGTGCTGTTCAATGTGCTGGCCTCCTACACGGGGCCTGAGTTCATACCTCTCACCGTGACGGGGGCCACGGGCAACCTGGCGGCCGTGAAGAAGGGAACGCAGATCGTATTGGAGCGGGTCACCATGGGATCGACCTTCTCCGTGAAGTGACAAAGAGCTGCAAAAGGCTGCCGCAGGCACGCACGAATCGACCGCGCAGGCAATTGGGGCCTTAACCGCCGGGAACGGCGCAGAGAAGCAAAGTATTTCCGCCCTCTCCCGCTGGGAGAGGGACGGGGTGAGGGTTGTGGGCAAAGCCCACATTGGGAGGAATGCAGGAATGAAAACCAGGAACGTATGGAGCCTCGCCGTCGCGATCGCCGGCCTGGCCGCGCTGCTCAACGCGCCCGCCGCAACCGCGGCGACTTATTACTGGGACTCGGACGGCACCACCGCCGGTTTCGGCAGCACCGCCGGCACCTGGGGCACGAGCGCATTTTGGACCCTGACATCCGGCGGTGGTTCTCCGCATGCCGGCGTATCCGGTACCGCCTCGGGGGATACGGTCAATTTCGGCGACGCCACCCTCAACTATGCCAGCGCCGCCGTGGGCGTCGCGGCAGGCGGCGTTAGTGTCGGCAACATCTCTTTTGGCGCCGGCCAGAGCACCGCGCTTACACTGGGCGATACCGCAAACGCCATCACGCTCGACGCGGCCGCCACCATTACCCTCAGCCGTGCCACTACGACGCACATGATCAATGCGATCCTCGCGGGCGCGGGCACCAGCCTGACCAAGGCCGGCCACGCCACCAGCGTGCTCGCGCTCGGCGGCCCGAACACCTACAGCGGACAGACCCTCATCACCGGCGGCGACCTCCTTCTGAATAGAACAGACGCCATCGCGAATAGTTCTTCAGTCTCCGTCGCAAGCGGAACGACGCTCCAGCTCAATGCCGCGGGGACTTACGCCACAGCCGGGACCATATCCATCGTTGGAACCGGGGTTGCGGGCTTAGCCAATCCCGGCGCGCTTTTCTTCGGGAGTGCCGGACTTACAACAGCCACCTTGAATGCCCCGCTTACCCTGGGAGGAACCACAAGGTTTTCCAGTTATGGCGTGACCATGAACCAGACCCTGGGCGGCGCGATTACAGGAAGCGGACCGTTGACGATCAATTCCCGAGGGGGCGGAAACACCCACACCGCGGTTTGGATGCTCAAAGCCGCGAGTACTTACTCGGGCAGCACCGATTTCATTAACAACGACGGCCTTAAAGACCTCACCGTCATGCTTGGCGTTGCCAACGCCCTGCCCACCTCGACAAGCCTTAATCTGCGGGGAAACACCGGCATGTCCGGATCGATATATACCACCCTTGACCTTAACGGTTTTCCCCAAACGTTGGCAGGTTTGACGGACACTGGCTCTAGTAGTGGTTCCGGCACTGGCACCTTCGGAAAGCGGGTCATCAACAGCAGTGGCACACTCGCCACCTTGACGATTAACAACCCGGGGGCGGTCACGTATGGCACAACGGGCACACGCGTGCTTGCAGGCACCATCGGCGGCCTTACGGCTGCAGGAGTAGCGGCGCATAATCTGGCCCTCACCAAAACCGGCGCGGGCGACTTGACGCTCTCGGGCAGCAACACCTACACCGGGAACACCACCATCAACAATGGACGGATTTTTGTCTCAACAACGACAGGCGTTCCCTCCGGCAGCGCCATCTTCCAATCCGGCACCGGCCAGTTTTTCGTTAGCGCCACCGGGCTAACGCTCGACAATAACTTTACCATCAGCACCACGGGCTACGTGGAAGGCGGCGACGCCACATGCGTTGACGGCGCGATCCGCTCGGACCAGAACAACACGTTCTCGGGGACCATCACGCTTTCCGGGGATTCCCGGATCGGGTCCTACATCGGGACCGCGAGCGGAACATCGCAGAACACGATCAGCGGCAAGCTCACCGGTGGGTTCGCCGTGAGTTTCTACGGTCTGAACGGCAACAACAGTGTTGCCCAGACCTACATTCTGTCGAATACCGCCAATGACTACACCGGCGATACGCAGATCGACAACCACGATTACCAGTCGGTCAGGACCGGCGCCTCGACCACGTTGAAGCTGGGGGCCTCCCATGTGATTCCCGACGGCGCCAGCGCGGGCAGAGTCTTCTTCAACGGAGCCGATGCCAACCACCTGACCGTGTTCGACCTGAACGGGTTCAGCGACACCATCAACGGCCTCTCCGTGGGGGGCGGAGCCGCGGGCGCCAAGATCACCAACAGCGGCGCGGGCGCTTCCGTGCTCACCGTTGGCGCGAACGACACCATGAGCAGCTTCAGTGGGGTCATCACCGATTCCGGCGGCGGCAAGACGCTCGCCCTGACCAAGACCGGCGGCGGCACGCTGACCCTCTCCGGCGCGACCACCTACACCGGCGCGACCACCGTCAACGGCGGCTCGCTCGCTCTGGGCGCGCACAACGTCCTGCCCGACGCCACGGCCGTTTCCATCGGGAACGCCACCCTCCATGCGGCGACATACACCGACACCCTCGGAACCCTGGACGTGGCGGGCAGCGCCGGCATCAACCTGGGCACGGGCGCCGCGCTGGCCTTTGCCGACAGCCGCGCGATCGACTGGACCGGCGGCACGCTGTACCTCACCGGAACCTTCGTTTCCGGTTCTTCCCTCCGCTTCGGCTCCACCAGCGGCGGTCTGACCAGCGCCCAGCTCACCACCATCTCCGGGAGCGGGTTCACGTCCTGCGCTCTGGATGCCAATGGCTACCTCGTCGAAACCACC
>CAYOBW010000288.1:0-9513 GCA_964402115.1 uncultured Victivallales bacterium
GCCCAGTTGGATGCGGATGTCGAAGTGGAACCCCGCCTTGCCCGTAATGTCCTTGCCGAGCAGACCGGCCTTGCGCCGCCGCGCCAGCACATCGAGCAGGAACGCGTGCAGGTAGACGTATTCGGCACGCAGGTACAGGATGCCGGTGTCGGCGCCCACCGCGTAGCCGGCGATGGTCATGCCCTCGATCATGAGATCGGGGCACTCGGTGAGCACGACGCGGTCCTTGAACGTGCCGGGTTCGCCCTCGTCCGCGTTGCAGATGATGTAGCGCTGCTGGCCGCTGGCCTGCCGCGTGAAGTCCCACTTCATGCCGGTGGGGAAGCCGGCGCCGCCGCGGCCGCGCAGGCGGGAGGTCTTGATGTCGCGGATGACTTCGGCCGGCGACATGGCCAGCGCGTTCTTCAGCGCCGCGCCGTTCTGGAAGTCGGCGAAGACCACAGGGCCCTTCTTGCGCAGGTTGTTGACGACCATCGTGCGCACCAGTTCGTGCGCGTTGTTGCCGTCTCCCAGCGTCTTCACGAGCTCCGCCGCCGTGCCCTGCGCCTTCAGCGCGCGCGCCAGCCGGCGGGCCTTGTCCGTGTCGAGATTCGTGACGACCGTGTCATTCACCAGCGCGGCGGGCGCCTGGTCGCACATGCCGATACACGGCGTGTGCTCGAGCGTGATGGCGCCATCGGGCGTGGTCTGGCCCACGGCGATGCCCAGCTCGGCGACGAACGCCTGCTCGACCGCCGCCGCCCCGTTCATCTCGTCGATCACGTCGTTGCAGAGACGCACGACGACAGCGCCCTTCTGCCGCTCGGACAGGAAGGCGTAGAAGGAGACCACGCTCTCGACCTCGACGCGATGGGAGCCGACCTCCTTCGCGATCAGGTCCAGCGCGGCGCCCGGCACGCAGCCGAACTCCTTCTGTACGGCACGCACGATGTCCATCATGCGGGTGCGGTCATTCCCGCTTTCCCGGCAGACGGTCTCTACATAGGTCTTGAGGTTCTTGCTCATCGGCATCCTCTCGTTGCATTGGATGAACACAAGCGGTGTCCTTCCCGTGATCACACGATTTCACACTTTCGTGCTACACGGCTTGGCCACCGGCGGAAAACGTGAAAAAATTAACGGTTAGGCGGGTTTAATGTCAAGCGGTATATCCGCAAAATGATGGCGCCCCGCCCTTTTGCGCGCCGGCCGTGGGCCTCAGTCCGCGCGCAGGGCCAGCGCGGCCAGGGCCGTGGCGTAGACGGGGCCGCCCACGCCGCTCCAGCGGTCCGGCACGGCCCACATGCCGGCTTCCGCGTCGCCGCGCCGCTGCAGGGCCAGCAGGCGTTGGCGTGCGGCCGTGCGTACGGTCGTGGAGGTCGTGTCGCGCGCGAGCAGGAGCGCTTCGCTGGCGAAGAAGGCCTGGTAGAAGTCGGGGGCGGAGGGTGCGTTCGCCAGCGACTGCCGCACGGCGGGCAGCATGGCCGCGACCAGCCGGCGGCTGGCGGGGTGGTTGTCGCGGAGGAAACAGACGGCGCCGGCGGCGGTCAGCGTGTCCGAGTCGGCCGGCGCGGCCGCGGTGCTTGCGTAGCCCATGCGCCCGTCGCCGTTGACGGCCAGGCGCAGCCACTGCAGCCCGCGTTCGACGCTCGGCTGCGCGGCCGGGTGGCCCAACCGGGCGGCGCGGTGCAGCGCCAGCAGCGGCCACAGGGTCGCGCCGGTATTGACGGCGCCGGCTGGAGCGTGCCAGTAGCCCCAGCCGCCGCTGGCGTCCTGCGCACCGGTCAGACACGCCACGCCGCGCGCGGCGGCCGCCTGCCAGAGGGCGTTGCTGGTGCGCGCGCAGGCTTCCAGGATCGCCAACGTGGCCATGCCCTGGTTGTAGGGTGCGCCGGCACAGGCGGGCCCGAACAGCCCGTCAGCCCCCTGCCGGCTGACCAGGTAGTCGACGCCCCGCCGGACGGCCGGAGCGTGGGCTGGGGACGGGGTGGCTGGTGCGTCGTTCAGCAGCGCCAGCAGGGCGAGCCCGGACACGCCGATGTCATAGGTGTCGAGACCGCCCATGGTGCCGGCTCGCCAACCGCCGTCGGGTTGTTGCACGCGGCACAACCATGCCCTGGCCTGCACGCAGGCGTCTGCCGGCTGGAGGGGCGTCTCTGCGCGGACGGGAGTCCTCTCGCTCACGGGGGCGGTGTCTGACGCAGAGGGGGTGGGGAGCCAACCCGCGCGCCGCGCTTCCAGGGCGATGATGGTCAGGCTGAGCAACAGCACGAGAGTGGCGGCGAGTCGCCGGAGATGCGCGGGCCAGCGCATGGGTTGCGGAAGGAACTGCGCGGGGGGCGCGTCGTTGTCAATCGACACCTGCGCCAGGATGCGCTGGGCCAGTTCAGGGGGGCAGGTTAGCTCGGGTGCGTTCCGCAGGCGGGTCACCACGACACGAGCGTCCGCCAAAGCCTGCCCGCACGCTGCACAGCCGGCAGCGTGGTCCTCGAACGCCTTGCCCGCGTCCGGCGCCAGGCGTCCCAGCGCATAGGCCGTTGCGTCCAGAGCGTGCGGGCAGTCCGGTTGCACCTCTCCGATATCACGCGTTACTTGCATCGAAAAAGGCCCTCAAGTTGTTCATGGCTAAAAACATACGAGACTTCACCGTTCCGACCGGGATGTCCAGGATCTCGGCCACTTCCTCGTAACCTAACCCCTGGAAGACGGCCAGCACCACCACATCCCGCAACTTCCCGGGCAGCTGCTCCAGCGCTCGATCCACATCCAGGCGCGCGTGCAGCCGCGCCATGTCCCCGTCGTGCGCGGTCTCCGCCTCCGCTGCGTACGCCTCGCTCCATACCTCCGCGCGCTTGATCTTCCGCAGTCGGTCAATCCAGACATGTCGGGCCACCGTGTACAGGAAGGTCGTGAACTTCGCAGTCGGCGCATACCGTTGTCGGTAGCCGAAAACGCGGATCAGCGTTTCCTGCACGAGGTCCTCTGTTTCCGTATAAGCGCCCAACCGGGCGAAAAAGTTCAGTAACGGTTGTTGATGGCGGTGCACGAGGACGCTGAAGGCGGCTTGATCGCCCGCCTGCACGCGCTGCATAAGCTGGATGTCGTCCAACGTGTCCATGGCACCCCACCGCCCGGACCTAGTACGCGTTCTGGCTCACGCGCGTCAATCACAGAAAGGCCCCGCGCGCCGCAGCGCGCCGCGCCGTCGGGAGTCGCTTCCGCCGAAAACCCTCTGAGGCCGCGGTGCGGGCGCACAGCAAGAGCTTGACTCCGTCCGTCCGGGAATTATCGTGGTGCCCTTAAGAGCCCTGCGCAGTACGGCAGGTGGAGGAAGCGCCATGTCGCATGAGAAGGACTTGATCAGCGAGCAGTTTCAGTCCGATCCCGTGAAGCTCGCGTCGCTGATTGCGCACCAGTTGCAGGGGCCGCTCAATGCCGTCAACGCCGCGTTGCAGGCGGTGCTGGGCGAGTACACGGGACCGTTGCTGCCGCAGCAACGGGGGCCGCTCGAGAAGGCCGGAGAGCGGTGTGACGAGGCGATCCGCTCCGTCCGCCGCATGCTCGCCATCATCCGCGCAACGGCCGAGGACGGGCCGGAAAGTGCGCCGGCCGCGCTGGAGAACGTCGTGCGCCAGGTCTACATGCACTACGTGGATGAGGCGGCCCGGCAGGCGATCGCGTTCGATCTGAGCACCGACATCGTGGGCGTGGCCGTCCGGATCCACGAGCCGGCTTTCGTCGAGATGGTGAGCGCCCTTGTCAGCAACGCCCTGAAGTACACGCCCGAGCACGGCCGCGTGCAGCTTGCCACGGCGCCCGGGGAGACGCCGGACCGGGTGCGGGTGATCGTCACGGACTCCGGCCCCGGCGTGCCGGAGAACGAGCGCGAGCGCATCTTCACGTTGTTCTATCGCTCCGCCGCTGCGCGCGAATCGGGGCGGCCCGGGGTCGGACTGGGTCTGGCGTTCGTGAAGAGCGCGGCGGTGTCGGCGGGCGGACGGGTCTGGGTCCAGTCCGCCCCGCAGGGCGGCGCCGAGTTCGTGCTCGAGTTACCGGTGGCCGAACGGCTGAGCGCCCCGGGCGCGGAACGGCCGGCGGTCGCGCCCAGCCTGCGGGTCGTGGTGATCGGCGGCGTAACGGCAGGCCCCAAGGCGGCGGCGCGCATCATCCGGCTGAAGCCGGACGCGGATGTGACGGTGGTGGACCGTGGCAGCATCCTGTCGTACGCCGGCTGCGGGCTGCCGTACTACGTCGCGGGCACGGTGCGCGACCAGAAAGACCTGATTTCCAGTTCCGCCGGCATTGTCCGCGATCCGGTCTTCTTCCGCAAGGTGATGAACGTGCACCTGCACAACCGCACCGAGGTATTCGAAATCGATCGTGCCGGCAAGCGGGTGCATGCGCGGGACGTCGGTTCGGGGCGCACGTTCTGGCTGCCGTATGACCGGCTCCTGCTGACGGCCGGCGCGAAGGCCGTGGTGCCACCGGCGCTGCGCACGAACCTGAAGCATGTTTTCACGCTGCACGGCGTGCGGGATGCGGAGGGCATTCGTGCCGCGCTGGCCGGCAACTACGCGCGCGACGTGGTCATTGTCGGTGGTGGCCTGATTGGAATCGAGATGACCGAGGCACTGGTCAGCAAGGGCGCGCGCGTGACGATCTTGGAGCAGGCGCCGCAGATCCTGCCCATTCTCGACCCCGACATGGCGGTTTTGGTCGAGCGGCACCTCGAAGCCCACGGCGTACGCATTGTGACGGGCGCAGACGTGCGCGGCTTCGAGGGGGAGGGGACCGTTTCCGGGGTGGTCAGTTCGCGCGGCACGTTCCCCGCCGACCTGGTTATTCTCGCGTGCGGGATCGTGCCCGAAGTGGCGTTGGCCCGGCAGGCTGGACTGGAACTGGGCGAGACGGGCGCGATCAAGGTGGATGCCGGCATGCGTACGTCCGACCCCGACATCCTGGCCGCGGGGGATTGCACGGAGACGGTGCATCTCCTGACCGGCGCGCCGTTTTACTACCCGATGGGGACGACCGCGGCCAAGCAGGGGCGCGTGGCCGCCGCCAACCTGTGCGGGGGGACGGAGACTTTCCCGGGGGTGCTGGGCTCGAGCATCTGCAAGGTGTTCGATTTCACGGCGGCGCGCACGGGGTTGGGCGAGGGCGAGGCGCGCGCGCGCGGACTGGATGTGGAAACGGTGATCGTGCCCGGCCTGGATCGCACGCATTTCATGCCGGCTGCACGCCTGCTGCTGCTCAAGCTGATCGTGGACCGGACCACCCGGCGACTGCTGGGCGTTCAGGCGACGGGACCGGGCGCGGCCGACAAGCGGATTGACGTGGCGGCCACGGCGATCACAGCCGGGCTGACGGTTGACCAGGTCGCCAATCTCGATCTCGCCTACGCCCCGCCCTATGCCACCGCGATGGACAGCCTGATTACGGCCTGCAACGTGGCGCGGAACAAGCTGTCCGGCGCGTTGCGGGGCATCCGCGCCGACGAACTGCATCGGCTGATGCAAGCACGCGCGGACTTCCTGCTGCTGGACGTGCGCACCCCGCAGGAACAGGATCAGGGGCACTTGCGCGGGTCGCAGCTCATTCCCCTGGGGGCTTTGCGCGCGAAGACGCCCGAGTTGCCGAAGGACAAGCTGGTGGTCACGTACTGCGACATCGGCCTGCGCGGCTACGAGGCGGCGCTGATGCTGACGGCCGCAGGGTGCGCCGATGTGCGCACCTTGGAAGGCGGGCTGGCCGTGTGGCCCCACGAGTTGATCAGCTGACGCGGGCCTGGACTAACGATTGGCGGGCAGATCCTTGGCTGCCCCGGCTTTCTTGGGCTCAGGCTTCGCCTCGGCGTCGGGCGCCGCTTCTTCCTCGACAACTGGCTTGGCGCCGCCGGGACCGGCTGTTTGGGAAGATATCAGCTTCTCCAACTGCTCTTCGAATAGCGCAACGGCCTGCAACTTAAGGTCTTCCTTCTCCCGCTCGCGGCTCTCCTGCTCCTTCATCTTGCGTTCGAAGGAACTGCGCTGATCCCCGCGCACCGAGCGCATGTCGCGCTGTCTGCGTTCCTTCTCCTTGTCCTGACGCTTCATCTCGGAGTCCGACTCCTGCTCCTCAAGCTTGGCCATCTTCGCTTCGGCCGTGCCGGCATCCCTGAACCGTCCCAGCAGTTTAACCTGCTTCTCCTTGATGGCACTCCCGGGGAAAGGCGTCTTGGCCGTCTCCTGATTGGCCTTCCAGGCTGCTTCGGTCATCAGCAGCGCCTTGCGAAACAGGCGCACCTCGTCCTTGGCCTTCTTGTCGTAGGCCCGGTACTCGTCCGCGTTCATGACGCGGTACTCATCAGCACCCGCGTACGTGCACACCTTCAGCAAAACCGCAGGCTGGCTGACTTCCGCCACTCCGCACAGGCCCGACAGACTGACTCCCGCCACCAGTAAACATATGCTCTTCTTCATGCCGCCGCACCTCCTCGCCGCTCGCACTTCGCCCGTATCGCTTTACATCACGCGCTCAACGGTGATCGCCGGATCCACCTGGTCGCGCAACATGCGCTCGATACCCTGTTTCAACGTGATCATCGCATGCGGGCAACCGCCGCAGGCGCCTCGCAGCTTGACTTTTGCCGTCGTGCCCACGATCTCCACGACCTCCAGGTCGCCGCCGTCAGCCTGCAGCATGGACCGCATGGACTCCAGTTTTGCGCGGATCTTTTCTTCCATGGCCCTACTCCCTCTCGAGTTGTTGCCTCACACCGTCAATGTCCGCTCAATATCCCACCACGCGAGCGAGGAATCAAGGACAAACCAGCCCTTCGCCTGATCGTCCGGCGTTGCCGGGGCTGCGTGTGGCGAGGGGGATCTGCGACCCGACGTGAAAGGCTTGCGCCACTGGCCTGGACCCTGACACGCCGGGTCGTGGACCGCCGGAAGCGGATGCCCCAGCCCCCGAGCCGGTGACTGCCGAAAAAAACGGCCTCCCGTGCCGAAACACGGAAGGCCGTCCGAATACACACTAAAGCGTCAAGCTACCAACGACGCTCGCCGCCGCGGGATCCGCCGCCGCCACCGCCGCCGCCACCGCCGCCGCCACGCTCGCGGAAACCGCCACCGCCACCGCCGCCGCCGCCACCGCCCGTACGCGGACGCGCACCCGGCTCCCGGGGCTGCGACTCATTGACGCGCAGCGGCCGACCCTGGAAGTCCACGCCGTTGGTGGATTCGATGGCCTTAAGCGCCTCGTTGCGGTCCGGCATCTCAACGAAGCCGAAGCCCTTCGAACGCCCGGACATGCGGTCGCTGACGACGCGCGCCGAGGTGACGTTACCGTACTTTCCGAACAGCTCGCGCAGGTCGGCGTCGCCGGCATCGTACGACAGGTTTCCTACATAGATATCCATACTTCATCCCTTGCGTGTCATGCACTCCTAGTTTGAACCGATTCCTGCACCATGACACTTTTCATGAGGCTCGGCTGCGGCCCTCCCGGCCGACAACGATCAGGGTCTCTTCCTTCCCCAGAACGAATCAACCCCTACACCAACGTCGCAAACTGTAGCGTAGCCGGTCTTTTGTCGCAAGCGCATTGTTCAATATTTTTTCATCTTTTCTGCGGAATGGCCGCTGTGTCGTCGCTTCCTTTACGTGGCGGAGTGGCTGGCCCAGGCCGGTTTGACCGCCGGAAAGGTGGCCGTATGTGCACAAGCTGGACGCTGGTGGCGTGGGCGGGGTTGGCGGTCGTGACGGTGTGGGTATTGGCGGCAGGGCTGCGGATGCTGCTGGCCGGCGCCGGTGTGCTGTGGGTGTTGTTGCTCATCGCCGGCATGCATGGCGGAGGTCTCTTCCGGTCGCCCGAGGATCTCGCCGCCTGGGGCGTCATCGGTTGGGCGGCCTCGATCATGTACCTCGGACTGGTGAGCGGACTGCGTGGCCTGCTGGTCGGCGGGGCGCGCTGGTTCTTCGATCGGGCGCTGGCGCTTCCGTTGGCTTGGCGCGCCGACCCCGGCGCCGTGGCGCCCCGCTGTGGGGCAGGTGGCGCAAACAAGCGAACTGCCTTGCCGGGCGTTTGACGTGCCGGGATTCCCGTTCCCGTCCCACGCGTGTATGCGAATCGCGCATCCGGCGCGTCGAATGGACTTGCGACGCTTCGCTTTTATGGGGCATAGTCTGCCGCTGAACGCGCCTGTTAACACGGAAGACATTGACTTGTCTTTCACCTCGCGTGCGCCGGGAGTCCGTAAGTCGTTGATGGAGGGATGGCTGAGTGGCCGATAGCGGCGGTCTTGAAAACCGTTGACCCGCAAGGGTCCGGGGGTTCGAATCCCTCTCCCTCCGCCATCTTCACGCGTGCGGAGACATCGCGGCTGTTGCACGGGATCACCTTCTGGTCGTTTACCACAGGGTGTGCAACAAGATCTACGCAAACCATTTACAGTCAAGTGCTAACAGCCTACAGCCTAAACACCTTTCCAGGTTCAGGGGGAGGCGCGGGCATCCGGCGGTGCGAGCAGGCAGGCCAGGACTCCGGCCAGCTCGGGGTGGCGGAAGGTGAAGCCGGCGGTGGTCAGACGCGCCGGCCATGCCCGGGTGCTCGACAGCAGCAGGGCGTCGGCGGCTTCGCCGAGCAGACCACGCAGCAACCAGGCCGGCGCCGGCAGGCGGGCGGGACGCTGCACGGCTTCGCCGAGAATCCTCGTGAACTCGCGGTTGGTTACCGGGTGGGGCGCCACGATGTTGAAGGGGCCGTGCAGCGTGGGGTTGGCGAGCAGGTGCGCCACGGCCGATACGGCATCGGGGAGCGACACCCAGCTCAGGTACTGCGTCCCTGGCCCCAGCACGCCGCCCAGACCCAGCCGGAAAGGTGGCAGCATCCGGGCCAGCGCACCGCCGCGGGGGTCGAGCACGACGCCGAAACGCAGGTGGACGACCCGGATGCCCACATCCGCCGCCGGACGACAGGCCTCCTCCCATTGTGCCGCCACATGCGCGAGGAAGTCGTGTCCGGGCGTGCTCTGCTCGTCCAGGACCGTGTCGCCGCGATCGCCGTAGTACCCGACGGCGGAGGCTGACAGCAGGACCGCGGGCCGGTGCGGCTGGCGGGCGAGGGTTTCGGCCAGCAGGCGTGTCGCGCCCGCGCGGCTTTCGAGAATGAGGCGTTTGCGTCGGCGCGTCCACCGTCCGTCCCCCAGGGGGGCGCCGGCGAGGTTGATGACGGCCTGGATGCCGGCGCAGGCCCGCTCGTCGAGCTGGCCCGTGGCGGGGTTCCAGGCGAAGCTGCCGGGGGGTGGGGAGGGTGTGCGCACCAGCGTGACACAGGTGTGGCCCGCTTCCAGCAGGTGGGCGCGCAGGGCGCGGCCGATCAGCCCGGAGGCGCCGGTCAGCAGCACGTGCAGCCGAGGTGGGGATGGCGGCTCTTGCATACGGCTTTGAGGGTGGCCGAGATGGGGACGGGATGTCAACCGGTTGCTTGGGCCGCTGGCGGGCGCATTCCACCTCCGTAGGGGTTCGTTTGAGGGACGAGGAGCGGAATCAT